>JBAQAB010000335.1:0-1605 GCA_049285535.1 Xanthobacteraceae bacterium
CGGCTACTTTGGATTCCAGCATCGCCTCGTAGGGCCGCCACAGTGGCAGCCGCCACAGCGGATCGTTCTCGGCCAAGCCATGGCGCATCAGTTCGGCGGCGAGCGCATCGTCGTCGGTGAAAAAGGCTGGCAGATCGGGACCGAGCGCGACGCGCGCGGCGCCGGTCAGCGTCGCGAAGTCGGCAATCAACTCGGGCTTGTCCTCGTCGGCAAGCGCCAACGCATCGGCGAGAACGAGACGGCCTTCGGCATCGGTATTGCCGATCTCCACGGTGATGCCCATGCGCGAGGTGTAAATATCGCGCGGGCGAAAGCTTGCTCCGGCGATCGAGTTCTCCACCGCCGGAATGAGCACGCGCAGCCGGATTTTCAGCCCGCGCGCCATGATCATCGACGCCAGTGCCAGCGCCGTTGCCGCGCCGCCCATGTCCTTCTTCATATTCAGCATGCCGCTGTCGGGCTTGATATCGAGGCCGCCGGTGTCGAAGCAGACGCCCTTGCCGACCAGCGTCACGCACGGGTGCTTGTCGTCGCCCCAGGTGAGATCGATCAGCCGCGGCGCGCTGGTGGCGGCGCGGCCGACGGCATGGATCAGGGGAAAGTTCTTGTCCAACAGCTCTTCGCCGACCACGGCGTTGATGGTGGCGGAATGGCGCGCGGCGAGCTTGCGCGCGGCCTGTTCGAGCTGCGCCGGTCCCATGTCGTTTGCCGGCGTGTTGATCAGATCGCGCGCCAGCGTCACCGCTTCGACGATGCGGGCAAGGTCGTCGCGGTCGAGGCTTTGCGGCAGATCAAGCTTGATCGCGCGCGACTCAGCTTTGCGATAACGGGCGAAATGATAGAGGCCGAGTGCGACGGCAAGCGCCGCAAGCCGCGCATCGTGCGGCTCGTTGGCGAAGCGGTAGGTGCCCGCCGGCAAGAGCTGCGCCAGCCGGCCGGGCAGAAACGGATCTTGCGTGTCGTCCGGCCCTTCCAGCCCGAACAGCACGCCCCCCAGCGCGCCTTTGCCGTCCTTGCTCGGCAGCAGAAGCGAGCGCCCCGCCTTCGCTTCAAATCCCGCGGCCTCGGCGAAAACCGAAAGCTCCGGACCCAAAACTTTTCGCACATCGGCATAATTCGCCGCCGTGACGAACCAGATCGGAACCGCGTCTGCAGCGCCACGGGTAACGAAGATGGGGTCCATCGCTTGGCCTGACCGTGAAGTAATGTCCTGCTAGCACGATGCCTCTTGGCCCGGTAGAGCCACGCTCTTTCTCCCCGCACGCGGGAGGACATTTGGCCTTGTCAGCGTCCTAGGCCAAAGCTAGCCCAAGCCTGCGCGGCGGAAGCCTTCCAGATAGTGCTCCCGGTCCGCTTCCAGTTTGATCGGCATTTGGCCGCCAATCCAGGCAAGCGAAATATTGGGCTGCGCGCGGCGAAGTTCCTGCAATGCAACGCCGGCAATATCAGTCTTGCCGGCCATGCCGGCGGCGGACGTCAGCGACGTCGTTAAGCTGCACCGTGATGCGTACGCTGTTGCCGGCTTTGCGGACGCTGCCCTCGACCACGTAGCCGACGCCGAGCTCCTCGGCGACCTGCTTCATATGGACGGCTTTGCCCTTGTAG
>JBAQAB010000336.1:0-2568 GCA_049285535.1 Xanthobacteraceae bacterium
GTTTCCGCATCCGTGCAATCACGTCGCCGGCGTTTCGATCGGCACCAAGGTTTACACTTTCGGCGGTTTCGTCGAGCAGAACCGCTGCCCGCATTCGAAGTGCTTCGTCTATGACACCGCGACCGACCAGTGGGCGCCGATCGCCGGATTGTCGCGGCCGCGCGGCGCGATCTCGGCGATCGTGCTTGACGGCAAGATCCATCTGCTCGGTGGCCGCGACGTGCGCTCGGTGGAATGGCACGAGGTCTATGACCCGGCGACTGATAAATATTCGGACCGCGCCAGCATGCGCGGCTCGACCGGCACGCAGCCCTTCGTCGGCCAGCGCGACCATATGGGCGTCGCCGTGGTCGACGGCAAAATCCACGCCATCGCCGGCCGCATGGATTCTTACGATTTCAACACCTCGCTCAACGCGGTCTACGATCCGAACACGGATGGCTGGTCATTCCGCGCGCCACTGCCGACGGCGCGTAGCGGTCCGTCCTGCGTCTATATCGGCGGCAAGATCGTGGTGTTTGGCGGTGAGGCCACCGGCCGGGTGTTCGGCACCAACGAAGCCTACGATCCGAAGACCGACACCTGGGAGGCGCTCACGCCGATGGCAATTCCCCGCCACGGCCTGCATGGCGCGACCTGCGCGGTGATCGGCAACATGGTGCACGTGCCGGGCGGCGGTCCGGCGCCCGGCGGCAGCGTGCAAGGCGCCTATCACGACGCCTTTACCTTCGGCTGACGCGAACGATCTCTGCTTATTCTTCCGCCAGCGCCTGTACCGCGGCGAACAGGCCGCGCACTTGGTGTTCGCGCAAATTACGCGTGATGAAGACCACCCGGCTCGCGCGGTTTTCGTCGGGCCACGCGTCGAGCTCGACCGGTGGATGCGCGAGGTGCTGTACATATTGCACCACCACCGGGCCGCGGCAGCCGGCGACGTTGAGCAGGCCCTTGACGCGCAGCAGATCCGGTCCCCGCAGCGCGATGAGCGTCTCCATGGCGCGCGAAAATGTTGGCCATGCGATCGGCCCGTCCGGTGCCAAAACAAAGCTCGCAATGCCGTCGCCATGCTCGGCTTCGGCGACGAAATTCGACCGCTCCCGCGGCACCGGCTGGATGAGGCGGCTCGGGTCGAGCGCGCCGGCAACGGCGATGTCGATGCTCGCGCGCGGATTGAGCTCTTGCAGGCGCTGGGTCAGCCGCTCGACGGCGGCGGGCGTCGCCAGATCGGTCTTCGATATAATGAGCCGGTCGGCGAGAATGACCTGCTTGCGCGCCTCGGCGGCATCGTGGAGCGAAGTCTCGCCGTTGATGGCATCGACCACGGCGAGCACGACGTCGATGTGAAATTCGCCGCCGAGCGCGCGATCGGTGGAGAAGGTCTGCATGATCGGCGCCGGATCGGCGAGCCCCGATGTCTCGATCAGGATGCGGGCGAACGGCGGCACGGTGCCGCGCTCGCGGTCGAAGATGAGCCGCCGTAACGCCACCTGCAGATCGGTGCGCGTGATGCAGCACAGGCAGCCGTTGCCGAGGAGAACGGTTTCCTCGGCGCTGTCGCGCACCAGCGCGTCGTCGATGCCGACAGCGCCAAACTCGTTGACGATCACCGCGGTGCCTTGACCTTCCGGCGACTTGAGAAACCGCCGGATCAGCGTCGTCTTGCCGGCGCCGAGAAAGCCGGTGACCACAGTCACCGGAATCCGGGCGCCGCGCTCGCGCTTGAGCCGCCGCCCGAACGGGCTCGCCTCGCGCGAGGGGAACAGATCAAGCAAATCAGAAATCCATCTCGAGGATGTAGAGTCCGCCGACATGGCGGTCGACGGTGTAGACGATGGCGCGCTCGTCGACGAAGACGTCGTTCATCTGAATGGTGCCGGTCGGCGCGCCGGGAGGCGCCGGCGGCATGAAGATGCCGACTTCCTTGGGCTGATAGGGATTGGAGATGTCGTAGGCCCGCAAGCCGCCATTGAAGAAAGTGCCGAGTACGATCTGGTCGTTCTGCCATGCCGTCGGCAGCGGCACGTTTTCATGGATGTTGTGGGCGCCGAAGCGGCCCGCCGCCGCGTAAATCCGGTGATCGGGCAATGGACAGGTTGCGATCGAAACGAGATTGGTCTCGTCGCGCGCATCGAGCACCCAGATCAGCTTCGGCCAGTCCTTGGCATTGTTCTCGGTCGATTCGTCGGTCACCAGCATCAGGCCGCGGTCGAACAGTGGCACGATGGTGTGCATGAAACCGGTATAGGGCGGCGAATTGGTCCAATGCGAAATCTTCTTCGGGTTCGCCTTGTCGGAAATGTCGAGCACGAACATGCCGCCGTCGATGTAAGCGAGGTAGCAGCGGTCCGGCCGCTGCGGATAGACATTGGTGTTGTGGGCGCGATAGCCCTTGTCGAGCTTGTGCCGGGTCGGCGGCATGACGTTGTCGCCCTGCCGCGTGCCGGGCATCCACCAGCGGCCGACCTCGACCGGCTTCGACGGGTTGCGCACGTCGACGCAGCGATAGAATTGATCGTCGCCCGGATTGGTCGGCATGAAATCGCGCGAACCGGACGCACAGTGTACGTA
>JBAQAB010000337.1:0-2966 GCA_049285535.1 Xanthobacteraceae bacterium
CCGACGAAGCGCGCCGCCGCATCGAACGCGAGCTCGACCTGGAAGAGGCCAGCATCGCCTGCAAGAAAGAAGGCGGCGAAGAGCCGCCGTTATAGCTCGAATTAAGCATTCGGCCGCTTTCGCTTCATCGTTGCGCTGGCGAACGCCAATCGAGCATCAGGCGGTACGCGCCGACAAAGGTGGCGCGAAGGCGTACGACTCTGTATTGTGCGATGATGGAATCGCCACGAGGCATTTATAAAGAACGTAACGGTTGGGTGACGCAGCACAGCGCCCACGTCAAATACGACGAGCACCAGGAGCTTGACGTGTCGGAAGAGCGCTACCGCGAACGCGGCTACGACCCGCCATTTGATAAACTGCCGTGGAAAAATGAGGTCGAAGACCTTTAGGCTTGGCGTCGGCTGCGCAGCAGCCGGTCAGCTCGCGTCGGGATATTCGCTCAGCATCGCCCGCAGCGCGGCTTTGCCCGCCCGGTTGGCTTCCGTCATCGACGCGAAATAGACCGCAGAATGGTCGATCGCGCTGGTTCGGCCGGCCCGATAAATCTCCCAGCGCCATGATTTCGGCGGCGGCGCCCTGTTCTTCACGACAACAGAAAAATCTTCATGATCGATCATGGACGGCAAGTTAGCACGTAATCTGCCGTATTGTGGAAAGATTGGAGGATCTTGGAAAATAAAGCCGAAACGCGCACTTGTTTAATGTTTTCAAGCCCACAGATGCGTTGAGTAGCGACTTTCCTAAGACGCCGGCAGCATGGCCTTGATCTCCCGCCTGCCTCGGAGGGCCGCGCTGACAAATCCTGCCAGAATCCTGCCATGACAACGCGAACGAGCAGCAAAACCGTCACCTTCGCTCGGCCGTTCCTGGTGAAGGGTGTGGATCGAATGATGACGGCCGGAGATTATCGGGTCGTAACCGACGAAGAGCTTATTCAGGAGCTGTCGTTTCCGGTCTATCGTCGCGTCGCCACCATGATCTTCGTGCCGGCGGCATCCGGACGCGCCTTCGAGATGGTGGCGATCGATCCTCGCGACCTGCAGGAGGCGCAGGACCGTGACGCGCAATTGCCGCGAACGGCGCCAGTGACTACATAAAGATTGAATTCGCGAAAGCGTGCCGATGACCGTTCTCAATGTGCGGCATACGACGATTTACCGTTACAGCCGCCCGGTCATGCTGGGCGATCATCGGCTGATGCTGCGGCCGCGCGACAGCCACGACCTCCGCCTGATCAAAACCAATTTGACGTTTTCGCCGCCGGCGTCGGTGCGCTGGATGCACGATGTGTTCGGCAATTCGGTCGCCATCGCCTCGTTCGCCGCGCCGGCGGCCGAATTGCGCATCGAGAGCGACCTTATGCTCGAGACTTATGCCGCCGAGCGGCCGCCGTTCCAGATCACGCCGGATGCGTCGCGCTATCCATTCGTCTATTCCGCCGACGATCGCATCGATCTCGGCCGCATGCTGGAACGCCAATATCCCGATCCCAACGACCGGCTCGGCGCCTGGGCGCGCGGCTTCGTGCGCAGCAATCCGACCGACACGTCGGCGCTGCTGGCCGACCTCAATAGCGGCGTCAAAGCGCAGATCTTCTACCAAAGCCGCGAAACCGAGGGCACGCAGACGCCGGTGGAAACGCTGATCCGCGGCTGGGGTTCGTGCCGCGATCTCGCTGTCTTGTTCATCGAAGCCGCCCGCAGCCTCGGCTTCGGCGCACGCATCGTGACGGGCTATCTCTATCGCGCCGCCGCTGATTCCGGTTCGGCGTCCGCCGTCGGCGCCGGCGCGACGCACGCCTGGGCCGACGTCTATGTGCCCGGCGCCGGCTGGATCTCCTACGATCCCACCAACGGCACCATCGGCGGTAAGGATTTGATCCGGGTCGCGGTTACCCGCGACATCAGCCAGGCGGTGCCGGTCAAAGGCAGCTTTGTCGGCGTCCCCGGCAGCTATCTCGGCATGACGGTCGACGTCGCCGTGGTGTCGGAACCCGCGAGTCCGCGCGAACGCCGTTCCGCCTGACGCGACCGTGCTGCAGGTTTGTTCAGCTCATCCGTAGTGGGATGGCGCCCAGAAAATCGCGCTTGCCGATGTCGACGCCGCACTGGCGCAGGATGGCGTAGGCGGCGGTATAGTGGAAATAGAAATTCGGCAGCACGAAGTGGTTGAGATAGTCGTCGCCTTTCATGTGGCCCTTCTTGTCAGCACCAAGCGGGAACGTGATTTCCCGCTCGGCTGACGCATCGATCGTCTTCTTATCAAGCGTCTTCAGATAAGCGACAGTTTTGGCGATGCGCTCTTTGAGCTGCGCGAACGTGGTCTCGTTGTCTTCTACTTTCGGCGCTTCGGCGCCGGCGAGGCGCGCGGCGCCGCGGCGCGCTTGATCGGTTGCGACCTGGATCTGCCGGATGAGGTCGAACATGTCCGGCGCGAGCCGCCAGTGCAGCAGGACTGCAGGCTCGATCTTCTTGGCGGCGGCGAAGGCTTCCGCCTTGTCGAGGATGGCGGACAGCGCGTTGAGATTGATTTCGAAAACCGGCGGCGAGCTTTGCGACAAGGATTGCGGCATGGATTAAGTCCGTTGGCTGAACTGTCAGGCGATCGGTTGCGACGCCGCGGTCGGCACGTCTTCCAGGATGGTGTTGGTGTTGTCGACGCTGTCATAGACCGACACCTGAACGATCGGATAGCCCTTCTTGATCACCATCGCTGCCGACTGCGCGGCTTCCACCGTCGTGTAGGACCCCTTGGTCTGCCGGTCGACCTGGAGCAAGTACCGGCCACGTTCCGGCCGCTTCTGTTGCGAGAACACCTCGTCGGGTGCCTTTTCTTTTCCGGAATCGTCCTTTACCGGCATTTTCATTTGGCGCGGGGCCATTCGATGCTCCTTGGTGGGGGGAAGGCTCTATTTAGGCCGTTCGGACGCTTAACGCCAGAGCCATGACGATGCGGGCCTACAG
>JBAQAB010000338.1:0-7527 GCA_049285535.1 Xanthobacteraceae bacterium
GCCATCACCGATCTCAAGATCATGCAGGCAGCGGCCAGCCGGCTTTTGCGCGGCGCGGTAAAAAAACGGCCGGTGCTGTCGTCGTGGTCGACGGTGCTCGATTATTGCCGCACCGCGCAGACCTTCGCCGACCGCGAGCAGTTCCGCGTCTTATTCCTCGACAAGCGCAATCAGCTCATCGCCGACGAAACGCAACAGGTCGGCACCGTCGATCACACGCCGGTCTATCCGCGCGAAGTGGTCAAGCGCGCGCTGGAACTCTCGGCGACCGCCATCATCCTGGTGCACAATCACCCTTCCGGCGATCCGACGCCATCGCGCGCCGACATCCAGATGACGCAACAGATCATCGCGGTGGCGCAGCCGCTCGGCATTGCCGTGCACGACCACATCATCGTCGGCAAGGAGGGGCATGCCAGCCTCAAGGGGCTGAAGCTGATCTAGGCTGGGGCTGGTCGGAGCCATTACCGTCGCTTATTACAGCCCTCGCCGATGTCCGCTGTTGAGAGGCTAGCCAGATCGGGCTTAGCTCACAAAGCCGCCAGATCCTTGGTGATACGGAACACGCGCAGGTCCTGCTGAACGCCCTTTAGCTTGGAGACGCTTGATACGATTTCCCGGGAAGCAAGCAGCGCGTGCACGCCTTCAGCTGAATAGACATCCTCCGAAACAAAGATCTCTTCCGCATCCGCGAGCTGCTGCACGCGCGCCGCAATGTTGACCGTCTGGCCGAAATAATCGAGCCGTTCGTTCAATGTTACCGCAATCGCCGCGCCTTTATGGATGCCGATCTTGAGAATGATGGCACGGTCAGCCTGTTTGCCGTTGAAAGTATCGATCGCATTCCGCATCGAAAGTGCTGCAGCGACCGCGTCGGCAGGTTGTAGGAACGTGGCCATGACGGCATCGCCAATAGTCTTGATGATCGCGCCATTGTGGCGAGTGACGACGTCGTGCAACAGATCGAAATGCTGCTGGACGAGGGCGATGGCATTGAGGTCGCCGATGCGGTCATACAGTGCGGTTGACCCTTTGAGATCCGTGAAGAGAAGCGTGATGTCCTTGATCCCAATTCCCTGCCGCGCCTTGATGACCTCGGAGCGGAAGAGATCGTGAAAGGCCTGCGTGGTCAGCAAACGTTTGCCGTTGAGAAACGGGACGAAATGTACTGGGACGCGGCCCATGTCGAAACCGGGCGGCAGCACGGCGACGGCAAACATGCCGCGCTCCGAGGTCTTGTTCGCGAGGGTAAAAACAATCTTGCCGGGCGCCATCTCGTGCACGTCGTGGACGTGCACTTTATCGCCATAAGCGACAGGCACAACCTGCGCGCCTGAAGCCGGCGCTCCGACGATCGAGACCATAATTGCCGCTCTCCCGAGCGGGCAGGAGCCTACGACAGTGCCTTCATTAACCTCGATTTCGATGGACGTGGTCTCACCCGGCGGCAGATAGGTCACCGACCGCGCCAGCACCGCCTTGGCATCCACCAGCGGCTGACCATCGGGCAACAGGCCATCGGCGGTGTTCTGTGTCTTGAAAAACTTATCCCAAGCCGAGAGTTGGTCGGGATCATGAAACTGTATCTTGCGAATATTCGGACTGACTGTGAACGCGACCGCGATATATTCATCGAGCGCCGCGTCATACCCAACCTGGCAAAACGCGCAGTGATAGTGATTGTTCAGGCTCTTCAAGCTGCGGAAGCTCTCGACCACGCAGCAACATTGCGGACTGTACAGCGACCAATCCATCGAGAAAAGGCCGAGAGCCGTTGCATGAAGAAACAGGTCGATGATTTCGTTCTCGGGTAGATGGCGCTCCTGGGCAAAGCTGAAGGCGTTGATCCGGAATAAAGCCAGATCGTCTGCGGCGCGAATGTGACTCTCGAGCTTCGATATGAGCCGCGGACTCCACGCCCGGGCTTCTTCAAGCGCGGCCAGACGTTCCTCTAACAATGGGTCATTGATAGCGCTGACCATGTCTTCCGGTGTCTCCCGTATCGTCGGGCATGGCGGGCGTGGTGCTTCCGATTCTTCGCGCCGGTTTCGCTGGAACACGATACCACGCAAAATCAAATTTATGCTTGTTCCGCCATGCCCGGATTGCCTCGGTCATGAATAGGAGCGGCTAGCGGTCTGGTAGAGAACGTTCACGGAAATGGCGTTCCTTACTAATGGTCGTGGATGGAAGGGTTACTGGCCAGACGCTTTTGCCGCCCGTTCGATCAAACGCGCCACTTCATCCGGCTTGGAGATATACACCGCGTGGCTGCCCGGAACTTCGATCGTTTCGCTGCCGGCATGCTTGGCCATCCTGCGCTCAAGATCGGGATTGATGTTGTGGTCGCGGGTGGCGATCAGCGCCCAGCTCTTCTTCTGGTGCCAGGCGGCGACTGTCACCGGCGCGCCGCCGGCGGCCTTGGCCAACATCATCTGGGAATGGGCCATGAAGTTCGCCTCGGGTTTCGCGACGTCGGCGGCGAAATCGGCGGGGAAGGCGGCCGGGTCGAGATACAGGAAATCGTCCTTGGTAGCGCGGATATCATTATTGGCGGCGGGGGCCGTCGAGAGCAGGCCCAATGCACTCTCGCCGTTGTCGGGGATGAAAGCGGCGATGTAGACGAGGCCGACGACATTTGTTGCACTACCGCTTCGGTGATGACCACCCCGCCATAGCTGTGGCCGACCAGAATGGTGGGGCCCTGTTGCAGATCCAGCACGCGTTTGGTTGCCGCGACGTCGTCGGCGAGCGATGTCAGCGGCTCCTGCACCACGCTGACCGTATAGCCGTCTTTGCCAAGAATGTCGGCGACGCGCCGCCATCCGGAGCCGTCGGCGAAGGCGCCGTGGACGAGGACGACGTTCTTGACCGGCTCGGCGGCCCGCGCCGGGGCGACGGCAGCTGACAGAAGTGCGATCGCTGCGGCCGCAGCGGCAATGGGTTTGTTTGGCATCGCGCTCTCCTTCATTATCAAACCAGTTCAACCGAAGGGTTGAATAAAGCGTCGACTTGACAAATTGATGACTGATTGTCAACCTTTGGGTAGAATATTCCTGGAATCGAAAATCGAACGGGCAGATCGCCATGATTGAGATCGAAGCCCGGAAAGATGCCGCTTCGCGCATCGCGCGCCTCGACGCGGTATTCGCGGCGTTAGCCGATCCGACGCGCCGGGCGATTATCGAACGGCTCTCGCGCAGCGAAGCGCGCGTGACCGAGATCGCCGAACCCTTCCACATGTCTTTGAACGCGGTGTCGAAACACATCCGCGTGCTGGAATTAAGCGGCGTGGTCGAGCGGCACAGGAAAGGGCGCGACCACATTCTCTCCATCAATACCCATTCGCTGGACGAGGTCGATGGCTGGATCGAGCGGACACGCCGCTATTGGGAGAGGCGGCTAGACGCCATGGAGCGCCTGCTGCGCGAGCTCAAGAAGGATCACAAGGTGAGGCCAAAGGATCGCAAGCATGGTTCGCGGTGACACACCGGGCCCGATCGTGCAGATACGCCGGCGCGTGAAGGCCGGGGCGGAGCAGATCTTCGACCTGTGGACCAAACCCGATTTGATGGTTCGGTGGATGAGCCCTTATACGGGCGGTCGATTGCAAGGCGAGCTGTGACCTCCGCCCTGGCGGAACCTTCAGCCTTGTCATGTCGTCGGCGGAATCAAGCCGCGAAGTATCCGGCACCTATGTGCAAATCGACCGGCCGCGCAAGCTTGTGTTCACGTGGACCGGCCCGCTGACGAACCATGTGAATACGTTGGTAACCGTCGAACTCAATCCGCGCGGCGATGAAACCGACCTCGTGCTAACCCACGAGCGTCTACCGACGTCGGCAATTTGTGAAGGTCATACGAGAGGCTGGGGAAATATACTGGACCATCTGGCGGACGCGGTTTCAAAAGACTTTTAGTTGGAGGGTGGGCAAAGGCACGACCACATCATCGTCGGCAAGGAAGGCCATGCCAGCTTGAAGGGGCTGAAGCTGATTTGATTGGGCGGCTTGAGAAGGCAGGCGATCAGCAAGCAATCCCGGATTTCGCCCGCGCTCAATCCGGATTATACTGCAAAAAATCAAGGGAGGAACGACAATGCAACGCCGGGACGTCATCAGAGCAGGCTTATTTTCAATCGCGGGCCTCGGACTGCCGTTGTTGCGCAGCGCGGATGCGCAGGCCGAAGCCGGCTGGGTCACGCTGTTCGACGGCAAGACTCTCGACAACTGGAACCAGATCGGCACCGCCAACTGGAAACTGGAGGACGGCGTTGTGGTCGCCGACAACGGCCATGGTTTCCTGGTGTCGAAGGAGGACTACGCCGATTTCGATTTGCGCGTCGAATTCTGGATCGAGGCTAAGACCAATAGTGGCGTTTTCATCCGGTGCACAGATCCAAGCAGCGTCACCGGCAAGACCGCCTATGAGGTCAATATCTGGGACGACCGCCCGGAACAGAAATACGGCACCGGAGCGATCGTCGACGTCGCCGCGGTCGATCCGATGCCCCACGCGGGCGGCAAGTGGAACGTCTATGAAATCACGGCACGCGGCGACACATTCACTGTGATCCTCAACGGGCAAAAGACCGTCGACGGCGCCAAGTCCGACAAATTCGCCAAGGGCCGCATCGCGCTCCAGCATGGCAAGGGTGCGACCGACGAAAGCGGCGTGGTCAAATTCCGCAAGGTGGAAATCAAGGCGCTTTAATAATTGAACGCCGCGAAATCAGCGCTGCAGCCGGGCGCAATTTGGGTAAGCGCTGCCGTGATTGCAGCTATCGCGTTCACCACTCCACAGCGCGCACCTTCCGCGTAAACGCCCAGATCGCGAGCGCGATGCATCCCATGGTCGCGACCGTGCCGGCGACCGGCCAGGCGGATTGGCCGAGATAGAGTCCGATGGTGCCGGCGGCGATGGCGGCGCCGGTCTGCTGGGCGAAGCCCATCAGCGAGGAGGCGGTGCCGGCGCGATCGTGAAACGGCGTGAGCGCCCCGGCCATCGCGGCGGGCAAAGCGAGCCCGAGCCCGGCGAGATAGATCATCATCGATCCGACGAACCAGATAACGTTGCCGAGGTGAAATGCCACCACTGCCGCCATCAAGAGACCGCCGGCCGCCAGCGTGACGCAGCCGATGCCCATGGTGCGGTCGATGCCCAGCCGCATCACGATGCGCGCGGCAATGAACGTTCCCAGCATGTAACCGGCGGCGCCCATGGCGAAGGTGACGCCGAACACCACCGGGTTCAGCCCGTAGATCGCGCTTTGCATCACGATCGGCGCACCCGACACCCAGGCAAAGAGGCCGATGAAGGTCGCGGTCAGAATGCCGAGATTGGCGAGGAAGCCGCGATGCCTCAGCACGGAAGGGTAGAGCGCAAGCATCTTAACAAACGAAAACGGCGAGTCGGTCGGCTTTTTTAAAGTCTCCGGCAATAGCAGCGTCGCCACCGCGCCGGCAATGCCGGCAAAGATCACCAGCAGGACGAACGTCGCGCGCCAGCCGAATGCGATCTGCAACACGCCGCCGATGGTCGGCGCCACGATCGGCGCGAAGGCCGTGATCGATCCCATGATCGACAATTCGCGGCTCGCCCGCGCACCGGAATAAATGTCGCGAACCACCGCCCGCGCCAGCACGATCACGCCGGCGCCGCCGAGCGCCTGCACGAAGCGCAGCGCGATCAGTGCGTCGACCGATTGCGCGAAGGCGCAGCCGACGCTGGCGACGCCGTAGAGCATAAGCGCCGTCAGCAGAACCGGCTTGCGGCCGAGACGATCCGAGATCGGTCCATAAAAAATCTGGCCGACGGCGAACCCGAACAGATAACTGGAGATGGTCAATTGCACGTCCAGGATCGGCGCCTGCAGCGCGCGCGCAATATCCGGCAGCGACGGCAGATACATGTCCATCGACAGCGGACCGAGCGCGGTCAAGAACGACAGCAACAGCGTCAGGGCGAAGGTGCCGGGGGTCAGCATGGCAATGAATTTGGCCTTGGCAAAAACTAACGCTGGAGGAGAGCTTCGGCGGCTACGGAGAATGATATTCGAGGTTGGCAGTCGCCCGGCGCAACGGTGGGGCACTACTTGGAAGGCGGACGCCAACCCTGCTTGGCCAATTGGATTTGCGAATAGATGTGCTTGCGCAGCTCGCCGAACCGCGCCATCGACCGCGTTTCCAGTTGCGTACGCTCCTCGGGCAGGTCGATGGTCACGTCTTCCATGATCACCGTCGGCGCATGCGACATTACCAGCACGCGCTGGCCAAGATAGACCGATTCGTCGATGTCATGGGTGACGAACAGCACGGTGACGCGCAGCCGATGCCACAGCACCCGGATCAGGTCTTCGAGATCGGCGCGGGTTTGCGCATCGACGGCGGCGAACGGTTCGTCCATCAAGAGCACATGCGGCTCGTAGGCGACGGCGCGGGCGATGGCGACGCGCTGCTGCATGCCACCAGAGAGCTGCCATGGATAGGCGGTGTCGACGCCCTTCAAATCCACCGCGGCAAGCGCATTGCGTACCAATTCCTCGCGCCGCTCCGCGGCCATCTTTTTCTGCTTGAGCGGCAGCGCCACGTTGTCGTGCACGCTCATCCACGGAAACAGGCTGCGGCCGTATTCCTGAAATACCACCGCCATGGACGGTGGCGGGCCGATCACCGGTGTTTCTTCCACCTCGACCCCGCCGGCCGTCGGCGCCAACAGTCCGGCAATGCATTTGAGCAGCGTGGTCTTGCCGGCGCCCGACGGGCCGACGATGCAAACGAGCTCACCCTGGCCGACGCAAAAACTGACGTCGCGGATCGCCTCGACGGTGCGGCTCGCATCCTCGTAGACTTTGCGCAGCCCTTTCACTTCGAGCATGGATTTGACTGCTCGATCCATCGAATCCCTCAAAGCTTTATCAACCGGCCCGCTGCGATTGCCGCAGGCCGTGATACCAGCCCAACACCCAGCCCTCAATCGCGCGGAAGATCAACGACAGCACGATGCCGATGATCCCGAGCATAATGATGCCGCTCCACATTTCCGGGATCGCGAAGGTGCGCTGATATTGCACCAGAACGAACCCGATGCCGTCTCTGGCGGCGAACATTTCGCTGATGACCATGAGAATGATGCCGATCGACAGGGATTGCCGCAGCCCGGTGAAAATCTGCGGACTGGCGCCGGGCAGCACGAAATGCCACAGCCGGGCGAGCCGGCCGATCCGATAACTGCGCGCCGTTTCCGCCAGCACTTCGTCGAGCGCCCGAACCCCCGCGACCGTATTGAGCAGAACCGGCCAGATGCAGCCGAACAGGATCACCAGCGCCTTCATCTCGTTGCCGAGCCCGGTGAACAGGATCAGCACTGGGACCAATACCGGGGGCGGGATAGCGCGCAAAAATTCCAGCACCGGCTCGAGCACGTTGCGCAAGTTGCGCGAGGCGCCGACCGGAAGGCCGATGGCAATGCCAAGGAACGCAGCGGCCAAGTAGCCGACGGACAGCCGCCATAGGCTCGGCGCCACGT
>JBAQAB010000339.1:0-5304 GCA_049285535.1 Xanthobacteraceae bacterium
ATCGGGGCTTTTTGGTTATTTTTCCGCCCGCCGCTGTTTGCCGACTTGCGTTGCCCTTGGTCGGGCCGCTGGCGGCGGTTGTCTGTTCGAGCACCTTGGCGAGCTGCCGCGCTTCAGTGACAAGCGCGGCGATCAGCGGCGTCATCGGTTCGCGATGCGGCACGACGAGGCCGACCGCATGCGTCGCCGCGGGTTCGACAATCGGAATCGCACGGACATTGTCGGTGAGTCCCAGCGTTTCGGCGAGTTTTGCCGGCATGATGCTTGCCCACTTGCCGGTGCGGACGTGCGCGAACAGGACAATCATCGAGTTGGATTCGAGCGTCGGCGACGGCTCCCTTCCAGCCGAGCGCAGCAGGCCATCGATGATACGGCGATTTTGCATGTCGGGCGTCAGCAGACACAACGGCACTTCGCCGACCTCGGCCCAGGTCACGCTTTGCCGGTCGCCCAGCACGCCCGAAGGCGAAGTCAGCAGGCGATATTCCTCCAAATAGAGCGCGATCGCGTTCACCCGGCCGACGGGCTCGTTGTCGAGATAAGTGAGGCCGGCATCGACTTCCAAATCCTCCAAGAGCCGCAGCACGTCGATCGAGGTTTTGGAGACGATGCTGAACCGGACTTCGGGATGCTTGGCGCGATAGGGCGTCGTCAGCATTGCGGTCATGGCAAGCGCGGTCGGAATCGCCGCGATCTTGATATGTCCTACGAGGCCGCGCTTGAGGGCATCGACCTCCTGCCGCATGGCCCTGGTATCGCCGACGATCCGGCGCGCCCATTCCAGCACCCGCTCGCCCTCGGGCGTGAAGCCGACGAAGCGCGAGCCGCGATTGACCAGCAATACGCCGAACATGTCCTCCAGGGACTTGATCCCGCCCGACAGCGTCGGCTGGCTGACGCGGCAGGCTTCGGCGGCGCGTCCGAAGTGTGCCTCGCGGGCAAGCGCGATGATGAATTCGAGCCTGTCGATCATGAAAGCCCCGATGTTCGTGGCAGCGTGGCCGCGGCCCGGCTGGACCTAGAGAATTATCGCAGAGCGCGCGCGCGTGCCATCGAAAGCAAGCGATTAGATATGCGGATTGGGCAATTAGAATTCCCGATCACCACCGGCGCTCACGCCTTTTCCGGCGTGACCTCGTGGAACAGGCTGTAGTCGAGCAACAGCCGTCCGTCCCGCGAATAACTGGTGATATCGCGGTAGCGGTAATTCCAGCGGATATCGCTGTGCGCATAAATGCACCGCGCATGCAGATGCTGCGCCGAACTGTCGTCGACGCCGGACAGATTGAGCACCAGGGCGCCGTCGGCCGCGGCGAGATCGTCCGCGGTCACGCCGTAGAGCGGACTGGTCTTGTCGATGACATGAAAGATCGTCCAGCTCAGCGCGAACATCGGATGCTCGTTGCGATCGAGCTTCAGTTCGTAGAAGCGCCGCAGCTGACTGCCTTCGCTGTCTTTTTCCATGCGAAGCAGCCATAGCCGCGCGGTGGCCTGCGAAATCGTGTTGTGCCGCTCGTTGGCGACGCGGATCATCAGGGTCTTTTGACCTTGATGGCGGCCGACGATCGGGTGCCGGGCGAAGATGAAGCGGGCCCGCGGCCGCGAGAAGCGCGCGAAGATCAGCCCGGTCATCACCGCGAGGAAACACATGCCGGTGAAGATTTCGATCGTCGCGACGACATGGCCGTAATTGCTCTGCGGATGCATGTCGCCGTAGCCGACGGTCGCCAGCGTCTCGATCGAGAAGTAGAACAGGCTCAGCGGCAGCGGCAGTTCGGGGCTGACATTGGCGATCGGCTCGTCGCCGAGCCAGAAGACGAAGGCAAATACTGCGTTGAGAAATACGAAGATCGCAGCCGCGGTGCCGAAAAACACCGGCCAATAGACGATCATCGAGCGGTGATAGAGATCGGTCCAAAAACCTTCCGCCAGACCGATGGTCTCGATGTCGCGGGCGCCGACCCGCACGACGTGCGTCCGCGACTGCCGTCTGGGTTCAGTCTTTTTCCGAGCCTTCGCCAACGCGAGTGAGCCTTATGCCGTCGCCTTCGCTGCGGCGGCCTTGTTGAGCCGGCCGTACACCTTGCGCGCATTGCCCTCGAAGATCTTGTACCGGTCGGCATCGCTAATCGGCGTTTTGTCGATGTAGCGCTTGGTATCGTCGAAGCCGAAGCCGGTCTTGGGGTCGTTGCCCTTCACCGCGCCGACCATCTCCGAGGCGAACAGGATGTTGTCGATCGGTACCACTTTGGTGAGGAGATCGATGCCGGGCTGGTGATAGACGCAGGTATCGAAGTAGATGTTGTCGCCCATGATCTCGGCGAGCTCCGGCTTGCCGTTGTTGAGCGCGATGCCGCGAAAACGGCCCCAATGAAACGGCACCGCGCCGCCGCCGTGCGGAATGATGAATTTCAGCTTGGGGTAAGTCTTGAATAGGTCCGACAGCAGCACCTGCATGAACACCATGGTGTCGGCGTTGAGATAATAGGAGCCGGTGGTGTGCATAGCCGGATTGCAGCAGCCCGAGACGTGGATCATGCAGGGCACGTTGAGATCGATCATCTTCTCGTACAGCGGAAACCACGACTTATCGGTCATCGGCGGCGAGTTGAAATAACCGCCGGATGGATCCGGATTGAGGTTGCAGCCGATAAAACCCATGTTGATGCAGCGCTCGAGCTCGGCGGCGGAATGCGCTGGATTCGCACCCGGCGACTGCGGCAATTGGCACACGCCGATGAAATTCTTCGGGTACAGCGAGACGACCCGCGCGATCAGATCGTTGCAGATCTGCGACCACTCGAGAGAGACGCTCTCGTCGCCGATGTGATGGCCCATGCCGGAAGCGCGCGGCGAGAAGATGGTCAGGTCGGTGCCGCGCTCGCGCTGCAGCTTGAGCTGGTTGCCCTCGATCGATTCGCGGATTTCGTCATCGGACATTTTCAATGACGCGCGCGACGGCATCGCCGTCTTGTCCTTGGCGCTGGCGGCCGCGGTCTGCTCCTTGCGGAAGCGAAAGAGGTCCTTGGGCTCGGTGGTGTAGTGGCCGTGGCAATCGATGATCATGTGACAGCGCCATACCCGGGGTTGGTTGGGGGAACACCCGATGCTACGGGGCGCGGCGCGATTGTCAAACCGGCAGCACAATCTGATAGGATGCCGCCCGCAAAACGGAGGAGTTCTGTAATGGCTGATCTACCGAGGCTCAACGGCGTCATTCGGGCGCTGGAAGCGGGCCAGCACGCATTGACCTGTTTCGCGCCGGCCGAGATCAACAGCGCGGTGGCGATGAGCACGTCGAAATTCGACGGCTGCGTGTTCGAGATGGAGCACAATCCGTGGGACGGACGGCTGCTGCGGGACTGCCTGCAATATATGCTCAACCGCGCCCAGATCGCGAAAGCCGCCGCGGTGGTGCCAGGCGTTACGCCGATGGTGCGGATTCCGGTCAACGGCGTCGAGATGGCGCAATGGCAGGCCAAGCAGGCGCTCGACATGGGCTGCTACGGCATCGTATTTCCGCATATTTCGACGGTCGCGGAGGCCGCCAATGCCGTGGGCGCCTGCCGTTATCCGCGGTTGAAATCCGCCGAGCGCTTTGAACCCGCCGGTATCCGCGGCGACGGGCCGACCACCGCGGCGCGCTATTGGGGCTTGAGCCAGCAAGACTATTATCAGAAGGCGGACGTCTGGCCGCTCAATCCACAAGGCGAGATCTTCTGCATGCTGCAGATCGAGGATACCCGCGGCGTCGACAACCTCGACGACATGCTCAAGAACGTACCGGGCATCGGCTGCATTCTGATCGGCGAAGGCGACCTGTCGCAGGAGCTCGGCTATCCCCGGCAATACGAGCACAAAACCGTGCTGGAATGGATGAAGCGCATCGTCGACACCTGCAAGAAGCACAATGTCGTGGTCGGCCATCCCCATGTCGAGCAGGGCAACGCCGAACGCATCGTCAAAGAAGGTTACCGCTTCCTGATGTGCGCGCCGGTTCAGAGCTACGGGCACTTCGAAGCCGCACGCAAATTCACCGGCAGAAACTGACCGTCCTGCCGTTGAGATGCGTGGTCAGCGCAAGGTGCGCCGCGGGCCGGCAATCGATGTGCTGAATCTCGCTTATTCCCGGCCGCCCTGCGAGACCGGCGGCATCGCGGTTCCTGCGGCAAGTAGGAACCACGCCGCGAAAATGTACCATGCCGAATTACCGGTCAGACCCGGGATCGGCAGGCCAATGGGCAATGCCGCCAGAATGCCGAGGATCGCCAGACAGCCGGAAATGACAAACAAAGCAATGTTAGGTGCGCGCAACATGAGCTCTCTCCCAAGCGTGCTCCGCCTTTGTATGTCTTATGACGGTAAAGGCTTGCTTAGCGGCCGGCCAAGCGGCGGAGGCGCCGTATTTCTCCGTGCCCTTTAAGCACCTAATAACGTTCTAAACCTAATGATCGGGATGCATTTTGTAGGGACTCGCATGAACCTTATCGTCAAATTCCTCAAGGACGAGAGCGCCGCGACCGCGATCGAATACGGCCTGATCGCAACCGGGATCGCATTGGCGATCATCCCGGTAATCACTGGACTCGGCACCCACCTCAAGACCACGTTTTCGTCGATCTCGACGGCGCTCAGATAACGACCGCATACCCCGCGACCGCCTTTCCCCGCACCTGAAAAACTGCCAATAGCTGGTCCATTACACGTGAGGCGCGTGCAATGGGGCCGGTCGATCTTTTCGCCACGGTGCTGGCGCTGGCGGTGCTGCTCGGCTGCGTCAACCACATCTGGGGCAGGCTGCCGCCGGCAATCGGCATGCTGCTCGGTTCACTGGCGGTCTCGCTGCTGATCGTCGCCAGCGATCATGTCCTGCATCTGCACGTGATGCACTGGTTTCGCGGCACGCTCGGCGCCGCCGATCTGCCGCATCTCTTTCTCAACGGCGCGCTGGCGCTGCTCCTGTTCGCCGGCAGCCTTCACGTCGACGTCGGTGAGCTGAACCGGCGGCGCTGGGTCATTTTGCTGCTCGCTACCGTCGGCGTGATCCTGTCCACGGTCGTTTTCGGCTACGGCATGTGGGCGCTCTTGGGCTTCGGCGCCGCCGTGCCGCTGGTCTGGTGTTTCGTGCTCGGCGCCATCCTCGCCCCGACCGACGCTGTCGTCGTCGAGAGCCTGTTGCGCCGCGCCGGCCTGCCGGCGAGCCTGCGCGGGACAATCGTCGGCGAAAGCCTGTTCAACGCCGGCGCAGCTGTCGTGCTGTTTCTGCTGGCGCTCGGCGTGACGCAGGGCGACACGATTCATCTC
>JBAQAB010000340.1:0-6404 GCA_049285535.1 Xanthobacteraceae bacterium
CACCTGTGATGAGGCGGGGAATGCGCGCGGCAAGCGCGCGCGCGGCCTTGAGCACGAGATTGTCGGCATCGGCGCCGGCTTCAGCCGCCCGCGGTCCGCCGACTGTCAGCTTAAGCTCGCCGCCGGGCGTCAAGCTCAAGCGGTCGCCGCAATCGGCGAAGGCGACCAGGCTCGAAAGCTCGTGATAGCCGTCGGCGCGGCGGCCAAGGACCCGCAGCGTCAGGTTGACCTTGGCCGATGCGGTCTCAACAAGCGGAACCGGCAAGAAGAACCCTCACCCGCCGTTGCCGGTCTTCTTTGCCTTATCGGCGTCCGCCGCGGAATTCGCCTTGTCGGCATCGGTGGGCGCAGCCGGCTTACTGGCATCGGCCGCCGAGGACGTGTCGGACGGCAAGCCGTTTTTCAGCTTGGCCTCGAGCTTGGGCAGATCTTCCGGATCGGGCTTGAGGTCGACCGCCTGCGACCATTGGAAGTGCGCTTCCAAGGTGCGCCCGACCCGCCAATAGGCATCGCCGAGATGGTCATTGATGGTCGGGTCTTCCGGCTTGAGCTCGACGGCTCGTTCCAGATTCTTGACCGCCTCGTCGTAATTGCCGGTGCGGAAATAGGCCCAGCCCAGCGAATCGACGATGTAGCCGTCGTCCGGCCGCTGCTCGACGGCCTTGCGGATCATGTCCATGCCTTCATCGAGATGAACGCCCTGATCGACCCACGAATAGCCGAGATAATTGAGCACCAGCGGCTGATCGGGATAGAGCTGCAGCGCCTTTTTCATGTCGGCTTCGGCGAGCGGCCACTGATGCGAGCGCTCGTAACAGATGCCGCGGAAGTAGAACGTTACCCAGTTCGACTTCTCGGGATTTTGCAGACTGTCGATCGCTTTGCTGTAGGTCTTGGCGCAATCGGCGAAATCCTTGTGCCCGCGCTCGACATTGCCGAGCTCGATGATCGCCTCGGTGTCCTTGGGGTGGTCGGCAATGACTTTATCAAGAAGCTTCTTGGACTCGTCGGTGCGGTCGAGCGCGTCGAGATCGACCGCCGTCTGGATTTGCGCGTTGCGCGACAGCGGCGAGCTTGGCGGCACCCGCTCATAAGCGTTGATGGCAAGCTCAGGCTTCTTGAGATCCTCGTAGAGATCGCCGAGCGACAACAACGCCATGGCATGGTTCGGCTCGAGGTAAAGCGCAAGCTGCAGATAGATCAGCGCAAGATCCTCGCCGCCGCGGCGTCCGATCGAAGCGCCCAGCCCATAAAGCGCCTCGGCGGCGCCGGCTTGCGGCGTATCGACCAGCGGCGGCAGCTTCTCGCCGTCCGAAATCTGCTTCATCTCCGCGTCGATCACCGGATGGTTCGGCAGCTGCTGCGCGAAATCCTGATAGACCTTGAGCGCGTCGTCCTTGCTGGCATTGCGCGACAGCCAGCGGCCATAGGCTTCTACGGTGCGCAGAGCCGTCGGATCGGCCTTGTACGCACTGGCGTAGCGCTTGCCGGCCGCCTTCGAATCCTTCGCGTCATCGAGAATGAGCCCGGCGTGCAGATCCTTGAAGATGCCGTACCAATCCGGCCCCGACAGTTTGTCCAGGGTGTCGATAGCCGCATGGGCATCGCCGTCGCCGGCTTGCGCCCAGGCTGACAACAGCGTCGCCGTGAGGTCGGTCACCGGACCGCGCACCGACTGCGCAAAATCTTCCCGAGCCTGGTCGTAATGTTTCTTTTTAAGTTCGCGGATGCCGACCACGAGGCGCGAAATGCGATCGGTGTGATCGATCGCGAGCACCTTGTCGGCAAGCTTGGTCGCGCCGTCGATATCGCCGTCGGAGAGCTCGGAAAGAAACGCGCGGCTCAAAAGATCGGTGTTGTGCGGATCGAGCTTGAGCACGTCGAGGTAGTAGGTGGTGGCGGCGCCCTCGTCGCGCTCGGCTGACGCATGCCGCGCGGCCAGATAACTGCCGAAGGCGTTCTCGGGCGACAACTGCTGTTGCGCCGGCGTTTCGGCGGCAAGCGCTGACGAAAGGCTCAAGGCTAAGGCGACGCCGACAGTGGCGGCATGCCGGGGCAGCGAATGAATCACGAGATCTCCCTTGGCGAATTGGTTCGGCTGACGAACTGGCCCGGTAGCGCGGGAATCAAGCGCCCGATGCCTCTCAATATTCGCGCGAGAATGGCCCTTTTGCGGCACGCCCGCAAGGACACAGACTCAGCACCCCGCGCCGTAAGCTCTCGCACCCAATCGGCCTTTAGGCCTCAACGGCGGCGAAATCGCGGCAGTAAAATTGGCTATTGGCCGCACATCGACCATCACCGTTTCGAAGCGTATTGCCCACAAGCCCCCGGCGGGCGCGCTCAATCACATATTCGGATAATTCGGCCCACCGCCGCCTTCTGGCGGCACCCAGGTGATGTTCTGGTTGGGGTCCTTGATGTCGCAGGTTTTGCAGTGGACGCAATTCTGCGCATTGATGACGAACTTCTCCTGGCCGCTCTCCTCGACCCATTCGTAGACGCCGGCCGGACAATAGCGCGCCGACGGCCCGGCATAGACCTCGTATTCCGACGACTTTTGCAGAGCCATGTCGCGCACAAGAAGATGGACCGGCTGGTCCTCCTCATGATTGGTGTTCGACAGATAGACCGACGACAGCCGGTCGAAGGTCAGCTTGCCGTCGGGTTTGGCATAGGCGATGCGCCGGCATTTTGCCGCGGGCTGCAACGACGCGTAATCGGGCTTGCCATGCTTGAGCGTGCCGAACGGCGAAAAGCCGAGCGTCGAGGTCCACATATCGAGACCGCCAAGCGCAATGCCGAGCGCGGTGCCGAATTTCGACCATAGCGGCTTGGCGTTGCGCACCCGCCACAAATCCCGCCCGATCGGCGAAGCGCGCCAAGCATTTTCGTAATCGGTTAGTTCGTCATGACCGCGGCCCGCGGCGAGCGCCGCCGCGACATGCTCGGCCGCAAGCATGCCCGACAGCATGGCGTTGTGGCTGCCCTTGATGCGCGGCACGTTGACGAAGCCCGCCGCGCAGCCGATCAGCGCGCCGCCGGGGAAGACAAGCTTCGGCACCGACTGCCAGCCGCCTTCGGTGATGGCGCGGGCGCCGTAGCAAATGCGTTTTCCCCCGGCGAAAGTGTCGCGAACGAGCGGATGCGTCTTGAAGCGCTGAAATTCCTCGAACGGCGATAGATACGGATTGCGATAATTGAGATGAACGACGAAGCCGACCGAAACCAGATTGTCGTCGTAATGATAGATGAACGAGCCGCCGCCGGTGCGATTGTCGAGCGGCCAGCCGAGCGTGTGCTGGACGAGACCCTTGCGGAACTGCCCCGGCGCGACCTGCCACAGCTCCTTTAATCCAATACCGAATTTCTGCGGGTCGCAATTTTGCGCCAACGCAAAGCGCTCGATCAGCACCTTGGACAGGCTGCCGCGCGCGCCTTCGGCCAACAACGTGTATTTGCCGCGCAGCTCCATGCCGCGGGCGAAGCCCGGCTTGTGGTGGCCATCCTTGGCGACGCCCATGTCGCCGGTAGCGACGCCGGCGACCGCATCGTTCTCGAACAGAACTTCCGCGGCGGCAAAGCCAGGATAGATTTCGACCCCGAGCGCTTCGGCCTTGTTCGCCAGATAGCGGCAGACATCGCCGAGCGAAACGATGAAATTGCCGTGATTGCTCATCAGCGGCGGCATCAGCGCCAGCGGCAGCCGCAGCGATCCCGAAGCGCCGAGCGCGTAGAAGCGGTCGGCGGTGACTTCGGTCTTGATGGGCGTATCTTCGCCGCGCCATTCCGGAATGAGACTGTCGAGGCCGATCGGATCGATCACCGCGCCGGAGAGGATATGCGCACTGACCTCGGAGCCCTTCTCGACCACGACGACGGATTTGTCCGGTGCGAGCTGCTTGAGCCGGATCGCGGCGGCGAGGCCGGCCGGCCCGGCACCGACGATCACGGTATCGAATTCCATCGCCTCCCGGGGCGGAAGCTCCGGCGTATTCATGACATGCTCCGTATCCCGGTCGACAGCCGATGATTTTTCACGAAATTAGTGCCAATACAATCGACAAAGACAAACGCCGGAATCCAGCCGTGACGCCGCAAAGCAAGGACGCCCGGGAACTTCTCGCTTTCTACCTCGATGCCGGCGCTGACGCGCTCATCGGCGAGACGCCGGTCGACCGCATGGCGGAAGAGACCGCACCTCCCCCTGCAAAAGGGAGGGTTCTCCCCGCAAACGACCAGATGGGGGGCCGTGAGCAGGCATCGGCTATGCGCACGGCCCCTTCCCCGAATCGCCCTCCCTTTCCAGGGGAAGGAAATTCGCGAATTCCTCTTGCGGCCCCGGCGTCGCCGGAAGCCGCCGTCATGGCGGCGCGCGAGGCCGCACGCAATGCGCAGACGCTTGACGACCTGCGTGCGCTTCTCGAAGCCTTCGAAGGCTGTGCGCTGCGCGCCACCGCGACCCAGCTTGTTTTCGCCGACGGCAATCCGCAAAGCCGCGTCATGTTCGTCGGCGAGGCGCCCGGTTACGACGAGGACATTGTCGGCCGCCCCTTCGTCGGCCGCTCCGGCAAATTGCTCGACCTGATGCTCGCTGCGATCGGGCTCGATCGCACTTCCGCTTACATCGCCAATGTCGTGCCGTGGCGGCCGCCCGGCAACCGCACGCCGACCCCGCAGGAGACCTCGATCTGTCTGCCGTTCATCCGCCGCCAGATCGAGCTGGCGAATCCCGATTTCATCGTCTGCCTCGGTGGACCGGCGATGCAAACGCTGCTCGCCGTCAAGGACGGCATTACGCGAACCCGCGGGCGCTGGTTTCCCTACGATACCGGCACGCGTGAAATCCGCGCGCTGGCGACGTTCCATCCGGCGTTCCTGCTGCGCAGTCCGCTGCAGAAGCGCTTTGCGTGGCGCGATTTCTTGGCGTTGAAGAAGGCGCTGGCCGGTTAGTCGCTTTCATCCGATCGCGACCAGGATCGCTCCCGCCGCTACCATCGCGATTCCTGCCCAGCTCAGCACTGAAAGCCGTTCGCCTAGAAACACCACGCCGAACACGGCGACCAGAACCACACTGAGCTTGTCGATCGGCGCGACTTGTGCGGCGTCGCCGAGTTTCAGCGCGCGGAAATAGCACAGCCACGATGCACCGGTGCCGAGCGCGGACAGCACCAGAAACAGATAGGTGCGGCCGGATATGTCCGCCGGATTTTGAAACTGCCGCGTCGCATAGACGATCAATCCCAGCACGCAGACGACGACGATGGTGCGGATGAAGGTGGCGAGATCGGAATTGATGTTTTCGACGCCGACCTTGGCGAAAATCGCGGTCAGCGCGGCGAAGACCGCGGACAGAACGGCCCAGAGCTGCCAGGAATGAACCCAGCCTGAAGCCGCGCCAGCATTCATCGTACTCTCCTTCGGTGCCGCCTAGCCCAATGCGAATTTGATGGCGAAAATGACCGCCAGCACCAGCACCGCGGGCGTTGCATCGGCGAATTTTCCGGCGATCAGCTTGCACAGCGCGTAAGTGATGAAGCCCAATCCGATGCCGGTGGCGATCGAGTAAGTCAGCGGCATGGTGATGGCGGCAACGACCGCCGGTGCCGCTTCGGTGATGTCGTCCCAATCGATCTCGGCCAAGCCGCGCGCCATGACGCAAGCGACATAAAGGAGCGCCGCGGACGATGCGTAGGCCGGCACCATGCCGGCGAGCGGGGCGAAGAACAACGCCGCCAGAAAGAAGATGGCGACGAAGAAGGCGGTGAGCCCGGTGCGGCCACCGGCGGAGACGCCTGCCGCGCTTTCGATATAGCTCGTCGTCGTCGAGGTGCCGATCAGCGAGCCAAACATAGCGGCAAAACTGTCGGCGATCAGCGCCTGTTTCATGCGCGGCAGATTGCCGTTGGCGTCGGTCAGGCCGGCGCGATGGGTGACGCCGATCAGCGTGCCGGCATTGTCGAACACGTCGACGAACAGGAAGCTCAAGATCACGATCAGAAACGAGCCTTCCGTGACGCGCGAAAAATCGAGCTGCAGGAAGGTCGGCGCCAAGGATGGCGGCGCCGCGACCACGCCGCTGAACTTCGCCAGGCCGAGCGGAATGCCGATCACGGTGACGATGAGAATGCCGATCAGCGTGCCGCCGATGATGCGGCGATAGTTCAGTGCCGTGATCAGCACGAGGCCGAGCAGACACAGGATCGGCACCGGATTGCGCAGATCGCCGAGCGTGACCAGCGTCGCCGGCGATGCCACCACGATCTTCGCCTCTTCAAGAGCGATGATGCCGAGAAACAGCCCGACGCCGGCGGAGATGGCGAGCTTCAGATTCTTCGGAATGGAATTGATGATGTATTCGCGGATACGAAAGATCGAGATCAGGAAGAAGATCACGCCCGAGC
>JBAQAB010000341.1:0-3079 GCA_049285535.1 Xanthobacteraceae bacterium
GTGCAGCACGCAGTGGTGCACCGCTGAACCGGGATCGTCGCAGACTCCGAGTTTGTAACGATCCCGGTTCTGCGGCGCATCACTTCGCTACGCTCCGTGCTGCGCCGCGCCCGGGAAACAGTGCAACCTTCACAGCTTGAACGTCTCGTAAGTCGCCGGATGAAACAATTCGTCGACCGAAACGCGGCGCGGCGACAGGCCCTCGGCGTGATGTTGCGCCAGAAAATAATCGAGCACCTTGCGGTTCGGCCCGACGCCGTAGGACCAGAAATCGTGGCCCATCAGGTCGCGCGCCTCCTTGAGCCGCTCCTCGACGAACGGCAGCGTGACCTTGGTGGCGGAGGTGTCGGAGAGCTTTCTTAAGCCGGCTTCCTTCGCCTGCTCGAACGCCTTGTATACGGCGCCGGGCAACCAAGGATGCTTCTCAGCAAGATCGCGGCGAATACCGAGCACATGCATGATCGGGAAAAAACCGGTGCGCTTATAATAGTCCTTCGCCACCGCGACCGGATCGGCAAATAGCCAGCCAATATGCGGATGGCCCTTCTCGACCAGCGTCGGCGGCCGCGGCGCGATAAAGCCGTCGATCTCGCCGGCTTCGAGCAATTTTGAAATTGTCGCGCCTTCCGGCGCATTGTCGAGGCGCACGCCGGGCGGCAGCTTCACGCTAATTTTTTCCGGCCGTCCCGCTTCCTCGATACCGCCGCGGATCCAATGGATGTCCGAGCGCTTGACGCCGTAGTCGTCTTCCAGGAAGGCGCGGGCCCAGACATTGGCGGTGAGCTGATATTCCGGCACGCCGACTTTGCGGCCCTTTAAATCTTCCGGCTTCTTGATGCGGTCAGTGCGGACGTAAACCGCAGTGTGGCGAAAGGCGCGCGAGACGAAGGCCGGCACCGCGATATAGGGACAGTCTTTCAGAGCGGTCTTGACCGTATAGCTCGACAGCGACAATTCGCAGATGTCGAACTCGGCAGCGCGGAAGGCACGGAAGAAAATCTCCTCCGGCACCAGCGTCATATAGACCGGATCGACACCGTCGATCTGCACGCTGCCGTCGATCAAGGCGCGGGTGCGGTCGTAATCGCCGACCGCCACGGAGAGGTTGAGCTTGGCCATTTCGCTTCCCTAAATGCATCCACAGTGATTTCACTCGCGACAGATAGCCGCCTCCGGTGGGTCGTGCCAAGATGCTATTGGACGATCCGCCTGCCACCGAACGCTTTGCCGGGATTCGTGATGAGTTGGCACCGCATTTTCTTGGCGGTTGTTGCGACGCTGCCGTTAAGCCTGCTGCCAAGCCTCGGCCTGGCGCAGAGCTCCGCGCCGCGCGTCTATAGCGACGCCGGCAATATCTTTATCGAGAAGAACGGCGCCAAGACCAAGCTCACCTCATCGGAAATGGACGTCGATCCAGTACTCGCCCCCAACGGCGCCTACGTCGTTTACACGCGGCAGGGCCGCGGCCGCACCGTCCGTGGCTACGATACCAGCCAGGTTTGCACCACCGCGCCGCGGCCCGATGAACTGCGCCAGATCAATGCCGACGGCAGCGGCGACAAGCTTTTGCTCAGGGGCCGCAAAGCCGGCCCCGACCAGCAGCTCTGCGATTTTCGTCAGAAACAGTTCAGCTCGGACGGCCGCCGGCTCTATTTTCTCACTCCCGGCTGGGCCACTTCAGGCGCGCTGCATGTCTTCGATACCCGCAGCGGCGACGAACACTTCGTCACGCCCGCCAACGACCTTCTGGTGCTGAGTTTCTGCCCGAACAAATATCGGGACGATCTCGTCGTCTTGGCGCACCGCTATTTCCTGCTCGGCGGCAGTTACGATTGGTATTGGCTTTACGACTCGACTGGCAAGAGGGAGCTCGGTCCGCTTGGCGAGTTCGACACTCCGAACGACATGGTGCGTGAAGCGCACGGCGTCTGGTGTGCCAGCAAGCCCTGACGATATTACGGGCGTCCTGTAAAGGCTTCCGCCGGCGCGATGTCGGTGAGCTTGAACTGCACGCGCTCCTCGCCCTGCCAGCGGTCGAGCGCAAAGGTGCCGGCGGCGTGCACCCGTTGGCCGCGGCTGTTACGCAGCGCCACGCCAAGCTTTTGGCCTGCGGCGCGGAAGGCGATAGCGTTGAGCCCGGAGCCGTCGGCTGATTTGAGCCGTACCCGTACATGGGCCTGGCCGACTTCTTCCGCATACGTCACCGTATGCGCCGGCAGCGCAATTACCGGCTCGGGATTGCCCGAGCCGAACGGCCCGGCGCGTTCGATCATGGCGATAAGCTCGGCGTTCGCCGCAGCAGCCGTCACGGCGCCATCGATCATCAGCCCGCTGGAACGCCGCGCCGTTTCCACATCGGCGCCGAGCGTGGCTTCAAGAAATGCGCGCAGCTCCGCGAGCGCGCCTTTGCGCAAGGTGACGCCGGCCGCCATGGCGTGGCCGCCGCCCTTGAGCAAAAGCCCTTCGGTCACGGCGCGGCGCACCGCGCGGCCGATATCGACGCCGGCGATGGAGCGGCCCGAGCCGGTGCCGATGCCGCCGGGCTCAAGCGCGATGGCAAAAGCGGGACGGCCGAATTTCTCCTTCAGTCGTCCCGCAACGATGCCGACGACTCCGGGATGCCAGCCTTCGGCAGCGGTGACGACGACGGCGCCCTTTTCCTCGAGCCCGAGCGCGGCGCTCGCCTCGGCTTCGGCCTGCGCCAGAGTCCCCTGTTCGATCGCCTGGCGCTCCTGATTGAGCCGATCGAGCTCGCCGGCGATCTTGGCAGCTTCGATCGGATCGTCTTCGAGCAGAAGTTTTACGCCGAGATCGGCGCGGCCGATGCGGCCGCCGGCATTGATCCGCGGCCCGAGTAAAAACCCGAGATGCCAGGCTTCCGGCGGCCCAGTAAGCCGCGCTACGTCCATCAGGCTGACATGGCCTGCCCGCTCCCGCCGGCGCAGCGCGATCAAGCCCTTGGCGACAAAAGCGCGATTGAGCCCGATGAGCGGCACGACGTCGGCCACGGTGCCGAGCGCAACATCGTCAAGCAACGCCAGCAGATCGGGCTCCGAGCGTCCGGCCTGCCAAAAACCGC
>JBAQAB010000342.1:0-8078 GCA_049285535.1 Xanthobacteraceae bacterium
GCGGTCAACGGCACCCCGGTCAAGGATGCCCGCGATCTCGCCCGCACCATCGGCATGATGGTGCCGGACTCCGCGGTCAAGCTCGACATCGTCCGGCAGGGCGAGCAGCAGACGGTGTCATTGACGCTGGCGCAGATGCCGAATGATCAGCAGGTCGCCAGCAATGACTCCGAGCAAAATGCGGCGCCGAGCGGGGTGCCGCATCTCGGCCTGCAAGTGGCGCCGGCGAAGGACGTCTCCGGTGCCGGCAACGAGGGGGTCGTGGTCACCGGCGTCGATCCCGACGGCCCCGCAGCCGAGCAGGGTTTTCAAACCGGCACCGTCATCCTCGACGTCGGCGGCAAGGCGGTCGCTAACGCCGGCGATATACGCCATGCGCTGACCGAGGCGAAGTCGCAAGGCAAGCACGACGTGCTGATGCGGGTGAAAATGGGCGACGTCACGCGGTTCGTGGCGATGCCGCTCGACAAAGCGTAAGGGAATGAAGAGTAGTGAACGGCTCGGCGGCGCCGCCGTCGTCTCCCGGAGTTGCCACGGGCCGATTCGTGTGGGGACGGGTTTCGACCCGTCCTCATTCGCGTTCGCTGCCAGTCTCTTCTAGGCGGCCGGTCGGGTAAGCCGATCGCTATTGGCGTGCACGCAATGGGCTAGCGGCGCATAGGCCCGCTCGGCGGCAACATAGAGGCCAAGTCCGTCCTCCAGCGCCTTCTCGGCGGCAAGTCCGGCTTTGGCGAAAGCCAGGAATTTTTCCGTCACCATGTTCGTCGCTTCTTCGATCGCTGTCTCCGGCGCGCTGGAGGCAAACAGCATCAGCCGCGCCGAAATGACGTTTTGCGCTTCGCAGGTGAAACGGACAGCCTCGAGCCAATTGTTCCAGAAATCGTTCATGCGGAACAATCTGGCGCAAATTCTATAAAATTAACGCGTACGATTGGATAAAATTGAATCGAAGGCGGTGAGCATTATGTCATGACAGCATTTGCGCCGGAACTGCCTTCGCCGGCTCACGATTTTGCCCGCCGCCATGAAGAACTACCTCGTCCCTAAGTGCCGGGGCATCGCTTGAAGAAATGATAGATCTCCGGAGCCTGCAGCCACATCAAGGAATAGGTCAGGCCGCCGTTCTTGGTGATCCAGGCCTGAATGTCGGGCGGATAGTCTTTCCACAGGCTCGGCGTGACGAAATACGGAAACGCCAAGTGAAAGCCGAGCGATCCCTTGGGCGTCGCGCAGATATTGTCGCGCGGGATAAAGCCGGCCAATACGGTGCAGGCGGAGACGCAAGGGCCGGCAATGCGCACACTGGCGTGCTCGTCGGCGAGCTTCTTCCATTTCGCCTCATAAGCGACGAGGAAGCCGCCATAATCGCCGGCCACTTCTACCGTCTCCGCGCGTGCCACCGACGTCGTCAAGGACAGAAAGACAATCACGAGGGCTTGCCAAGCTCTCATAGCCAGCTCCGTTGCAATGCGGGGATTCAAACTCTGGATCACGGGAACCAAGGCCCGGCGGGGCCGCCGCCGACGGCTCCACGTTAGCACGAATTTTCGTGAGACGACGAACCGCGCCATCGATTCGACCCGATCGCGTGCCTAGTTCCGCGCCGGCATGGCAACCGGCATAAAACTCACGCGTTCGATCGCCTATGCAGGCCATTCGCGGCACCGGCTCGATATTTGCACTCCCGCGGCGGCTGTCGCGGCCCCGGTCGTGGTGTTCTTTTACGGCGGCGCATGGCGCAGCGGCAATAAAGGTCTCTATCGCTATGTCGCCAAGGCGCTGGCGCGCCGCGGCTATGTGGCGGTCGTGCCCGACTACCGCATCTTTCCCGAGGCGCGTTACCCCGACTTCCTCGAAGACGGTGCGCAGGTGGTGCGCTGGGTCAAGGACAATGTCGGCCGCTTTGGCGGCGATCCGGACAAGATCTTCCTGAAAGGGCACTCGGCCGGCGCGCATATCGCGGCGATGCTGTCGATTGATGCGCGCTGGCTGCACCAGGTCGGGCTTGCGCCCGGGCGCGATATTGCCGGGCTCATCGGCATTTCCGGGCCATACGATTACCTGCCGCTGCGCGACGAGACCCTGAAAGTGATTTTCGGCGGTGCCAACCGGCCGGAGACACAGCCGATTTTTCATGTCGCGCCGGGCGCGCCGCCGGCCTTGCTGATGACCGGCGGCCGCGACCGGCTGGTCGAATCGGGCAACGCCACGCGTCTTGCGGCGCGGCTCGTCGCCGCCGGCAATACCGCAACGGTGAAGACCTACCGCCGGGTCGGCCATTATTTCATCATTGCCGCCGTCGCGCCGCTGTTGCGCTTGTTCGTTCCGGTGCTGCGCGATGTCGACGCCTTCATCGCGGCGACACTGCAGACGCCGCTGCGGCCCGCACCGGCTATTTCTGACCCCGCGCTTGCTCCGGCGTGACGCGCACCGCGCCGCTCAGCCGACCATCAGATCACCATCAGATCCTTGGCCACGATGATCTCGCCCTTGAAGGCTTGCGCCGCGGGCGCGCGCCAGGTGTCGTCGCTGATGCTGTCGATCGCCGGCGTGAGATGCGACAGCACCAGCGTCTTCACGCCGGCCTCGGCAGCAATGCGGCCGACGTCCTCAACCGGCGAATGGTCAGCCTTCATATGCGCCATGAAGGCTTCGACGCTGACCGGCCTGCCGGCGGCGACCTGAGCCTTGACGTAAGCCTCGACCGCCGGGACGTACATCGCCTCGTGTACCAGCACGTCGGCGCCCTTGGCCATCTGCGCCACCGCGTCGAGCGGCGTGGTGTCGCCCGAAAACGCAATCGAGCGGTCGTGAAAATCGAAGCGGTAGCCTAAGGCCGGTTTGACCGGCGGGTGATTGACCACGACCGACGATACTTTGACGTTGTCATCTGCCATGACTGGGCCGGCGCCCGGCACCTCGGTGACGTCGACCGCTTCCAGCGCCTTCATCTTCAAGTCCTCGGCCCAGAAATCGATGGTCGTGCGCATCGAGCGGATGTAGTCAGCGGTCATTTGTTTGAGCGGCGGCGGCCCATAGGCCCTCACGGTAAGCGGCATTCCTTGCACCCAACCGATGGAGAGGAGCGGCCCATATTCGACGTTGTGATCGAAATGATGGTGGGTGATGAAAATGCCGCGCAACGCGCTGAACGGGATGCCGGTTTCGGCATAACGGTCGGTGACGCCGAGCCCGCAGTCGAGCACGTAAGCGGCGCCGTTGCTGAGCATCACATGGGACGTCATTTTGCGCGGCCGCCCGGGCACCGGACCCGCGGCGGTGCCGAGCATGACAAGCTTGGTGCCCTTGGCGTCATTCAATGCCGCTTTTGCTTGAACAGACGCGGCCGCGGACTGCGCCGCAGCGGGCATGACTGCGGCGCCAAGTGCCGGCGTGGCGGCGAGGCCGGCCAGCATGGTCCGGCGCGAAAGCCGCTGCGTATTCGAAATGCTTGTCATCGCTGTTCCCGTCAATGTGACTTCCGTGGAGCGCGGAAGATAGCGATGAAAACACGATGGGTGAAGGTGTCCCGACTCGACTTCGCGTTATTGGTGGAGAGAGCGCGAGCAGAGTGATGGCGCGGTGAATTTTTGTAAATTGCCGTTTATGTTGCGGCGCACAGTTGCCGCCTTGCTAAGGCGACCGAACAGGTAAAGGCTCCCGGCGATGAATCGGGCGCGGCCGCACGGGCGTCGCGCACTGATCGAGATAATGCCGCGATGGCGAGGCCATCGCGCAACAAGAAAATGGGAGAACGCTCATGGCCATCACGCCGGAACAATCGCGCGTGCAGCAAAGCGCGGCGGACGCAACCGCAGCGCAAAACGGGTCGAACGAGCTGGTCAAGCTCATTCGCAAATTGCGATGGATCGGCATGGATGACGAGGCCCAGCGGCTGCAGTCGGAGCTGACGCGGCGGCATGCCGACGCAGACAGCGTCGTTGCGCTGTCGGGCGAGACGGACTGACGACCGAGCCGACAACGCCGTCCGGAATGACGAAACGTCGGAGGAAAGTCGACGCCAAGGGAGGAATACATGGTGGCAATCGAAGCAATCGCCACGCTCGCCGTGGTCTGGGCTTTGGTGCTTTGGGGCTCGATCTATTTCAATCGCAACGTCGTTTGAGCCCCGCGCGGCGCCTTCTTCGCGTCAGTGCTGCGCGCCGACCAGCACCATCGAGATCGCCGGCACATAGGTGATCACCAACAGTGCGATGAAATTGACGACCACGAACGGCAGCACGCCGCGATAGATCACGCCCATCGGCACGTTGAAGACGGCGCGTGCGGCGAACAGGTTCAGCCCGAACGGCGGCATGTAAAGGCCGATCGACAAATTCACGGCCATGATGATGCCGAAGTGGATGGCGTCGATCCCGGCGGTTTCGACGACCGGGAGTAGGAGCGGCGTGAGGACCAGAATGGCCGGCGCCGGCTCGAGAAAGCTGCCGGCGACGAGCAGCCCGGCATTGACGAAGAGCAGCGTCTCCCAGTGCGGCAGGTGCAACGCAGTGACGTTGTGGATCACCTTCTGCGGAATGCCGCTCGTGGTCATCAGCCAGGAATAGACGCCGGCGGCGGTGACGATGATGAGGATCTGTCCGATCAGCACCACCGAATTGACGATGATCTGCAACAATTCGGCGATGCCGACCGTGCGGTAGACGAACATCGCCACGAACAGCGAATAGACCACGGCAACGCCGGCGGCCTCGGTCGGTGTGAATACGCCGCCATAGATACCGCCGAAGATGACGACGATGGTGCCGAGCGCCCAGCTCGCCTCCTTGGTCGAGGCCCAGATATTCTTCCAGCGCGCCGGTGCCGACAGCGGCACCATTTTGACGCGCGCATAAACCATCACATAGATGGCGTCGACGATGCCGATCAAAAGACTCGGCAGAATGCCGGCGGTGAACAGCTTGATCGCCGAAACCTCGGCCGTCATCGCGTAAAGGATCATCGCGATCGACGGCGGAATGATCACCGCGACCGCGCCGGAGGAGGTAATGAGGCTGATGGCGAAGCGCTCGCTGTAGCCGTGCTTGGTCAACGACGGAAACAACAGCCGCCCGATGGCGACCACGGTGCCCACCGAGGTGTGCGCCATGGCGCCGAACAGCTCCGAGGACGCCACCGTCGTCACCGCCAGCGAGCCGCGCACGCCGCCGATGATCGATACCACCCAGGTTACCACCCGCTCCGCGATCCCGCCGCGGCCCATGATCTCGCCGGCCAGCACGAAGAACGGCACCGCCAACAGCGGAAAATTGTCGAGGCTGCCGAACATAGTGGTCTGCACCGCGTCGGTCGGCACATGGGCGACGAAGACGATCGCGGCGAACGAGGTCAGCAGCAGGACGACGAAAATCGGCAGACCGAGGATCAGCAAAATGACCGGCAAGATGAAATAGACGAAGGTCGCCATTTCAATGCTCGACGTCCCGGCTCGCGATGATGTCGTCGTGGCGGGTCCCGACCGCGATCAGCCGCACGGCGATCAGCACCGCCATCAAGATGAGGCCGATCGGCACGGCGGATTGCGGAATGACGAGCGGGATGTTCGCGGCCTCGCTGCGCTGCTCGAGCTCGTAGAACATGGTCATCACCGGCCAGGCGAACACCGCAACCGCGATGCAGGTGGCGATGGTGACGATATCGGACAGCACGTCGAAGGCTTTTCGCGCACGCGGCGGCAACAGCGAGATGACGACGTCCATGCGGATGTGACGACCGAGCCAGCCGGCCTGGCTGGCGCCGAGGAACACGCAGCCGATCATCAGGAACAGCATGGCCTCTTCTGCCCAGTACAACGACACCGAGAAGACGTAGCGGCCGATGATATTGGCGAAATTGATGGCGACGCTGAGCATCAGCATGGTGCCGGCGGCGATGCGCAGCACGACGATGAGCGCGTTGACGCCGCGCTTGATGATAGTGATCATCGGCCTGGTCTGCTGAACCTGTTTCCCGGGCACAGCACCGCGTCCGGGACCCGAAAGAGGCTTTAATGTTTGGCGACGGCCGCGCGTACCATTTGCAGCATGTCGTGCACTGCAGGCTGATCCTTGGTTGCCTGGTCGGCGACCGGCGCGAGCAGCGTCTTCATCTTGGCGAGGTCGTCATCGGGCAGCGTATGAACGGTGCCACCCAGCTTGGTCCAGGTGTCGACCAGATTCTTGGTGAAGTCGACGTTCCATTGCTGCGTCTTGGCCTGGGTATCTTTGCCGGCTTGAACGACGACCTTCTGCAGATCGGGCGGCAGCGTGTCGAACCACGGTTTGCTGACGACGGCAAGCGAGATGATATAGGTGTCGTTGGTGACGGTGATCACCTTGAGCAGGTCGTTCATCTTGAAGGCGACAAATACCGACAGTCCGGAAATCGTGCCGTCGATGGTACCTTGATCGAGCGCCGGCACCACGTCCGAGAGCGGCATGCCGATGCCAGTCGCGCCCAGCGCCGCCATCTTCTTGCGCTCGAGCTCGGTGCCGTTGATGCGCAGTTTCTTTCCGTCGAAATCCGACAGCCGCATGATCGCTTTCTTGGCGCCGTAATCGGAGGCTCCGATATTCATGGTGGCGAGTCCGACCATACGTTTCGGCGCCAGCATGTCGAACATTGTCTTTTGAATCGCCGGATCCTGCACCGTCGCAATAGCGTTCTCATTGCTCTTGAACAAGAGCGGCGCGCTGAATACGCCGAAGCGGGGATCGACGCCGACGAAGAAGTCGACCGGACCGATATAGCCTTGGACGGTGCCGAGCTGCACGCCCTGGACTTCGGCCGGGATCGGGCCGAGCTGGCTCGCCGGGTAGATTTGCACCTCGATGCGCCCGCCGGAGGCCTTCTCGACCTCATCCTTGTAGAATTTTATGAACTGGTGCTGCGTCTCGTTCATGGTCGCGGTGCCGAATTTCATGACGAAATCGGCGGCGGACACCGGACCGGCGAGCGTGAGCAGAGCGAGGGCCGCCGCGGCGGCAAGCATGCCGCGCTTAAAGCCACAAAGCCCGATGGTGCGTGCAAACATTGACTTCCACCCCCTCTGTTTAGATCCCCGACGCTTCTTTTGAGCCGATGCCCCCGCGTTTTCGGCCCGGACTATAAGGGAGGGGGGCCGGTTGCCCAAGTGCATCGCCCAGGGCTTAGTGTCGCGTCGCCAAAGTTGCGACATTGGCAATCTGGGTTGAAGCAACCGGGCGACGCGCAGCGCTGGAAGGGGAGCGTCACCGGTCGCGCATGCGGTCCATCAGCACCTTGTCCTGGCCGCCGTCGATTTCGATCATGGTGCCGTTGACGAAGAAGGCGAGGTCGGACGCGAGATAGGCGACGAGATTGGCGACCTCCTCGCATTCGGCGATGCGGCCGAGCGGGATGCTCGCGGGCGCGAGCTTGTCGGCTTCCTCGTAAGTGAGCTTCATGTCGCGCGCCATCGCCTTGACCAGGCCGGCCCAGCGTTCGGTGCGTACCGGGCCGGGGTTGACGACGACGAAGCTGATATTGTCCTTGCCGTATTGGCTGGCGAGCGATTTTGTCAAGTTCTGGCCGGCGGCGTTGGCGGCGCCCGGCGCGATCTCCCAATAGGAGACTTTGACGCCGTCATTGCCGATCAGGTTCACCACGCGGCCTTTTTTCTGCTTCTGCATGATCGGCAGCACGTGCTTCATGCAGCGCACATAGCCCATGAATTTGAGCTGCAGCGATTGCGTCCAATCCTCCTCGCTCAGGTGATCGAGCACGCCGCCGGGCGACGAGCCGGCATTGTTGACCAGGATATCGATGCGGCCGAGCGCGGCGTGGGCCTGTTTGACGAAGTTCTCCGCGTCGGCCGCCTTGGTCAAATCGGCGGGAATGGCGACGATCTTGCGTCCGCTCTCCTTGGCGATTTCGGCGGCGGTCTGTTCCAGTGGTCCCTTGCGCCGTGCGCAGATCGCGACGTCGACGCCTTCGCCGGCCAGCGCCCGCGCGATCGCCTTGCCGATGCCTTCGCTGCCGCCGGTGACCAGCGCCGTCTTTCCGGTCAATCCCAAATCCATCGCAGCGTCTCCTCGTTTTTTGCCGGGTCTTCTCAGACC
>JBAQAB010000343.1:0-17226 GCA_049285535.1 Xanthobacteraceae bacterium
CCGTTTGCGCTGGGGGTGCCGCTTGCGTTCGCGATCGTGCCCAAGGCCGTCTCGGCGGCGCAATACGTGCTGAAATGGGCCGTCGTGACGCGCGGCGACATGCAAGAGAAATTCGGCCACAAGCTCGCGGAGGTGCTGCCGCAAGCAACCAATGGCCGCGTCGAAGTGCAGGTCTTTGCCGGCGGCCAGCTCGGCAGCCCGTCGGCGATGATCGAAGGCTTGCAGCTCGGCACCATCGAGGCTTACGAGAACCCCGCCGACTTCTTCACCGGTGTCGATCCGCGCTTCGGCGTTTTCAGCATTCCGTTCCTGTTCAAGAGCACCGAGCAAGCCAACAAGGTTCTCGCCGATCCGGAATACAATGACTTCGTGATGCACATGGCCGAGGCCAAGGGGCTGGTCGGCGTCAACCTCGCGGTGGCGGCGGAGTCGCTCTATTTCGGCGTCAAGAAGCCGCTGCGAACGCTCGATGATTTCAAGGGCATGAAAATTCGCGTCAATGCGACGCCAGCCGAACGCGCGCGCATGGCGGCGCTCGGCGCCACGGCGGTGCCGATGGGGCTGCCGGAAATGATCACCTCGCTGCAGAACGGCGTGATCGACGGCACCATGAGCGGCATGTCGATCTTCACCAATTTCAACCTGCAGAATGTCGGCAAAGTGCTGCTTGAGACCCACGACACGCTCTTGGTCTCCTTTGGCGCCATGAGCAAGCCGTGGCTCGACAAGCTACCGCCCGATCTCAGCAAGACCGTCGTCGATGAGGCGCGCAAGCTGCAGCCTTGGGCGCGGCAGACCGCGATCGATGAGGTCGCCCAACTACGCCAGGTATGGCTGCAGCGCGGCGGCGAGATCGTGCATCTGTCGCCGGCCGACCAGGCGGAACTGGAGAAGCGGCTCAAGCCGATCGGCGCCGAAGTGACCAAGGACGATCCGGTGCTCAAGGCGTTCTACGACAAGACCGAGGCGCTGGCGGCGAAGTACCAGTAATTGCGATGCCTAAGGCCGGAGCGTTACCGCGGCCGCGGAGCGCTTCGGCAAAATCCGGCCGGGGCGAATTGTGGGGCGCCGTCGCGCGTGACGGGACGACGGTTCGCGCGTGCCGGCTGCGAGGGTGGTGAAATGGCGGACGCAAAGCCGCTGTCGCGGCGACGGCAGATCGAAGAGTTCATTTTCGTCAGAGTTCCGTACGTTCTGTCCGGCACGCTGTTCCTGATGGCCGTCGTGCTGAATATCGTCAACGTCATCGGCCGCTACGTGTTCGGCATGCCCGTGTTCTGGGCGGAAGAGGCGCTCACCTTTACCGTGATCTGGATCGTGTTCCTGGTGGTCGGCACCATCACCTATCGCGGCGCACACCTGAATATGGATCTGCTCTATTCCCGGATGCCGTCCGTCTTGCAGCTCGTGATTAGAATAGCTATCGCGCTGGCGCTGATCGTCTGCGCCGTCTACACGGCGATGCTGTCATGGTCGGTGGTCAAGCTCCACTACATGACCAGCGGCGTCACGGCGGGCACCAACATTCCCTTGGTTATTCCTCACTCGGCGCTGCTGTTCGGCTTCGGCTTCATGGCGGCGGCCGCGCTCGTCCGGCTGCCGTCATATATTTCCGGCAAGTTCGATTGAGCGGGACGCGGCCATGTATTGGGTAATGGCGATTCTGCCGTTCGCGCTGCTGCTGCTCGGCTTTCCGATCTTTCTGCTGCTTCTGATCACTTCTCTGGTCATCCTGCTCGGCTTTTTCGATATTCCGATGACCGTAGTGCCGCAGGACATCTTCAACAGTCTCAACAAATACGCGCTGCTGGCGGTGCCGTTCTTCGTTTTCGCCGGCAATGTCATGTCGCGCGGCGGCATCTCGGTGCGGTTGCTGCGTTTCGTCAGTTCGCTGATCGGGGGCTTCCGCGCCAATGTTCCGTTCACCTCGCTCGGCTTTGCCGCGCTGTTCGGCGCAACCTCGGGTGTGACCACCGCCGCGACCGCGGCCATCGGCACGCTGACTTATCCGAAAATGCGCGAAGCCGGTTATAGCGAGAGTTTCGCTGCGGCCCTGATTACCTCCGAAGGGGCGCTGGACAATCTCATTCCGCCGTCGATTGCGATGATCATCTACGGCATCGCCTCGGATACCTCGATCGTTCAGCTCTGGACCGCCGGTATCGGCCCTTGCCTTTTATTGGCAAGTTTCTTCGGCGCCTACATCTATTATCATTCCGTCAAAGTCGGCATTTCCGACACCGGGCGCTTTTCGCTCAAGGAACTGTTCCATGCGACGCGCGACGGCGTCTGGTCGTTGGGCGCCATCGTCGTGATCATCGGCGGCATCTATTCGGGCGTGTTCTCGCCGACCGAAGCCGCCGGCGTCGCCAGCGTCTATGCCATCGTCGTCAGCTATTTCATCTATCGCGAAGTGACGCTCGCCGATCTGTTCGATATCGCGGCGCGTTCGATGTACTTGACGGGGCTGATTTTCATCATCGTGGCGATCGCCGGCCTCTATTCGTGGCTGCTCACGATCAGCGGCATCGCCCAGGCCATCGTCACAGTGATCACCAGCCTGCATTCCGAGCGCTGGGTAGTGTTATTGGTGATCAATCTGTTCCTGCTGTTCATTGGCTGCTTTCTCGATCCGGCCTCGGGCCTAATCATGTTGACGCCGCTGTTGGCGCCGGTTGCCGCGTCGCTCGGCGTCGATCCGATTCACTTCGGCGTCATCGTGGTGATGAATCTGACGATCGGCACGTTCCATCCGCCGTTCGGCTTGAATATTTTCGTCATCCAGGCGCTATTCAAGACACCGTCGGAGACGCTCTATCGCGGCCTGATTCCGTTCGTGATCCTGGCGGTGATCGCGCTACAGATTGTCACCTATGTGCCGGCGATCTCGCTGACGCTCGAGCATCTGTTGTTCCGCGGCTAGCGGATTAGACGTCACGGGGCCTCGATCATGCCGGCGACGTTCTTGAGCGCCGCGCGCAAGTTGTCGAACATGGCGATGCCTTCAGCGGCCGTTTTTCGCTTCGCTGCGTGGCCGCGGGCGCCGGGCAGCCGTGGCGGTTCGGCGCCAGCCATCGGCTTGGCCTTGCCGACCATGTCGGCGATATGCGCCATACGGGCGTCATAGGCTGCGGCGCCGGCAAAACCTTGCGGATTGAGCACCAGGAAGAAATGGCAGATGTTGCTCGGACGTTTGACAACGTTTTCGTAAGTCACCTGGAAGCCGGGTTCGCCGTCGGAGAGCGCGCTGCACAGAACTTCGACCATCAATGACAGCGCATAGCCCTTCGGTCCGCCGATCGGCAGCACCGATCCTTTCACCGCTGCGGCGGGATCGGTGGTCGGTTGGCCCTGCGGGTCGAGCGCCCAGCCTTCCGGAATGTTTTTTTGCCCGGCCGCCAGCATATGGCGAATGCGCGAACGCGCCACCATGGCAGTTGCCATGTCGGCGACGATCGGCTCGGCATTGTGCAGCGGAAAGCCGACGCCAATCGGATAGGTGCCAAACAGGCCTTCGGTACCCCCCGTCGGCGCGATCGCCGGGCTGGCATTGGTGAACGCCAAGCCGATCAGGCCCTGTGCGGCTGCGTGGTCGACGTAATAGCCGGCGGCGCCGAAATGGCTTGAATTGCGCACCGTGACCGCGCCAACGCCGTACGTCTTAGCGATTTCGATCGCCAGATCCATCGCGCGTCGGCTCGCCACCAGGCCCAGCGCATGATCGGCATCCATCACGGCGGAGCAGGGCAGCGGCTGCCTCGTGGCGATAGCCGGATTGCTCTTGATGGTTCCGTCAAGGAGCCCGCGCGTATAGAGCGGCAAATGCACGACGCCGTGCGAGTCCGAACCGTGGGTCTGCGCCCAGAGCGCGACTTCGGCGCCGATCTCAGCGTCCGCCCGCGGCACGCCGCAATGCGTAAAGACGTCGACGACTAAAGCCGCAAGCGCGGCCGGCGTCACCTTGTCGGTTGCGGCCATCTGCCGAAGTTTTGCCGCGAGTGCCGCCGCGTCCTGCATCGATCTGCCCATCACTTCGGTGCCGCGCCAGGAAAGAAAGCCTCGGCGTTGCGGTGGAACACTTTTTCATAGACATCTTCGGAATAGCCGAGCGAACGCCAGTCATCGACCAGCCGCTCATGCGTGAGCGTCGGCCAATCCCAGCCGAACAGAATGCGGTCTTGCAGCCGGCCGCCGATTTCCTTCTTCAGAGCCGGCGCAAAATACTTCGGCGACCAGCCGTGCAGCTCATAGCGGACGTTTGATTTGTGCAACAGGATAGCGATCATGTCGTCCTGCCAAGGCCAAGCCGGCCGGCCGGCGAGGATTTTCAGCTCCGGAAATCGCGCGGCGACAAGATCGACGTGGCGCGGATGCCCGTCTTCAAGCACGACGCCCATGCCGCCGGGCATGCCTTGGCCGATGCCGGTGAGGCCGGTCATCAACAGCACCGGTACGTCGGCTTCAATCGACAGCTTGTAGAAGGGGTCCCAGATCGGATCGCTGGGCGGAAACCGCAAGCTGTTCTGGCTCTGGCAGAAACCGAGAAAGCCGCAATCGGTCGCGGCAAGGCGCGCATATTCCTTGAGCCAGAAATCCTTCATCGTCGGATTGGCGGCGAGCCAATTGCCATAGACGACGTCACGATTGTCGCGGGCGAATCCGGTTGCGTAATCGTTGGAGGCGCGGATTTCGTCTTCATCGGTCATCCGCCAGGTGCGGTAGATATCGAGGATGCTGCGGACGTTGCGCTGGCGGAAACCCTCCGCCATCTCCACCTCGGTCTGAAAGCTGCGCTTACGCTTGAAAATGCGCTCGGCATTGGCGAGCTCCTCGGCGCTGCGATGATGCAGGCCGGCGCGGGTGGAGAAATGCGAATGGCAATCGAAATAGCGCACGGATTTCACTTTTTGTCGTAGCGCTTATCGAGAATCCGCTTCGGCTTGCCTTCGCGGCCACGGTTCGACCATTCCATGAGTGCGTCCTCAGGCACAAGCTCGACATCGAGCTTCAGCCCAAGATCGGAATGCAGCCGCTTCTCGATGTGCTCCTTCAAGCCTTCCCAGCCCGGCGCGTCGTCGCGCACCTCGACCTTGACCGTCATCTCGTCGCGGATGACGCCATCGCGCACGTTTCGCTCGGCGATGCACAGCCATTCGCCGGTGGTGCGATTGTCGCTCTTGATCGCCGGCAGACAGGCCTGCGGCCAGATGCTCACGCCGCGGATGCGTACCATGGTGTCGCTGCGGCCGAGCATTTTCTGCATGCGGCGAAAGCAGCTGCCGCATTCGCAGCGGTCTGTGGCGACGATGCGGGTGAGATCGCGCAGATTGAAGCGGATCATCGGCTGCTGGCGGCGATGCAGGATGGTACACACCATGTTGCCGATCTCGCCGTTCGGGAGCGGCTTGTCATCCTCGATGCCGACGATTTCGAAGAAGGTCGAATCCTCGTGAAAATGCAGGCCGTTCTGCTGCTGGCACTCGAAGGCGCCCATGCCCATCTCGTGTGTGCCGTACATGTCGTAGACCTTGCAGCCCCATAACTCTTCGAGCTGATTGCGGAAGGTGTTCTCGGTGTCGGGGCCGAGGCCGCAGCCGAGGAATTTGGTTTTCAGATCGCGCACGTCGAATTTGAGTTCGTCGCGCGCGACTTTTGCGAGCTGGGTCGCGTATTCGGGACGGACGTACCAGACGTTGGTACCCCATTCCTGGGCGATCTCGATCTGCCGTCGCGACGATGTGACAGCGCCGGTACCGGTGGTGAGCGGCAGCGCGCCGAGATAATCGTGGCAAGCCTTGTAGCAGCACCAGCCGGCATTGCCGAGCGAGCAGGTGTGTGGAATTTGCACGCGGTCGCCCGGCCGCGCGCCGCAGATATACAGCACGCGCGCATGCGTCAGGCCGTTGAGCTCCCATTCGAGCGGGGCGTAAAGCGTCGGCCGCGGCTTGCCGGTGGTGCCGCCGGAGGTCTGCAGCTTGAGCGGCTGCGTCTTGAGTATCTCATCGACATTGCCGTTGATCAGGCCAAACGGTGGGTTCTCCTCCTGATCCTTTTTGATGTCGGCGGAATCGAAGGTCGGCAGCTTGACGATGTCGTCGATGCTTTTGATGTCGCCGGGCTCTAGGCCGGCGGCTCTCCAGCGGCGCTTGTAAAAGCCATTCTGCCAGCCGGTTTTCATCAGATCGAGGAATTGCTCATTCTGGAAGTCTCGAGTCTCGTCCGCCGACCACTTCCATCGGGTCTTGGCGAACACGTCCGGTACCGGATAGCGCCGATACAACGCGTCCCAGTCGATCGAGCGGTGATAGATCGGCAGCGTCGTCTCGGTGACGCTGCGCTCCATGACGGACATTGTCGTCTCCATATTCATTCCAGGCGCAACGCGGCAGGCCGCCGCGCGACGCGAGGCATCCGCCGGGCGGCGATGCTCAGGCCTTGTAATCCGGCGCGTCGCGGTCAAGCTTGCGAAGGAGCGCGCGCCAGGTCATTTGGTTGAAAGGCTGATTGCCGTCGGTGATGATCTTGGCTTGGCCGATGGTCGCGTCCAGTACCCCTTGCGGCGGCACGTAAGGCTTGACCGCGCCGGCCGACGAGCGGATTTGGGTTTCGCAAGCGCGGATAACGAGGAACGCCAGCATATAGGCCTCGTGCACGCTGTGCCCCCACAGCACGAAGCCATGGCCGCGCTGCAGCACGATCTGCTTGTCGCCGAAATTCTTGGCCAGCCGCCGGCCTTCGTCGTCGGTGGAAATCAGGCCCTCGTAATCATGATAGCCGACCGGGCCGAGCCACAGCGCGTATTGGTTGCCGGGAATGAGGCCGTGCTCCTGCATCGCCACGGCGGTCGCGTATTTGGTGTGCAGGTGCATGACGCATTGCGCCTGCGGGAACGCGTCATAGATGCCTTTGTGAAACGGAAAGGCGAATTTGTGCGGCAGTTCGTCGTTCGGCTCGACGTGATCGCAGTTCTCGTCGAGCTTATGCAGGTTCGACGCAGTGACCTCCTCGAACAAAACGGCCGCCGGATGCATCAGAAACTGGTTCGGATGGTCGGGCACGCGGGCTGACAAATGGGCGAACAGCAATTCATCCCAATCCTGCAACGCGGCCAGCCGGAATGCGGCGGCGAGATCGACGCGGACCTTCCATTCGGCGGGGTCCATGCCCGGCTTCAAAGCTCGGGCGGCGCTGGTTGCGGCGTTCACGGCGTGTCTCCCTCGATGGCGCCGTTCTGCGGCGCATCTGTTGATGCAAAGTATGTCCGTGCGACGGTGGAATGTCCATTGCGGCAGCTGGCCGAGTGCCACATCGCGCAATGCAGCTTATCTCACAGAGCAATGGGCAATTGCCCCGTAGGGTTGAACCGATCTTCAGCGGCTCTTCCGTCCGTGCTAAGAGTCGTTCGATGACAGAGACCATATTGCTTGATCGCCCATCGCGCCGTGCCCCGCCGCGGGTTGATGAAAGCACGCTTTCAAAACCGCTGCAGGATCTGTTTGCGACCTGGCGGCAATCGCTCGAACACGCGTTCATGGGTCTCACCGCGTCCGGCGCGGTCGAGCCGAATCTTCCCGTGCGCGCGACCGGCGCCTCGATACAACCGTTGATCGCTGCGGTTGACGCATTTGTGGCCTCGCTCGATGCGACGCAACGCGCGGCGGCGAGCTTCCCGGTACACAGCGAGGTGTGGCGGCACTGGAGTAACATACACCGCAATGTGATGCGGCATGGGCTGTGTTTTGCCGAATTGAGCGATCGCCAGCTCGATCTCGCCTACGGCATCATGCGGGTAGCACTTGGCATGCGGGCCTACGAGACGGCGCGCAATGCCATGCGGCTCAACGAGCATCTGGCCGAGCTCACCGGATTGCCCGACGAGTTCGGCGAGTTTTTTTACTGGATCAGCATTTTTGGAACGCCGTCTTCCGATGCGCCTTGGGGCTTCCAGATCGACGGCCATCACTGCAACATCAATTGCTTCGTGCTCGGCGACCAGATGGTGCTGACGCCGATGCTGCTGGGCTCGGAGCCGGTTACGGCGGAATCCGGAAAATATAAAGGGACCACGGTGCTGCGCGAGGAAGAAGCGGAGGGCTGGGCCTTCATGAATTCCTTGACGCCCGAACAGCGCGCCAAGGCTACGATAGGCTACGATCTGCCGTTCGACGGCTTCGCGTCAGGCTTCAAGGATAATGTCGTTATCCCCTGTGACGGCCTGCGCGTGGCCGATATGACGCCGGCACAGCGGACTTTGCTCGCCGACTTGATTAAGCTCTATACCGACCGGCTACCGGCTGCACATGCGAAAGTGCGGTTCGACGAAGTCAACCAGCATCTCGACGAAACGATCTTCGCCTGGATCGGGCAGTTCGATCCGGTGGCGCCGTTCTATTATCGCATCTACAGCCCGGTGATTTTCGTCGAGTTCTATCACCAGCCTGGCGTGGCGCTGCCGAACACCGGCTATAACCGCCGCCACGCCCATGCGCTGGTTCGCACGCCCAACGGCAACGACTACGGCCGTGCGCTGCTGCGGCAGTTCGAGGCAGATTAGCCTTTGCCGGCTGGATTGCCGCCCAAAACTTCTGCGATCCAGTCGCAGATGAATTCCCGTGTCGGCGCAACATTGTCGACGCCACAGTGCTCGGCGCCCCCGTCCGCCAGCGTCTGCACGTGAAGCTCCGCTTTGGGACTGGACGTACAATCGGCGATCAATTGCTTCGCCTGGCTCAGCGGAATCTGACGATCGTTTTCGCCGTGGATGCAGAGGATGGGGCATTTGATCTGATGCAGGATGCCTCGCAGCGACAGTTTCTCCGAGACGGCAACCACCTCCTCGACCGAGGACTTGCCGAACACCCAGCCGACGTGGTCCCAGTAATGCGGCACCGGCAGGCGCTGATCCTTCGATTCATAGCGCTGCCGCTGGGTCTCGCCCCAATCGTAGTTGGCGCCCCAGGCAACGGCGCATTTGAACCGCGGCTCGAACGCGGCGGCGCGCGGCGCATGATAGCCGCCAAGCGACAGCGCCATGATGCCGATGCGGTTGCGATCGATGCCGGGAGTCGATTGCAGGAAATCAACCGCGGCTCCGGCTGGAATTTCCGCCTCGGGACCGTTGTGCAGCCCGCGCAGGCGCAGCGACTCGCCGACGCCGGGATTGTCGACGACGAGAGTGGCGATGCCGCGTTCCGCCAGCGCCCCCGGCACGCCGACGAGGTAGATGATCTCCTTGGTGACATCGAGGCCGTCAAAATGAACCATGCAAGGCGTATCGGACGTTGCATTTTGCGGTATCACCAAAAGCGCGGGCAGGGACGTATTGAGGTAGGGCACGTCGACGCGGCGGCAGTTCTGCCGCGTCAGCGCCAGAAAACGGGAAAAACAATCGAGCGCGTCACGGTAGGTTTCCTGGCGCGGCGCGAAATCCGGCCGCTGCATCCGCTCCGCTTGAATGAGCGCAATGAAAGCGCGGCGATATTTGGCGCCGGCGCTCAGCAGCCGTCCGCGCGCCTCGTCCGCCGCCGCTTGGCGTTTGAGCTTGGCGCCGAGCGCGGTCCAATTGTCGAAGAATTTCTCCGCGGCGGCATCGTCGCGCTGTTTTGCCAAAGGCCGCAGCGCCCGCGAGGCATCATCGATGTCGCCAATGCTGCCGCCCATGCCGAGCGCAAGATTAACCGCCATATTCCAGGTGTAGTTGTCCTCGAAATACTCGAACATTTTTGATCCATGGCGTTCAGCGTGCCATCCCCCGTTGTTTAATTAAATCGCCATAACACGAGTTAAATCCTGCATCGTCGACAAAAGCGACTGGCGTGAGCGCAGGACCGACATGCTGGATCGCCATAGGGGCTCGGCGCTGTCGCCACCGAGGACGGAGCCGACATTGTGCAGAAACTTGTTCCGGACGTCTGCTTCGGCGAACGGCCGTCCCGGATCGCCGGGAACGTCGCGCACGCGCCGCTCATGGCGGCCGGACGGCGTGGTGACGACCACGCGTGCGAGCCACGCACTCGGGTAATCGGTAAGAAAAGCATCATCGGCGGTAATCCGCACGCGCGCCATGAGGGACTGCAGTGCCGGCAGTGACTGCACGGCGGGCTCGCCAAGGCCGAGCATTGCGTCCGGATGCAGCGCCATCATCGCCATTTGATAAGGCAGGCTGGTCAGGAACGATGCTCTGTTGCCGGGATGGATTCCATGATCGATCATTTTCAGATGCGGCGGCGGCACATGAGCAGTGATTTCCGAAATTTCGGCAGCGGCAACGCCGCCGTCGAGGATTTCGCGCAGCGCCTGCGTCGCCGCCATGGTTTGGCGCGCCGCGCACCATGGCTTGAAGGAAACGTGCGCTAGCGCCACGGCGGCGTTTGGCTCGCTCATCGCCGCAATATCGGGCTCGACGCCATACACGTCCGGAAACAGCCGGGATCGCAGCACGTCGGTGTCGGCGGTGAAACCGGCCTGCGCGGCGTAGGCCGCGATGAAGCCCTCACGCGCGGCATTGCCGGCTAAGAACCATCTGGCCGTGGTTGCGGCATGATGCTGACCGACCGCGGGCGCGGCCATATTCAGCGCCAAGGCAAGAGCGTGGGCGGTTTGCGCCTCGTCGAGATGCAGTAGCCGCGCCGCCACAGCGGCGGTGGCGAAGCCAGCGCCGAAATAAGTCGGCCAGATGCCGCGGTAGAGAATATTCGGCCCCTTGAGGGCAAGGCCCAACCGGACCATCGCCTCATAGCCGGCGAGCATCGCGGCCGCGACACCGCCCACATCCGCATCCGGTAATGTCGCAGCCAAAGTCATTGCCGCGGGTATCACAATCGAGCCGGGCGTCGTCATCGACGCCAGATGAATGTCGTCGAGTTCGCTCAGGCGGGTCAGCGCACAACAGGTGGCGAGATCATCCGCAGAGGTGTCACCAGCCGCAGGCTGTCGACGACGAAAGGCGAGGAGCAGATTACCTTCAGGCGTCCTTGTCGCAGCGATCCAGGCGCCGATCGTATCGGCCACATGCAGGCACAGCTTGTCCAGCGTTGCTGCGGCCAGGTCGGCGGTTTGCAGCCGGACGATCAGCGCGGCCAACTCGTCGATGCCGTTCATGGCTTTGCGCCGTCCCGCCACAGAACGTCGGAGCCGCCTACGGTCACAGCGATGATGGCGGATGAAATCGCGCCTGCTCCCGTTTCGTCGAGCAGTCCGGCGCGTAAAGAGTAGACCGCGCCCGCCTCGAGCCTGGCATTGCTGTCGCGCGCCAAAATCGGCGGCTCATCCAGCGCCAACCCAATAGAGTTGCCGAAGACGTTACCGGCCAAGGGATGGAGCTGAAAGCTGCCGCGCTCGGCGTCGGCAAGCTTTGCGAAATCGCGGCACGACAGGCCGGGTTTGGCTGCAGCGATCATTGCGTCCAAGATACCGCCGATTTTTTCTTGCAGCGCATCCCCCGCCGGCGTGACGCGTACAAAACCGTCCACCCAGTAGCCGCTCTGCCGCACCGCTAGATAAACCTGAAGCACATCGCGCCCCTCGGCGAGCGGGATATCGAACGGCCGCAGCGTACGACCGCCGTCCAGGCTGAACAGGCTGCGGACATCCTGCGCGCCGCGCTGCAGGGCTGCAAGTTCGGCAAGCAGAATGCAGTCGGTGACGCTCTTGCGGTTATGTGAAGCGGCGCGCAGCGCCTGCGCTGCGGCATCGAGCGTAGCGCAGGCCGCGCGTAAGGCATGCAGCTCGCGCGGACGCTTTGTCGTCATTCGCGCCTGCAAAGTCGCGTCCGTCTCGATTTTGCGGTCGGCACCGAGCGCCTGGTCGAAGGTGCGATGCATGCTCGTTGGCATCGCCTCCCCGCCGATCAATAGAATGTCGCCGGCGGGAAGGGTGTGTGCCCAGGCAGCGGCCGCCTTTGCCGCTTCGCGCAGCGGCGCCAGATTTTCGACGAAGGTCAAAGGTCTTGCCGCCGGCACCATATTGACGCCGCCGCCGACGAGAAGCTGCGCTTCGCCGCGGCGCGGAATGAACGCGAGAGCGGCTTCGAGTTTCGGCGTGAAATTGGTGAGGTAAGCGAGCGCGGCGTGGTCGCTGCTGTTGCCGTAGACGATAGCGCCGCTGGCGTTAGGGTGGTCGCGCCATAGTGCCGTCAGCCGTTCGTCAAATTCCTCGCGCGGCATCTCCTTCGGATCCCAATCGGCCGGACCGACCAGAAGGGTAGGGTGCATGGTTTGCATCGTGATCGCTCTTGTCCGTCAGACCGCGATTTCCGCCAAGGCGGCTTCCTGGCGCGTGAGCACCTCGACGCCTTGCGCCGCCATCACCACCGGCTCGCCGCAGAGGAGATAGCCGGTCTCCGGCAAATATTGGTTCGGGTGAATCATGAACAGCATATCGGGCTCGAGCACGATCTTGTTGTCGAGCGCGACGTCGCCCGGCCCGATCGAGCCAAACCCGAGACCGTGGCCGCGGCGGCGGATATGCGGCGGGTGACAGAATTCGCCGTAGCCCTCCGCCTCCAGCACCGTGTTGATGGCGGCGCAGACGTCGGCCATCACCGCGCCCGGTTGTGCCGCGGCGAAGCCCGCTCGCATGGCCGTCACTACCAGATCGTATTTCTCGCGCAGCAACGCCGGGGCTTCACCGAGCACGATGGTGCGGCAGATTTGCGCGAGCTGGCCGCGATAGCTCGGCGTGAGTTCGCACACAATAATGTCGCCTTTTTGCATTCGCCGGCCATTCGACGGCGCCACCGCCTTATTGTGCGGGCCGGCGCAAAGCAGGACGAAATTGTCCTCCGCGCCGAGCGATTTGGAGTGCCAGCGCAGTTCGCTCGCCAATTCATCCTCGCTCATCCCGGGCCGCGCCAGCTCGAGTAAATGCTGGAAGCCAAGCTCGGCGATGCGTGTTGCCTCGCGTGCATAGGCAAGCTCGGTATCGATCTTGCGCCGTGCCGGTTCGAATATGATGGCATCGGCCGGTCGCGCGCGGGGCAAGAGGTCGGTGAGGCGCTTGCCGATGCGGTATGGCGCCGCCGCCAGTCCGGCGATGCCGACGTCGCCGGGTGACGATCCGAGCGCCGCCTCAATTCCATCAATGACATCGTCGGCAGGAATGACGTTCGCGCCCGGGCAGCATTCGCGTGCCCGCTCGACATCCCATCGCGGCGTCACCACAAGGCTAACCGCGCCCGCGCGATCAAGCACGGCCGCGGCCGGGCCGAGCGCCTTAAATCCGGTCAGCACTTTGACCGGGTCGGGCTTCTCGATGAAATGCGCGCCGTCGTGCACCGCCACGACGCGGTCGAGCGAGGCCGCGCATAGCCGGTCGCGGATTTCGGCGAGGCGTTGCTCGAATGTCATGGTCGATCAGAACTCTTCGCTACCGCCGGCGTCGCCGAGATCGGTATCGGCGAACAGCTCGTCAAGCGGGGCAATCGTGCCGATCAAGCCTTGCTGGTGACAGTAGCGCTGTACGGTCTGCAAGTTCTTGCGGTTGAATGCGGTCAGTCCATAAGCCCACGGGTCCTTGCCGAGGGTGGCCTCCTGCTCCTCGACTGCGGTGCGAACGAAGGCAAGCGGCACCATGCGTGGATTGGCGAGCCGTCGATAGGCGAGCTGTTTTGACTGCTCGAAGGCTTTGACCAGATTGGTCGCCACCCAGGGATATTTATCGGCGATCTCCTGCTTGACCGTGGTGACATGCATGATGGGAAAGATGCCGGTGTCCTTGAAATAAGCGAGCTCGACCTCCTTGTGATTTGGAAACAGGCGGGCAATGCGTTTGTCGCCTTCGACGAACGGCCGCGGCAAAGTGGGCGAGATCATCGCCGGAATATCGCCGTCGGCCAGCATGTCGCTCAGCGGCTTGTCGGTTTTCTTCATCTCGATACGCAAGCCGGCCGGCGGTTTGAACGCAACGTCCTCGGAGCGGTCGACGAGCCAGGTGATGGAGCGATGATCGAGACCGTAATGCTCGTCGAGGATGCCGCGGATCCAGATGCTGGCAGCAGGCTGGAAATTGGTACCGCCGACCACCTTGCCGTTGAGATCCTTTGGCGTCTTGATCCCGGCCGCGGTGTTGACGAAGACAAAGCCGTGGCGGAAACGGCGATGCAGGAAGACCGGAATGGCGGTGAGCGGCTCGCTTTGGTCGCGGATCATGAAATAGGCGCCGACATTCTCTTCGCAGACATCGAATTCGTGCTTGCGGCCCATGCGCCAGTGCCGTTCGCGCGGTCCCATCTCGGAGAGAAAAATGAGCTCGAGGCCGTCGGCCTCCACCGTTCCCTCTTTGAGCGGGCGCACGATGTCATAGTCGCCGCAGGCCACCGTCAATCTGAGTTTGGTCATTTCGTTTTCCCGGATATACCGCTTAGTCCCGCCACCGCGCGTAATGCAGTTCGATACGGCGAACAGACTCGTTGAGGGCGATCGCGATCGCGGCCAGCACCGAAACGAGGCCCATCAGCTTGGTCGCATCGAAGTTCTGGGTAAAGATGCTGGTGAAATAACCGATGCCCGCAGTGGAAACATAGAGCTCGGCCAGCAGCACGCCGAGCAAGACCCCGCTCATGCCGAGGCGCAGCCCGGTGAAGAAACTCGGAACCAGATGCGGGAAGATCACATAACGCAGCAGGTGCCAGCGGCTCGCGCCCATCGAGCGTGCACTGTTGAAATACACCGGCTCGATCTTTTGCACGCCGGCTGCCACCGCGATCATGATCGGAAACATGCCATGGCTGACGCCGAAAGCAATCTTCGACGCGACGCCAATACCGAAGACCAGAACGAATATCGGCAGGATGGTGATCTGCGGCAAACCATAGAGCAAAAGTATGATCGGCATGAAGCTTTGATGGGCGAACCGGCTGAGGCCGACGGCAAGCCCCATCGCGGCGCCGATAATCGCCGACAAGATGAAGCCGATGGTAATCTCATATAATGTCAGCCACAGCGCCGACGGTACGCCGGGGGTGCGGAACAACTCGCCGAGCGAGGTCAATACTGTTGAAGGCGGTCTGACGAAATCGCGGTCGAGAAAGAAACGCGCCGCGATTTCCCAGACGACGACGAGCAGGATCACGATACCGGAACGGGCGACGCCAGGATGGCGCATGAGCCAGCGTCGAAAGCCGGCGGCGGCCGGCCCGGCGGCGGGACGTGCAGTCTGCGCGCCGGTCATCGCCATCGTGCCCGTCCTTCGATCTTCGAAACCACGGCGTTGAGAAACGCCACGATCGCAATGACGACCGCGATGTAAGCGAACATCCGCGCCGTATCCATGTTCTCGGCCAGGTCGACGATGTGATGCCCGAGACCGGCGAACGAGGCGATGGTCTCGCTCGCTATGACCGATAGGAGAGCGACGGTGAAACCCAGGCGCAGTCCGGCAAGGATCACCGGCAGCGCGGCGGGCAGCAGCACGTGCCGGAACATCTGAATATTGTTCGCTCCCATCGAGCGGGCCGCGGTCAACAGCCGGCGATCGACCTGGCCGAATCCGACGATGGTGCTGAGCACAATCGGAAAGAAGCTGATGGTGGCGCCCAGCGCGATCTTCGACGCCGGGCCAAGACCGAGCAACAGGACATAAAGCGGCAAGAACAGAATGATCGGGATCGCATAGATCGCCGCGAGCAACGGTTCGAACACCCTGATCCAATATCGCGAGCGGCTGATCAGATAGCCGATCGTGACGCCGAGCGACATCGAGATTGCGAAGGCAGCCGCGAGCTCACCAAGGGTCACACGCAGGTCCGGAATGAACGCGCCGGAGGCGACGATGTCGACAAGCTGATGCCAGACATTGACCGGATTAGGCAGCAATATGCGGCTGACGCCCCACTTGGTCGTGGCCAGGAACCAGAGCAGCAGCACGGTCGCCAGGAAGGCGGCTTGCACCAGGCAGCTCGATAGCCGGTGTGACGCGTTCCTTTTCTCGTCGCCTTTCATGCGTGCTCCCCGTCGGTCTCGGCGGAGCCGGTTTGGCCATAGCGGCGGCGCGGCTGCGCACTCTCCGATATGGCTTTGCGGATTTCGTCATGCAGCAGACCGTAGAGCTGGTCGCGTAGCGCGTGGAATTGCGGCGCCGTCATGAATGACGGTTTGCGCGGATGCGGCTCGTCGACGGCGATGATTTGCTTGATCGTCCCGGGCCGCGCCGAGAACACGGCCACGCGATCGGCCAGGAACACGGCCTCGCCGAGACTGTGCGTGACGAAGACGATGGTCTTGTTCGATCTCGACAGCAGCACCGAAAGGTCTTCGCCGAGCACCATGCGCGTTTGCTCGTCAAGCGCGCCAAACGGCTCGTCCATCAAAAGAATGTCAGTCTCCAGGCTGAGCGCGCGGGCGAGCGCGGCGCGCTGGCGCATGCCGCCCGACAATTGGGCCGGATAATGCTCGGCAAAGTCGAGAAGGCCGACTGCCTCCAGCGCACGGCGGGCACGCGGACCGCGCTCGGCCTTGGCGACGCCCTGGAACGTCATCCCAAGCATGACGTTCTCAAGCACCGTATTCCAGGGAAACAGCGCGCTTTCCTGAAACACGAAAGCGAGATCGTGCGGCATCGGGCCGCGCACCGGCTTGCCCGCGACCGCGACCGCGCCGGCCGTCGGCGTAAATAGTCCTCCCATGATGCCGAGCAACGTCGACTTGCCGCATCCCGAAGGTCCGATCAGGCACAACAATTCGCCGCGCGCGACATCGAGCGACGTATCTAGGAGCGCCTGCACGTGACGTGCTTCGCCTGGCTCGCCAAACTGATGCGAGACGCCGTTGACGCGGATGGCGGGCTGCGCGGATGCCATGCAGTCTCAATGTTGAACGAACCGGCCGCCACACCTATTTCGGCAGGAACTGCTCGGTGTAAAGCGTTTTGAGATCGGGCGGCTCTTTCAGCATGCCGAGTTCGATCCACGACCGCGACAGCCCCTCCAAGGCTGCCTGCGAGAATTTACCATTGTCCGAGAACATCGGCATGATCTCGTCATAGCTGCGGCTGGTGATATCCTCGTCTTTGCCAGTGATCGGGCCCGCGATCTTCACCGTTTCTGCCTTGTTTGCGCGCATGAACGCGATGGTCTCGAACCAGCCTTTGAGGAAGTTGCGCAGATCGTCGGGCTTGCTGGCGATATCCTTGTCGGTCGCGTAGATCACATGAATCATAAAATCCTTAATCTGCGTGAAACGCACCAGGATGCGGCCTTCGCCCTTTTTCTCCAGTTCGAACGCATTGCCG
>JBAQAB010000344.1:0-6616 GCA_049285535.1 Xanthobacteraceae bacterium
CAAAACCGCCGAAAGCGTAAATCTTTCCGTTGGTCTCCGCGACGGCTAGATGATCGCGAGGTTCCGGCAGCGGTGCGTCCGGGCGCCATTTGTCGATCGCTGGATCGTACTCGTCGTGATACGGACCTGCTACCCCGTTCAACGACCCACCGAGCGCGTGCAGCTTGCCGCCAAGTGCGACCGCCGCGACTTCCGCCCGCACCGCCGGCAGCGGCGATTTCAATGTCCATGTCCCCAGCAGCGTTTGACCGTGAACTCGCTGAACAGCCGTCAAGTTTAAGATAAAAGTCGTGAACAGCGCGATAGTGCCCGCGGTTGCGACTATGCGGCATTTTAGAGTTATGGACACAAAGGCGCTCCCTGTTTCCCGCTGCGTGGGGAAATGTATTCTGCATAACGGCTGACCGATATGCCACCTCATCTGGCGAATATCCGCTATCGAGGGGCAAAGCGGCGCCTCAGATCGACACTGCCGCATCCATCGTCACGCGTGCGGGCCCAAGCGCCGCGGCAAGCGCCGGGAGTTTGGCGCGATCGCAGAAGGCAGGGATCACTGTCGTCGCCCGTGTCGCGCGCGCCAGCGCGACCGTATCTGACAGCAGCGGATGCACGTTCCAGCGCATGGTTTTGGCGCGGCCGCTTTTGGCCAACCGCTCCGCCGGCGTGGTCGGATTGACGTAGCCGGTGAAGAGGATCGTCACCTCGGGCAAGTTCTCGAATTGCGGAATGAGTCGCGCGGTCGCTCCGGACGTGCCGTCGGCGGATGCGGCGAGCATGACCCCGCGCGCGCCGTCGATGGGTTTGACCGTGTCGGCGAGCCGCCTGATGTCGTCGACGGCATCGGGCCGTAGCGCGCCGGCATCGGAGCCGCTCAACTGTTGCAGCGCCGTTCGCATGGCATCGTCGACATAAATATCGGCGACGCCGTGGCGCATCAGTTCGAGTGCAATCTCCGGACCGCGGCCGTTGGCCGGCACCGGCAATAACAGAGGGCCGCGCTTCACAAATTGGGCAAGTGCGTTCCAGCATTCCGCGAGCGGCTTCTGATAGTCGGCATAGGAGCAGTCCATCAGCACGGTCGCCGCCGCCTTTGCCGGCGGATCGTAGGCATAGAGTATCGATTCAGTCGAATAGTCTCCGGTGTAGAGAAGGCCGCCGTCGATGCCGAAATGCAACCAGACGCCGCCCGGCGCGTGCCCGTTGCGGCCGGTCGTGACCGCAATGCCGAGCACGTCGGCCGTGCCGCCGATCGGCAGCGGCCGTGCGGCGATTGGTTTCGGCAGGCCGCGCGCGACAGTCTCGGTTGCATAAACCGGCGGATTGCCGAGCTCGGGCAATAGCGACAGGCCGCCGACATGGTCTCTGTGTCCGTGGCTCAGGATCAGCGCGTCCACCCGGCCGATCCCGGCCAGGTCGGGCAGAAGCCCCGGCGGCGGCCCTTCGCCGAGGTCGTGCACGAACCGCCTGCCGCTCGTTTCGAGGAGGAAGCAGGCCGGCCCCTTGGTACCGGCGTCAGAAATGAGCCGCAGCGAGGCCGAACCCGTGTTCATTCTTAAGCCCGTCAGCCAAATGCCCGACATTGACAAGCGGAAGCCGCGTCCTTAATCAACCGGCAAAAGGATCGTGCGCCATGAAAGTCCGCAACTCATTGAAATCCTTGCGTAGCCGGCACCGCGACAATCGTCTCGTGCGCCGCAAGGGCCGCGTCTACGTCATCAACAAGACGCAGCGCCGATTTAAGGCGCGGCAGGGCTAATCGGCTGATATCGGCCTGCCCATTTCCGCCGCATTCCTCCCGCCTGATTGAGCAGTTTTACGGCTTGCCGCGTTACGGCGGGCGAATAGACTCTTGCTCATGAAGCTGCGATTCCCGATCCATCTCGCTGCCGCCAGCACCATGATTGCGGCGGCCTTGTCGCCGGCGTTGGCCCAAAGCCCGCAGGATATGCTGTCGCCGCCGAGCGATTTGGCGCATCCCGAGCACGGCGATCCCACCTTTAGTCTCGATACCCTGTTCAGCGCCTTGAAAATCGCGCCGGACGCGACCAGCGCTAAGGCCATCGAGAGTCGTATCTGGGAAGTCTGGAGCGAATCCGGCAGCGACACCTGCGATCTGTTGATGAGCCGGGTCAAGGACGCGATCGAGGAGAAGGATTACGATCTCGCCGTCCGGCTTCTCAATTCCGTCATCGCCATCCGGCCGGGCTATGTCGAAGCCTGGAACCAGCGCGCCACGGTCTATTACTTAAAAGACGACTACCCTCACGCCATCGCCGACATCGCCGAAGTGCTGGCGCGCGAGCCACGCCAATTCGGCGCGCTGGCGGGGCTCGGCATGATGCTCCAAGACATCGGCGACGACAAAGATGCGCTCGAGGCCTACCGCAAGGCGCTCGCCATCGATCCCCACCTGGAAAACATCCCCGACGCTGTCAAGACGCTGACCGACAAGGTCGAAGGCCGCGATATTTAATCAGGCCGTTCTCTTCGTCATTGCGAGGAGCAAGGCGACGAAGCAATCCAGGCTTCACTGCGATGGATTGCTTCGCTACGCTCGCAATGACGGGAGAAAGCGCCATGACAATCGACGACGATAAGCGCATTATCCGTGAACTCGTGGAACACTGGGCGGTGTGGCGCGACGCGCGGCTGTGGGAGCGTTTCCGCACCGTGTGGCACCCCGAAGGCCGCATGTGGGCGACCTGGTTTCAGGGCACATTCGAGGAATTCATCAAGGGCAACGACGAAGGCTGGAAGCGCGGCGTGCGCATCCTGCATTTTCTCGGCGGCAGTGCGATCGACGTCGCCGGCAACCGCGCGATTGCGCAGACCAAGATGACGATCTCGCAGCGCGCGCCGGTCGACGGCGTCGTTTGCGACGTGGTCTGCACCGGGCGCTTCTACGATTTCTTCGAGAAACGCGATGGCCGCTGGGGCTTTGTGCTGCGGCGGCTGATCTACGAGAAGGACCGGATCGACCCGGTCGATCCCGCGGCCAAGCTCGCGCTCGATCAGGATCTGCTGCAACAGTTTCCCGAGGGCTACCGGCACCTCGCTTATCTGCAGAGCAAGATCGGCTACAAGGTGAAAATGGACATGCCTGGGCTTGAAGGGCCCGACCTCGACGCGCTTTATGCGCAAGGCACGCGCTGGCTCAAGGGCGAAACCATCCAGACCTGATGCACACGCTGACCGCCGTTGCCGAAATCCTTGCCGCCGGCGCGGTGATTACTTTTATCGGGACGCGGCTGATCGAGCGGGCGCATCCGCCGCGCGGCCGCTTCGTTGACGTCGGCGGCCTGCGCCAGCATGTGGTGGAGCTCGGCGCCGATGCCGGATTGCCGATCGTTCTTGTCCATGGCGCCGGCTGCAATCTCGAAGACATGCGGCTGGCGCTCGGCGAGCGTCTTGCCGCGCGGCACCGCGTCATCCTGGTCGACCGCGCCGGACTCGGCTGGAGCCAACGCAAAGGCCGGCGCGGCAGCTCGCCGGCCTATCAGGCGGCGATACTGCGCGACGTGCTCGATCGTCTCGGCATCGAACGCGCCGTCGTCGTCGGTCATTCGTGGGGCGGGACGCTGGCAACAACCTTCGCGCTCGATCATCCACAACGTGTCGCCGGCCTGGTGCTGCTGGCGCCGCCGCTCTATCCGTTCCCGCGCAGCATGACCTGGCTCTACGCGCTGTTCGCCAAGCCGATCTTCGGCTGGCTTTACGCGCGCACGCTGGCGCTGCCGCTGGGCACTCCGTTCATCGGCATCGGCCTGGGCTCGGCATTCCTGCCGCAATTGCCGCCGCGGCGCTACGTCAAGCGCACTGCCGCACTGTTGTTGCTCCGCCCGGCGACGTTTCTCGCCAATGCGCGCGACGTCGCCGATTTGCGTGCCTTCCACGCCAAGGAGGCCGACCGCTATGCCATGCTCGCCGTGCTGACCGTCATTATGACCGGCGACCGCGACATGGTGGTCGCGCCCCGGGGTCACGCCTTGGCCTTTGCCGCCACGGCGCCGCAGGCGAAGCTCGTCATGCTGCCCGGCATCGGCCACATGCTGCATCACGTGGCGGCGGAAAGGGTCGTCGACGAGATTGAGGCGTTGATTGCAAGCGGCGCTTAACTATTCGTCGCCCGAGCCGTCGCCCACATAAGCAATGCGCATGAAATTCGTGGCGCCGGGCGTGCCGAGGGGAACGCCGGCGACGATGATGATGCGCTCGCCGGCTTTGGCGAAGCGCTCCTTGAAGGCGATGCGGCAAGCGCGTTCGACCATGTCGTCCTGGTCTTTGGCGTCTTCGTCGATGACGCAGTGGATGCCCCAGACCACCGACAATTTCCGCCCCGCGCCTTGCATCGGCGAGATGGCGACGATCGGGCATTTCGGCCGCTCGCGCGAAACCCGCAACCCGGTCGAGCCGGAAACGGTCCAGCAGACGATGGCCGAGAGGTCGAGCGTCTCGCCGACCTGCCGCGCCGCCGTGGCGATAGCGTCGGCGCCGGTGCGTTCCGGCGGGGTCTGCAGCATGTGGACCGACGGCAGATACATGGAATCGTCTTCGACTTCCTCGGCGATGCGATTCATGGTCGCCACCGCCTCGACCGGGTATTGGCCCGACGCCGATTCCGCCGAGAGCATGACCGCATCGGCGCCGTCGAAAATGGCGGTGGCAACGTCGGAGACTTCGGCGCGCGTAGGCACCGGGCTGGAGATCATCGATTCCAGCATCTGCGTGGCGACGACGACCGGCTTGCCGGCGCGGCGGCAGGCGCGCGTCATTTCCTTTTGCACGCCGGGCACCTTTTCCAGCGGCATCTCAACACCGAGATCGCCGCGCGCCACCATCAGCGCGTCGGCGAGTTCGAGAATGTCCGACAGCCGCGCCACGGCTTGCGGCTTCTCGATCTTGGCCATCACTGCGGCGCGCCCGCGGGTGATCTTCTTGGCTTCGGCAATATCTTCGGGGCGCTGAATGAATGACAGCGCGATCCAATCCACGCCGGCGTCGAGAGCGGCTTCAAGATCGGCGATATCCTTCGGCGCCAGCGCCGCCAGCGGCACGACGGTGTCCGGCAGGCTCACCCCTTTGCGGTTCGACACTTTGCCGCCGACTTCAACTTGCGCGACGATGCGCTGCGCCGCGACCTCGGTCGCGACCAGGCGCAGCTTGCCGTCGTCGATCAACAGTGTATCGCCCGGCTTGATGGCGGCGAAAATTTCCGGATGCGGCAGCTGCACCCGCCTGGCGTCGCCCGGCGCCGGATCGGCGACGAGGACAAATTCCTGGCCCCTGTCGATTTCGGCCGCGCCGTCCTTGAACGTGCCGAGCCGCAGCTTCGGGCCTTGCAGATCGACCAGGATGCCGATCGGTCGGTTATTGTCCGCCTCCACTGCACGGATGCTCGCCACCAGTTCACGCATCCGGTCGTGATTGGTGTGGCTCATATTGATGCGGAAGACGTCGGCGCCGGCCTGGAATAGCTGGGCAATGACCGCGCGATCTCCGGAGGCCGGTCCGAGCGTGGCGACAACTTTGGTGCGCCGTTGCCGTCTCATCGCGCGCTCAAGGCGTTGTCACGGGCTGGCATTGTCATGGAGTTTTATTTCCGCTCGGCGTTGACGGCATGACGCCCGGAGGAATCTGCGGCACCGCCGGAGTAGACATGGGAGCTGGCGCCGGCGACGACGATGCCCCGATCGTGGTTCCGGGGGAGGGCGCTCCGCTCACGGCAGGCGGCTTTTGCACGGGCTGCTCGCTCGATTCGGTCAGCTGCACGGTCCAGGCGCGCTGTTCGCCGGTATCGACCTCGAAAAAGCCGGTGCGGTCGTAACCGCGGGCGAGGCAATCGCCGATGCCGCGGATCGTAAATTCCTTGTCGCGGGTGCACATATAGGCTTGGCCCATCCATTCACCGCCGCGATCATAATCGATGGCGTAGACATAATAATAACGGGCGACAAGGCTGCCTTTGAGCACCGTCTCGCAACTGCGTGCCGGCAGGTTCCACCAGCCTTCCGTGGTCCAGCCTTGCCCGTCCTTGTAGCCGACGGCGACGCCGACCCGGCTCGAGGTGTTGTTGCATAGCCGGAAATCCGCTGCGGCAGGCCCCGCCGACGCCAATAGCGTTGCCGCTGCAAGCGTGAACAGCACCAGCGCACCCGCTGCCGTGTTGGTAAAAAGCGCTCTCATTCTTGGTTCAGATCCGCATCCCCGGGCCAGCTTCGGTGTCAAAACGCTGGTCTGTCAACGACGATGGCGCGGAAGTCGGTGACGTTGGTGAACGTCGGGCCGGGCGTGAACAAATCGCCGATGCCGTTGAAAAACCCCGTGGAATCGTTGTCGGCGAGAAACGCGGCGGGATCGAGGCCGGCGGCTTTGGCCCGCGCCAGGGTGGTATCGTCGATAAAGGCGCCGGCCGGATCGTCCGTCCGCCCGCGGCCGCCGTCGGTGCCGTCGGTATCCGCCGCCAGCGCCGCGATGCCCTTGGCGCCGGCAAGATGGATGGCAAGCGCCAGCGCATATTCCTGGTTCGGCCCGCCGCGGCCGCCGCCTTTGAGCGTCACCGTGAGCTCACCGCCCGACAGGATCGCCATGCGGCGGTGGGTCGCGGCGAAGTCGCGGG
>JBAQAB010000345.1:0-6656 GCA_049285535.1 Xanthobacteraceae bacterium
CCCTGGTCGCGTCAGAAACGCTTCAAGTTCATCAACCCCCGAGAACCGAGGCGGAAGCGGCACATCGTCGAGCCACGTGGTCATGAGCTGGCGCGGCAGTGCACGCTATTCGGCCGCCTGCCTCGGCGGCGCCCGCATCGAGTCCAGCCCGTCGGCCGCGATGGCCGAGATCGTGGTGCGCACCATGTAGCGCGGCTCGTTGCCGGGCCACGGCCGGCCGCGATGCATGGTGGCGCGGTTGTCCCACATGATGACGTCGCCGGCGCGCCACTTGTGCTCGTAGGTGGTGCCGGGCGCGGTTGCGGCCGCGGTCAAATCCTCGATCAATTTCTCGCCCGCCTTCGGCTCCATGCCTTCGACCGCGTACGTATGCGAGGCGATGTAGAGTGCCTTCCTGCCATTGACCGGATTCGTCCACACCATGCGCCAGCACACCGGCGGCAGCGTCGCCATTTCCTCGGCGCTGGCGAGGCCCTCGGCGATCTTGCCGCGCGAATGCCCGTAGCTGTGCCAAGCGAAGGAATTTTCCAGCTGCTGCTGCAGCGCCGGCTCGAGCCGCTCGAAAGCGAGCCGCGTCGAGGCGAATTCGGTCTCGCCGCCGTTCGCCGGAATGGTGCGCGCCGCCAGCACCGAGGTCAGCGCCGGCGTAGTCTTGAACGACGAGTCGGTGTGCCAGAGTTGGTTGGCCTTGTTGCGCATGGCATAGCGATGATCTTCCGGCACGACGTTGCCGTCCGGACCGATGGTGGTGAGGATGACAAAATTGGTGCCGGTGCCGAGCGAGCCGACCTTGGTGGTTTCCGGCGGGCCGAAACGGCGCGAAAACGCCAGCTGGCCTTCGCCGTCGACCTGTTGATCGCGGAACACCAGGACGGAATGCTCTTCGAACGCCGCGCGCACCGCGGCATAGACGGCGTTGTCGGCGGCGACGTCCGCCAGCGTTACGCCGCGTATTTCGGCGGCAAAACCTGGGCCCAAAGGAACGATGTCCATGGCGCAACCTCCATGATTTTGTTTCTGCTGGAATTTCGCGCAAAAACGAGGCGCTGGCAAGGAAGCCGGCTTAGGTGCCGCTCTGCGCCGGTTCCGCGGCAATGTGCCAAAGCACGCCGGCCGGGTCGAAGAGATAGGCCACGTTCAAGCCCCAGCTTTCCAGCTTCGGCGCGCGTGGGCTTTTCACGCCAAAGCGGGAAGCAAGATTCAATGCGGCCACATGCTCCCACCAGGCGTCCAAATCGTCGACCATCATGTGCATCATGAAATTGTCGGCCCACTCCTCGACATGGAAATCCTGCAGCAGGAACGAATGCGGCCCTAGATGCATGGCCGCCAGCGCATCGCCGAGCGGTTCGACGCGAAAGCCAAGATCGGCGTAGAACTGCTTGCTGATCGCGAAGTCTTTGGCCGGAACGAACGGCCGCATAGCTTTGACGGTAGCGGCGAGATCGCTCGGTTGACGTGACATGCGTTGCCTCCATCTCGACTGGCGATGCGCACACCGCCGGGCGCGTCAGTCCGTCACAAAACGCGCGGTGACTTCGGGCGGAATCGGCTGCGATTTGATCTTATCCGGATCGGCTGGATCGCGCACCGCCCAGACCCGCGTCTCGCTGCCTTCGACCGCAACCGCGCCGGCGACAAAAATCCGATGCGCGACGTCGAAGCTCGAACGGCGGAATTCGCTCACTTGCGAGGCGATCTCGACGACGTCGCCGAACTTCGCCGGCGCCAAAAAACGCGCGCCGGCATCGACCAGCGGAATGCCGATGATACCGAACGCCTTTCCGAGGTCCGGCGGTTTGACCCCCAGCGCCAGTTCGAACAGCGTCCAGGTGCCCCAATCGAAGAATTCGAAGAAGCGGGCGTTAAAGACGATGCCGGCGGGGTCGCAATGGCCCCATTCGATGGTGAATTGCCGGCGATTGATCAGATTGGCCATCACGGCATGATCGCCGCGAAGGCGGCCCGCGGTCAACCAACCCCAAAAACATGACGGGCGAGCTTGCGCCCGCCCGACACGTTCCTCGTGCTGCTACCCGCAGCTTGGAACCAGGATCAAACTCGCCACGAGATGCAACGCCGGTAGCTGCGGCCGCACCCAGGCCCATCTGATCTTGGCGATGGTCACATTCGGCAGAACCAAACGCGACCGATCTGCGAGTAGGATACGCTGCGGCGGCGGAGTCGCAAGTTAAAGCGTTGCTGCACGACCGGGCCGCATGTTTGGGGATAACTCTGTGGATTGGTTTTAATTCTTCCTGGCCACGTGGCGAAATCCGCACGCGCGGCCCGGTGGAGGGAGCGCCGCCAATAGTCGATTTTATGGCGCGACATCCGGTTAGAACCGCGGCAGGGTGGCGCGTGACCAATCGGAGGGCAATTGCGCTCCGTGCTTGAGGCTGACGATGCGTGCTGCCGTGAAGTCTTGTTATGCCCTGCTGATGGCCTCTGCGATGCTGGCCGCCATGTCGCTGTGCACGATGTCGCTGCGTGCCGTGGCGGATACCATGCCGGCCGGGCCGCTGGCGCTCGGCAGCGCCGCCTATCAGCGGCACGATTACGCCACCGCGTTGCTGCTGTTGCGCCCGCTGGCCGAACAGGGCGTCGCCGGCGCGCAGGTGGTGCTCGGCTTCATGTATCACGACGGCGAAGGCGTGCCGCAGGACTACGCGCAAGCCGCGCAATGGATGCGCAAGGCGGCCGAGCAAGGCGACGAAGTGGCAGAAGCCTCGCTCGGCGGCATGTATCTTAACGGCGAGGGCGTGCCCAAGAACGACGACGACGCGGCGCGCTGGCTGCAAAAAGCGGCGGATCAGGGCATGGCGCCGGCGCAATTCGCGCTCGGCGGCCTCGACGATCTGCACGGCAAAACCGCCGACGCCTTGAAGTGGTATCGCCTCGCCGCCGCGCAGGGCGACGCCCAGGCGCAGAGCAATGTCGGCAACATGTACGAGACGGACCGCGGCGTGAAACAGAGCTACGCCGACGCCTTGGTCTGGTATCGCCGCGCCGCCGATCAGGGGCTCGTCGTCGCGCAGTACAATCTCGGCGTCCTCTACGACAACGACCATGGCGTCGCGCGCGATTATCAGGAAGCCGCGAAATGGTATCGCCTCGCCGCAACGGCGGGCGACGCCGACGCGCAATACAGCCTCGGCATTTTGTACGACGACGGCCACGGCGTGCCGCGCGACGACACCGAAGCCGCAAAGTGGTTTCGCCTCGCCGCCGACCAGGGCTACGCCATGGCGCAGAACAATCTCGGCAGCCTCTACGCCAGAGGCGAAGGCGTGCCGAAGGATTACGTGCAGGCCTATATGTGGTTCGCGTTGTCGGCCGAGCAGGACAACGCCTTGGCGGTCGACAATCTCAAGGCGGCCGCCGATGAGCTGACGCCGGACGAGATCGCCCACGCCAAGGATTTGGCGGCGCAATGGAAGCCGAAAGGCGACCAATAACGCGTGCGGATTTGTTGGATCGCGCGCTAGCGAAAATCCACGTCACCAAATCCTTGATCTCGGTGCGGCGCACTGTCCATTCGGCATGGCTGGCGAGCGGAATGCGGCGCGGGCCGCCGGCGACCACCTGTTGCTGCGCGCGCAACCGGAGCGACGGCGGCACGAGCGGCAAGGCGCGGCCAAAACAACGCTGCGATTCGCCAAGACAGCGCCGGTGCCGCTTGCAGCGCCGCTGCGCACAGCGGCGCCATAAGCGGAGCGCATCGGCCTAGAGCCGAAACGTCATGCGGTGCGCAGCGTCGATCTCGGCCTTGCCTTGCTCGTAGGTTCGCCGCTTGTGGTAATTGCCTTTCTGCGATTTCGGTTTGTTACGCCATGTGGGCATGGTGGGCCTCCTATCGTTTGGCTCGCGCCTCCTTCTCCCCGCGTGCGGGGAGAAGGTCGGGATGAGGAGGCCTCTCCACTGGGCGCTGATTTGCGACGATGTCTGCAACGTCGTCGCTTGGTCCGCGCCGCTCAGACTCGCGGAGAGGCCCCCTCACCCTCGTTCGCTACGCTCGCTCGACCTCTCCCCGCACGCGGGGAGAGGTCGATAAAGCATCCCCAATCGCGCGAGCACATGCGCCCGCGAGTGTTGTCAAACAACGATGTCATTTTCCTCGTCACCACCGGGCTTGACCCGGTGGTCTATGCTGATTTGCGGCAACAAAGGAGTTGCCGAAACCCAAGCCCGACATGAAGCGGATCACCGGCCTGATGCAAAAATATTTCTACGCCGTGGCGCTGCAGCTCCGCGATACCCATCATAAAGCGGCGAGGCTGCATTATGGGTTTCGCAAGGGCTCTACCCGTCCTACAGCGCATTTATTTCTGAATCGCCCGCGCCCCCTCCACCGCGCTGCGCCATAGCCGACGCTTAGGGTCGGCGTATCTTTTGCTGGACGGCGGCCGCAGGCCGCCTATGCCCCCTCTCCCGCTTTCGCGGGGGCGGATGTTTGTTCAATCCATCTTGATATCGGCGGCGCGGATCACTTTGCCCCACTTCTCGGTGTCGCCGGCGACGAGCTTGCCGAATTCGTCCGGGCTCATCGGCATCGGTTCGGCGCCGAGATTGGCCAGCTTCGCCTGCATGGCCGGATCGGCGAGCGCCGCGGCGACCGCCTGGGACAGGGTATCGATCACCGGGGCCGGCGTGCCCTTGGGCGCGCCGAGGCCGAACCAGCCGCTGGCGTCGTAGCCCGGCACGGTGTCGGCGATCGGCGGCACGTCGGGCAGCGCCGCCGAACGCTTCGCCGAGGTGACCCCGAGCGGGCGGAGCTTGCCGGCGCGCAGGTAGCCGATCGACGAGGTGATACCCTCGAACATCGTCTGCACCTGCCCGCCGATGAGATCGATCAGCGCCGGGCCGCCGCCGCGATAGCCCACCACGTTGAGCTTGACGCCGGTCATGTACATGAACAATTCGGCGAACATGTGCGGCGGGCTGCCGTTGCCGGCGGTGCCGAGATCGATCTTGCCCGGATTGGCCTTGGCGTAGGCGATGAACTCCGCGGTGCTGTTGACCGGAAACGACGGCGTCACCTCGAGCACCGAGGGCGCCTGCATGATGCCAGCGACCGGCACCATGCGCGCCATGTAATTGAAATTCAGATGCGGATAGAGCGTGGCGTTGATGGCGTTCGACGAGGTGACGAGGAGGAGCGTGTAGCCGTCGGGGTCGGCGTGGATCGCCGCCTCGGTGGCGATGTTGCTGCCGGCGCCGTCGCGATTCTCGACGACGAATTGCTGATTTAGCGCTTTCGACAGCCAGTCGGCGATGATCCGCGCGCAGATATCGGTCGGGCCGCCGGCGGCATAACCGACGAGGATCAGCACCGAGCGCGACGGATAGCTTTGCGCGCGCGCGAGCCGCGTGACGGCGGGGAGCGCTATGGCGCCGCCGGCGAGACGGAGCAACGACCTGCGGGGAAGTATCATCGCGGTCCTCCCTTGAGTTTTGTAGGCTTGTTGGTGTGGAGGTTACACCAAATGCGGAGGCGCGCCTATGCGCAGTCGCGCTCCCTCCCCCGCGCGGGGGAGGGAGCGAGCGAAGCGACGCCAGAGGGGGGAAGTGTTCAACGCTTACGCAAGCGTCTCGGCCACAAGCCCCCTCCCTTTCCCTCCCCCGCAAGCGGGGGAGGGAAAACAATTACTTCCCCGGCGGCTTCGCTGCGAACGCCGAGCCGCGCAGGCACATACGGCCGCGCGGGTCCTGCCACAGCTTTTCGGTGGCGTGCAGATGGCCGATGGCGCGGGCGATGGTGACAAAATCGTATTGCGAAAATTTCTCGGCGATGTCGGTGTAATAGAGCGGCGTCTTCTCGATCGCGGCGGCGATCTTGTCGGCGAGCGCAACGACGCTCGCGTCATCGCCGGCTTCGCCTGCCTTGTCCTTCTTGCCGCTGACGTAATCGGCGATCTTGGCGGTCTCGGCATAGGCATAAGTGATGCGCTCGTAATATTCGCGCGGGATGTTTTCCGGAATGGTGGCGTCGATGCCGACCTTGGCGCCGGTCGGCACCGTGCCATAGCCTTGCGGCAGACTCGGATCGAGCGGTTTTGCCCGCGCGTTCGACACGATCATCACGTCGCGGTCGCCCTGCACGCGGGTGGCGATCGCCCATTCCACCTCGGCCGCATCGTTGACGTCGATATCGTCGTCGACCACGACGACGTGTTTCAGATCCATCACCGACAAAGCGGCGAGCAGCGCGTTCTTGCCCTCGCCCGGCTGCTTCCTGATCGAGATCACCGCGTGCCAGAAGGCGCAGCCGCCGAGCGTGACGTTGATGTCTTTCACTTGCACGCCGGCGGTGCGCAGCGCCTGACGGATCGCGGCGTAGCGCGTTGGCGCTGCGAGCCACGTGTTCTCCCACGGCATGTGCAGATTGTAGTAGATCGCGTCCTTGCGCATCGCGATCGCCTTGATGCGCACCAGCGGGTTCCAGTGCAGCCCGCCCATCAGGCGCGTGAACTCGCCGAAGCGGCCTTCCGGCCAAGTCCAACCAGTCGGCAGCACCTCGGCCTCGAGCACGATCTCGGCGTCGGCGATGTAGGGCACGTCGACGGTCGCGCACGGCGCCAGCGCCACAGCCTCGCCGCGCAAGCCGCCGGCGATCGCCATTTCGTCAACGCCGAGCGGCGCGCGAAAGCCTGAGC
>JBAQAB010000346.1:0-2996 GCA_049285535.1 Xanthobacteraceae bacterium
CCGCGGAATTTTTGCGGCGATGCGCGCCAAGGCCGCGCTGGCTTTGCTGCCGAGCGCATGATCGACCAGCACGGCGCTCCACGGCTGCTCCGGCAGCAGCGCCGCGGCGACTGCCTCGTCAGGCACGATCGTCGTGCGCGCACCCCAGCGCTGCAGGCGCCGCGCCAGCAATGACGCCTCGACCACGGCCGGGGCGACGATGAGAATGTCGTTGCCGGTAAGGTCGGGAACCGCCATCGGCGGTTCATCGGCGTCGCCGGCGCGCGGCAGCGGGACGGTGACGCGAAACGTCGAGCCTTGACCCGGGACGCTCTCGATGGCGATCGAGCCGCCCATGCGCTCGACGATGCGCTTGGAAATGGTGAGACCGACGCCGATGCCGTCGAATTTGCGCGTCGGCCCGACGTCGGCCTGCTCGAATTCGAGGAAGACGCGGGTCTGATCTTCGGCCGCAATACCGATACCAGTGTCGCGCACGGCGATGACGATATCATCCGGCTGCGCGCCCGGCTCGACGATGATCGAGACGCCGCCGGTTTCGGTGAATTTGATCGCATTGCCGACCAGGTTGAAAATCACCTGGCGCAACCGCGCCGCATCGCCGGTCACCCGCGACGGCAGGCGCTCGTCGACGTAACCGCAGATTTCCAGGCCCTTGGTCTGAGCGCGCGGGCCCAACAGCTCGACGGCCTCCTCGACAAAACCGGAAAGCGCGAATGGCCGCGGCAGGAGATCGAGCCGGCCGGACTCGATCTTCGCCAGATCGAGCAGTTCCTCGATGAACGACACCAAGGTGCCGCCTGAGGTTTTCATGGCCTTGAGATAAGTCGCCTGCTCCGGTGCCAGCGCCGTGTCGCCCAACAGATCGGCCATGCCGAGGATGCCGTTGAGCGGCGTGCGGATTTCATGGGAGACCATGGCCAGGAAGCGCGACTTGGCGCGGTTGGCGGCTTCGGCCTGATCGCGGGCATCGGCCAGCGCGCGCTCGGCGCTGACGCGGTCGGTGACGTCGCGGCCGACGCTTTGCATCTCGCTGGCATGATCGGAACGCACGGTGACTTCGCGCCAGGCGATCCAGCGCGCACCACCGGCCGCGGCAATTTTCTGGTCGTAGACGCGCGTGCCGTCGGCGAGCGTCGTGGTTTCGCCCTGCGCCTCCAAGGGAAGCGCGAAGTCGGTGCTCAGCAGCGCCTCGCGCGGGCGGCCGGCGAGCGCGCAGAACGCGTCGTTGGCGTAGGTGATCGCGCCCTTGCCATCGCGGCGAACGATGACGTCGCCCTGCGCCTCGAAAAAGCTCTTGGCGCGTTCCTGCGCTTCCTTGAATTCCCAGTGGCGGTCCTCAGCCTCGTCGAGACGCCCCTCGAGCCCGCGCAATTCGGCTTTCATCTGGCGGACGCGCGATAGCAGGATGCCCATGCCGCCGCACGCTGCGCCGAACAATGCGGCGACGCCGATGGCGAACGCATACGGATCGTAATGCGCACCGGGGGCCGTCGCTCCCGACAAAAAGCCGAAAGCTGCCGCGAACGACATGGAAGTGATGGCAAGCGCGCGGACCACGAGCGACAGGAGACGGCGGCTGAAAATCGCGGGCTTTCCGATATTGGCGCGATCCCGCATGGTCTTGATTCCCGCTCGGGTAGGTCGGCTCGCTCGGCGGCTAGCCGCGTCCAGGCCCGGCTTATCGATGTGACGACCGCGATTTTGGCCCGGGAACCTTGCATATTGCTTGCGCCGACCGCGGCACGGCGCGGGCATCCGGATGCGATTGGAGGAAGGGTTGATGCTTTGTTAACATGCAGAGCCTCAAGCCTTTGGGGTTGATTGTTGGGCGCCGCGATCGCTAGCGCCGGCCGGAGAAATCGGATGGATAAAGTTGTAAATTCTAAGCGCTCGCGCGCGAAAACCGGCGGATCGAGCGGGTCCGAGCGGCCGTCGCGTGCGGCCGCCGAGACCGCGGTGCGCACGCTCATCCGCTGGGCCGGCGACGATCCGGACCGCGAGGGGCTTCGCGCCACGCCGGCGCGGGTGGTGCGCGCCTACGAAGAATGGTTCGCCGGCTATGGCGACGATCCGCGCGAATATCTCAAGCGCACCTTCGAGGAGACCGGCGGCTATGACGAGGTCGTGGTGCTGCGCGATATCCGCTTCGAGTCGCACTGCGAGCATCATCTCGCGCCGATCATCGGCCGGGTGCATATCGGCTATCTGCCGCGCAACCGCGTCGTCGGCATTTCAAAACTGGCGCGCCTCGTCGACGTTTTTGCGCGGCGTTTGCAGATCCAGGAAAAGATGACGGCGGAGATCGCCTCCTGCCTCGATGCCGTGCTCAAGCCGCATGGCGTCGCGGTGGTGACCGAAGCGACGCATCAATGCATGACCACCCGCGGCGTGCATAAGACCGGCGTGAGCATGGTAACGAGCCGCATGTTGGGCGTATTTCGCGATCACGCCGAGACACGACAAGAATTCCTGGCCGCCATCGGCATGCGCGGCATCGTTCACGGCAACGGGGTTGGCTGAAACTCCGGAACTGCCGGACGGAATCGCGGCCAATGGCAAGAGGTCACGGGCAAGCGATCATGCCGCCCGCCGGACTTCGTCCGTCAGCGCCCGGTAGGATAGCGCCTCGGCCAGATGGACGCGGCCGACTTTGTCGATGCCGTCGAGATCGGCGAGCGTGCGCGCGACGCGAAGCACGCGGTGGTAACCGCGTGCCGAAAGCCGCATCGCGTCGGCGGCTTCGCGCAGCAATGCAAGTCCACTCGTATCCGGCCGCGCCACGTCCTCCAGCACCGTTCCCGACACCGCGGCATTGCTGCGGATATGCGATAGCCCGATCGCGGCATAGCGCGACGCCTGCCGCTCGCGGGCGAGCGCCACGCGTTCGGCGACTTCACGGCTGCCTTCGGTCGGCGGCGGCAGGATCAGATCGGCTGCCGTGACTGCCGGCACTTCGATATGCAGATCGATGCGGTCGAGCAGCGGCCCAGAAA
>JBAQAB010000347.1:0-4146 GCA_049285535.1 Xanthobacteraceae bacterium
CCAGTGAACCTCACCGCTCCTCTTCCAGTGCGCTTTCGTGCCAGCGGCGCAGCGCCAGATAATTGACGGCCGACAGCAGATAGAAGATGACGATGCCGGCGACGGACAGCAGCAGCAGCGCCGCGAACATGCGCGGGATGTTGAGACGGTAGCCGGATTCCGCAATCCGGTAGGCGAGCCCCGAGCCGGCGCCGGCCGAGCCGGCGGCGATCTCGGCGACCACGGCGCCGATCAGCGACAGGCCGCCGGCGATGCGCAGGCCGCCGAGAATGTAGGGCAGTGCGGCCGGCAGTTTCAGGTTCCACAAAATCTGGCCGCGCGAGGCGCCGTAAAGGGTGAACAGGTCGGTGAGATTGCGGTCGACCGAATGCAGGCCGAGCGTGGTGTTCGCCAGCACCGGGAAGAACGCCACGATCCAGGCGCAGGCCAGCACTGCCAGCGGCTGCGGCAGGTAGATCAAGAGTAGCGGCGCGACCGCGACGATCGGCGTCACCTGCAGGATCACCGCATAAGGATAGAGCGAATATTCGACGAGCCGCGATTGGTTGAAAAGCATGGCCAAGCCGACGCCGCCGACCGCCGCAAGCAGAAAGCCTTGGAATGTGGTTGCGAGCGTGACGAGGAGCGATTGGAACAGCAAAGCCCAGTCCGAGACCAAGGTTTGGGCAATCAGCTCCGGGCTCGGCAGCACATAGGGCGGAATGTTGCCGATCCACACCACCAGCGCCCAGAGGGAAAGTCCGAGCGCCAATACGACGATCGGCAGCACGATGCGCAGCAGGCGATCGAAATCTCCCGCTCGTCCCCGCGAAAGCGGGGACCCAGATGGATTCCCGCTTCTGCGGGAATGAGCGGATGGAGCATCCGTCATGACCCGCCTCCCGCGGCCATCGCCTGCGCCAGCGCTTCCGAGGTGCGGCGGCAGAACGCGGCATATTCGGCCGAGGTGCGAAAATCTTGATCCCGCGGATAGGGCGCGTCGATTTTGAGCTCGGTGAAGACGCGGCCTGGCCGCGCCGCCATCACCACGATGCGGCTCGATAGATAGACCGACTCGAATACCGAATGGGTGACGAACACCACCGTGGTGGAGAGCGCTTGCCAGACTTGCAGGAGATCGTTGTTGAGCTTGAAGCGCGTGATCTCGTCAAGCGCGGCGAACGGCTCATCCATCAGCAACAGCGCCGGCTCGGTGACCAGCGCGCGGGCGATGGACACGCGCATGCGCATGCCGCCTGAAAGTTCACGCGGATAAGCGCGGCCGACCTCTTTCAGGCCGACTCGGTCGATCGCGGCGACGACCCGCGTCCGCGCCTTTTCGATCGGGATGCCTTTGAGCTTGAGTGGCAGCAGCACGTTATTGAACACGCTCGTCCACGGCATCAGCGTCGGCTCCTGGAATACGAAGCCGATCCGGCTTTCGCCGTCCGCGGGCGCGCGCGAGGACGTCCATTCGACCGTGCCTTCGCTTGGCTCGCCCAAGCTGGCGATGATGCGCAACGCCGTGGATTTGCCGCATCCCGACGGGCCAAGCAGCGACACGAATTCGCCCTCCCGCACGTCGAGATCGAAACCCCGAAGCGCGACAGTCCCGCTCGGAAATGCCTTGCCGACGCCGCGTAACGCGACCAGCGGAGTGTTGGAGTGTGGCGCGATCGATGGCATCAGAGTTCTTCCGTCACCCTGAGGTGCGAGCAGAGCGAGCCTCGAAGGGCGACGGCCTCAGCCTCTCCGCTGCTATCCTTCGAGGGCCGCAATAGCGTGTCGAAGACGCGCGTAAACGCGCTTATGGCGGCCACCTCAGGATGACGTTTCATTGCGGCTTGGGCCGCAGGTCGATCCCGACTTTCTTGTCGACGAATTGCAGCGTGTAAGCCTTGCGGTAATCGACGCTCGGCTTGGTGACACCGGCGCGCACCATTTCGTCGAAAAAGGCCTTCATGCGCGCGTCGGTGATGGCGCCGATGCCGAGGGTCAAGGCATCGCCGGAATCGACGATGCCGTATTTCTTCATCGCGCTCACTGAATAGGCCAGGAGATCGTCGGTCATCTCCGGGTTCTGCTGTTTGATCAGCGCATTGGCGGCGCTGTTGTCGTGATAGAGATAATTGTACCAGCCGACGGTCGAGGCATCGACGAAACGCTGGACCAGATCGGGTTTCTTGTCGACGAGATCGCGTTGCGTCTCGATCAAAGTGGAATAGCCAGCCAAGCCTTCGTCGGCGAGCAAGAACACTTTCGGCGTCAAATGCGCGGCGTTCTCGATGGCGAACGGCTCCGACGTCACATAGCCCTGCATTGCGCTTTTTTTATTCATCAGGAACGGCTGCGGATTGAAGGTATAGGGCTTCACCTGCGAGTCCTTGAAGCCGTAAGTGGCTTTGAGCCACTGGTAATAGGTCGCCACGCCTTCCGGCGATATGAACAAGGTCAGAGCCTTCAGATCCTGCAGCTTCTGGATGCCCTGATCGGGATGCGCGATCAGCACCTGGGGGTCTTTCTGGAAATAGGCCGCGACTTCGACCGTGGGGATATTCTGCGTGACGGCGTCAAAGCCTTGCAGATTATTGGCGGACAGGAAGAAGTCGATCTTGCCGACCGGAAGGAGAATGCGGTTGTTCACGCTCGGGCCGCCCTGGCGGATGGTGACGTCGAGCCCGTATTTGCGGTAGGTGCCGTCGGCCAGCGCCTGATAGAAGCCGCCGTGCTCGGCCTCGGCCACCCAGTTGGTGCCGAAGGTGACCTTGTCGAGCGCCTGGGCCGCGGCCGGGCCGGCCGCAGCCGTCATCGTAACGGCTATAGCCGTCAATCCGGCGCGAAGCATCATGGTCCACGGCATCGGTTGCTCCTTGCGACGACGCACGCGACAATAGAGCATGATCCCGAAAAGTGGATACCGGTTTTCGGAAAAGGTCATGCTCAAAGAGCGCTACACGGAAGAATTTTGCGAGTGAGCCGGAACATGGTGCCTTTGCGCGACTGGATGGAAATGACCTGGCAGGACATCGCCGGCGGCGATACCGCGCGCTGGATCGCGGTGCTGCCGCTCGGCGCGGTCGAGCAGCACGGGCCGCATCTGCCGCTCGGCGTCGACTCCTACATCGCCGAGGCCTATCTGGCGCGCGTCCGCGATCTCTTGCCTGACGAGCTGCCGGTGACGTTCCTGCCGGAGCAGCGCATCGGCATCTCCGCCGAGCATCTGGCTTTTCCCGGCACGTTGACCTTGTCGGCGGCGACCGCGATCGCGGCCTGGACCGAGCTCGGCGACAGCCTGGCGCGCGTCGGCCTGCGCAAGCTCGTCCTTGTCACCAGCCACGGCGGCAATGTCGCGGCGATGGAAACGGTGGCGCGCGACCTGCGCACGCGGCTTGGCATGCTCGTGGTCACCGTCGGCTGGCATCGCTTCGGCTATCCCGACGGCGCGTTTTCGAGCGAAGAGAAAAAGCACGGCATCCACGGCGGCGACATCGAGACCTCGCTGATGCTGGCGGCAAAACCGGACACGGTGCGCATGGACCAGGCGCCCAAGGCGACGCCGGCGACGGTGGCGATGGCGGCCGAGTTCAAATGGCTCGGCGCCTACCGGCCGGCCGGCTTTGCCTGGATGACGCAGGATCTGCATCCGAGCGGCGCGGTCGGTGACGCCACGCTGGCGACCGCGGCCAAGGGCGACGCGGCGTTGGCGCGCGGCGCGCAAGCCTTCGTCGAGCTCTTGCGCGAGATCGACCGTTTCGATCTTGCGCGCCTGCGCGACGGGCCGCTCGATTAACAATTTTCCTCCCCCACGAAAGTGGGGGAGGGGGGACCGCGCGTTTGCGCGGTGGAAGGGGCGCGGGCCTCGACGCTCTTTCTGCAATGACAACGAAGCGTCGAGTCAGAGACCCCCTCCACCATGCTTCGCATGGTCCCCCTCCACCGCTTCGCGGGGGCGGATAAGCGATCGCGTTCTCGCGGCGCGTCTGCGTCCGAGGCTTGCCCAAGCCACGCTTAAGAAAGCCCCGCTCGAAAAAGTCTTCCCCAACGCAAGCGGGAAGTGCAGCGCCGGGAGGCGCCAAAGTCGTGGCCGCGCCACGCGGGCGAATGTTGCCACTCGCTCGCGCTTCGGGCGCGGCGCGCGCCACAGGACACTCCGCTTGCGCGAACCGC
>JBAQAB010000348.1:0-4156 GCA_049285535.1 Xanthobacteraceae bacterium
ACTGGATTGCTTCGCTTCGCTCGCAATGACGGCCCTCACCAATGCCGATTGCAGTGGCGATGGAAGTCGTTGTCGGTCCAGCAATGGCCCCTGCTGATCGAGGGACCCCAGAACGGCTTGCCCCAGACCGCGCCGATCACGCCGCCGACAACGGCGCCGGGAGGACCGGCCACCAGCAGGCCTGTGCCGGCACCGGCTGCTGCGCCGACCATGTCGGCGTGGGCGCTCGGCGCCGCCAATGTTGCCGTCATCGAAACGATTGCCGCTGCCATAAGAATCTTACGCATGAATTCCTCCTCCAGGCGACCCGATTTCGGTCGCATCGCGGCGAGGATTGTGTGTAAGAACTCCCCCGCCCCACCCGCTTAGAACGTACTGCTCGTCAATTGGTTCGATCCGAGCGCTTTCATAGGTTCATAAGGTTGACGCCCGGTGAGCAAACAGAGTTGACGACCGGTAAATGGCGTCCGGTGGCATGAGAAACCTACATTTGGGCAATCGCGCGGCGGTCGATCTCGGCAATGCTGGTGACCCCGGTGAGCGCCATGCTGATGTCGAGTTCGTTGCGCATGATCTCGATGGCCCACGCCACCCCCGCCTGCCCGGCGGCGCCGAGGCCGTAGATGTAAGCGCGGCCGCTCATGCAGGAGCGCGCGCCGAGCGCAATCGCGCGCAGAATATCCTGGCCGGAGCGGATGCCGCCGTCGAACATGAGCTCGATCTCCGAGCCGAGCGCGTCGGCGATCGCCGGCAGCACGGAAATCGAGGATGGCGCGCCGTCGAGTTGACGGCCGCCGTGATTGGACACCACGAGCGCCGCCGCGCCGGTCTTGGCCGCGATGCGCGCATCTTCGAGGTCGAGAATACCCTTGAGGATGAGCTTGCCCGGCCACAGGCTTTTGATCCACTCGACGTCTTTCCAGCTCAGCGTCGGATCGAACTGCTCGGCAATCCACTTCGACAGCACAGTGACGTTGCTCATGCCGGGATAGTGCCCGGCGATATTGCCAAAGGTTTTGCGCTTGCCCTGCAATACGCTGAGCGCCCAGGCCGGCTTGGTGGCGATATCGATCAGATTCTTGAGGCGGATCTCCGGCGGCACCGACAGCCCGTTCTTGATGTCGTTGTGACGCTGGCCGATCACCTGAAGGTCGACCGTGAGAACCAGGGCACTGCATTTGGCAGCGGCGGCGCGCTCGATCAGCGAGCGGATATAGCCGCGGTCTTTCATGACGTAGAGCTGAAACCAGAATGGCTTGTCGACGGCAGCCGCGACGTCTTCGATCGAGCAGATTGACATGGTCGACAGCGTGAACGGAATTCCGGCGGCTTGCGCCGCGCGGCAGGCCAAAATCTCGCCGTCGCCGTGCTGCATGCCGCATAGCCCGATCGGCGCCAGCGCAAGCGGCAGCGCCGCCGGCTCGCCGAGGATCGTCGTCGTGGTGCTGCGCTTGCTGACGTCGAACAGGATGCGCTGGCGCAGCTTGATGCGGTCGAGATCGTCACGGTTGGCGCGCAATGTCTGCTCGGCATAGGAGCCGGATTCGGCGTAATCGATGAACGCGCGCGGCACCTTGCGGTGGGCGGCCCGCCGCAGGTCCTCGATGCAGGTCATGGTTTTCATGTGAGCTTCCCGGCCCTTAGGTCCGTTATTTGATAGCACAAACCAAGAGCTTATCTGGCCCTCATGCACAAGGAACGGCAGCCGGTCCAAACCGTTGTTTTCAAGCGGCGGAAATGCCCCCGCCGGAATGGTAACAATCGGAAAGGCGATCGACATGGACGAATGGAACAAGAACCGGTCGCTACAGCCGGATGCCGGTAGCTTCGAGCGCGACGACAAGGTCCGCGACCGCACGCGGCACGACCAAGAGCGGCGCGAGCGGCTCGACGATGCGCTCGAGCAAGGCCTGGAGGACAGTTTTCCGGGTTCGGACCCGGTTTCCGTCACTCAACCTCCCTCCAGCCCCTACGACAAGAACGAGGCCAAGAAGCGCTAGAGGGTTCCGCCCGGCGGCCGAGTTGCTGGATATCTCCTTGATTTGGCTCGTCCTTATGGTGAACGGCGCGTTGCCCGGGGCGGTAAGATTACCCAATATATTTTGAAGCGATCGCGACCCATAAGGGGTTAATATCGCCGCCTGGAGAGGCATGCGGTGGGGCCCCCTATTATGGTTCGGAAGTATTTCGGTACCGACGGGATTCGCGGCCGGGCCAACGGCGTGATCACGCCGGAATTGGCGCTAAAAGTGGGCCAGTCGACCGGGCTCGTCTTCCGCCGCGGCGAGCACCGCCATCGCGTCGTCATCGGCAAGGATACCCGGCTGTCCGGCTATATGATCGAGACCGCCTTGGTCGCCGGCTTCACATCCGTGGGCATGGACGTGCTCCTTCTCGGGCCGATGCCGACGCCGGCTGTTGCCATGCTGACCCGCTCGATGCGCGCCGACCTCGGCGTCATGATTTCGGCCTCGCATAATCCGTTCGACGACAATGGCATCAAACTGTTCGGGCCGGACGGTTATAAGCTGTCCGACGAGGTCGAGCATAAGATCGAAGCGCTGATCGATGCCGACATGACCAAGCGGCTGGCCAAGAGCGCCGAGCTCGGCCGCGCCAAGCGCATCGACGGCGTGCACGACCGCTACATCGAATTCGCCAAGCGCACGATGCCGCGCAATCTTTCGCTCGACGGTTTGCGCGTCGTCATCGATTGCGCCAACGGCGCGGCCTACCGCGTGGCGCCCGACGCGTTGTGGGAGCTCGGCGCCGACGTCATCTCGATCGGCGTCGAACCGGACGGCTTCAATATCAACCGCGAATGCGGCTCGACGGCGCCGGATGCGCTCACCCGCAAGGTCCGCGAGATGCGCGCGGATATTGGCATCGCGCTCGATGGCGACGCCGACCGCGTCGTTATCGCCGACGAGAACGGCCATCTGATCGACGGCGACCAGCTCCTTGCGGTGATCGCCGAGAGCTGGGCGGAGGATCATCTTCTGACCAAGCCGGGCATCGTCGCCACGGTGATGTCCAATCTCGGTCTCGAGCGCTATCTGCAGTCGATCAACCTCTCGCTCATCCGCACGCCGGTCGGCGACCGCTACGTGCTCGAGCAGATGCGAGAGCACGGCTACAATGTCGGCGGCGAGCAGTCTGGCCACATCATCCTGTCGAACTACACTACGACCGGCGACGGCTTCATCGCCGCGCTGCAGTTGCTTGCGGTGGTAAAGAAAAAGAACAAGCCGGTGTCACAGGTCTGCCACCGGTTCGAGCCGCTGCCGCAGATCTTACGCAACGTGCGCTACCGCAGCGGCAAGCCGCTCGAACATGACAAAGTGCGCTCGGCGATCGCGGATGCGGAAAGCCGCCTCAACGGCCACGGCCGCCTGGTCGTGAGGCCGTCCGGCACCGAACCGGTCATCCGCATCATGGGCGAGGGCGACGACAAGATCATGGTCGAGGAGGTCGTCGACGGCATCGTCGACGCGCTCACCGCACACGCGGTGTGAAGATTTTCCGCTCATTCCCGCGTAAGCGGGAATCCAGCGCTGGGTACCCGCTTCCGCGGGGACGAGCGGACTGAATGTTTACCCTCTCGCCTTCAAAAACTGCGCGAACGCTTTGAGCGTGCTCTCAGAGACGTAGTGCTCGATGCCTTCGGCGTCGGCCTCCGCCGACTCGGTCGGCACGCCGAGCGCGCGCAGCACGTCGACGACCAAGCGGTGGCGCACCCGCACGCGATCGGCAAGCTCGTTGCCTTTCTCCGTGAGAAACACCCCGCGATAAGGCCGCGCCGTCGCCAGACCCGCGCGCTTGAGGCGCGATATGGTCTTGATCGCCGTGGCGTGCGACACGCCGAGGCGGCGGGCGATGTCGGTCGGACGCGCTTCGCCCTCGCCCTCCAGCAGATCGGCAATCAGCTCGGCGTAATCTTCCAGGAGCGCGGTCGATTGCGCGGATCGCGTCTTGCCGAAACGGCGCGCTTGGGTGCCTTCGGCGGGGAGCTTGCCCATGTGCGAACCCAGTCCCGACTTCGTTCAGGCCATGCGGCCTCGTATGCCAGCGCAGACCATATTTTCGCAGCGGTGTCAAAATGTAGCTAATGGTACATATTATAGCCGTTGACTAAGGATCGCCGATGCTTATACTG
>JBAQAB010000349.1:0-12453 GCA_049285535.1 Xanthobacteraceae bacterium
CCATACAGCTTGGCCAGCCCGGCGGCCCAGCCTTTACGCCACGGTTGACGGCAGAGGGGCTGGCCCCTATTTTCCGCGCACTCTCGCAAGAGACCGAAATTCAACCGCCGACCGGCCCCTGAGACCGGAGGTTCCCGCCCGACAGCGCGATGCGCCCTCGGGCGCAAAGGTGTTTTTGATGTTCGATAATCTCTCGGAACGGCTGAACGGTATCCTCGACCGGCTGACCAGGCGCGGCGCGCTGTCGGAGGCGGACGTCGAGGCCGCCTTGCGCGAGGTGCGCCGCGCGCTCCTTGAGGCCGACGTGGCGCTCGACGTTGCGCGGAGCTTCACCGACCAGGTCAAGCAGCGCGCGGTCGGTATCGAGGTGATCAAGTCGGTCACCCCCGGCCAGATGGTCGTGAAAATCGTGCACGACCAGTTGATCGAGACTTTGGGATCGAGCGCCGAGCCGATCTATCTCAACGCCCCAGCGCCGGTCGTCATCATGATGGTCGGGCTGCAGGGCTCCGGCAAAACCACGACCACCGCCAAGATCGCCAAGCGCCTCACCGATGGCCTCAAACGTAAGGTGCTGATGGCCTCGCTCGATACGCGCCGGCCGGCCGCAATGGAGCAGCTCGCCATTCTCGGCAAGCAGGTCAATGTCGAGACGCTGCCGATCGTCGAAGGCCAGGCGCCGGTGCAGATCGCCGCGCGCGCGCAGCAGGCGGCACGGCTCGGCGGTTACGACGTGGTGCTGCTCGACACCGCCGGCCGCTTCACCCTCGACGAGGAACTGATGCGCGAAGCGGCCGAGGTGCGCCGCGCCGCCAATCCGCACGAGGTCCTGCTCGTCGCCGACGCGCTGACCGGCCAGGACGCGGTCAATCTGGCGAAAAGCTTCAACGAGCGGCTCGACCTCACCGGCATCGTGCTGACCCGAATCGACGGCGACGGCCGCGGTGGCGCCGCTTTGTCGATGCGCGCGGTCACCGGCAAGCCGATCAAGCTCATCGGCACCGGCGAAAAGCTCGACGCGCTGGAGGACTTTTACCCGCAGCGCATCGCCGACCGCATTCTCGGCATGGGCGACATCATTTCGCTCGTAGAAAAAGCCGCTGCGACCATCGACGCCGAGAAGGCAGCCCGCGTCGCCGCGAAGATGCGCAAAGGCGCGTTCGATCTTGCCGATCTGCGCGAGCAACTCACGCAGATGCAAACCATGGGCGGCATGACCGGATTGATGTCGATGCTGCCCGGCATCGCCAGAATGAAAAACCAGCTGGCCGAGCGCAACCTCGACGAAACAGTCCTCAAGCGGCAAATGGCGATCATCGATTCGATGACGCCGCAGGAACGCAAGAATCCGGATGTACTCAAGGCAAGCCGCAAGCGCCGCATCGCCGCCGGTTCAGGAACCAAGCCCGAGGACATCAATAAGCTCCTCAAAATGCACCGCACGATGTCCGACGTGATGAAAGCCATGGGCGGCGCCAAGCGCGGGCCTATGGCGGGGCTGGCCAACATGCTCGGCTTCGGCGGCGGCGGTATGCCGAGCCCCGAAGAGATGGCAAAACTGGCCGAGAAAATGCCGGGCGGCCTGCCGCCGGGAATGCCCAGCGCACCGGGCCTGCCGCCGACTATGCCGAGTCTGCCGCCGAATTTTCCTGGATTACCGGGTCTCGGTCCGAAATTTCCAGGGGGCTTCCCCGGCTTGGGAAAAAAGAAGTGATCCTGCAAATCGACGCTATCAACGCAACGAAAGGAAACTGAATGTCTCTCGTCATCCGCATGGCGCGCGCCGGTACCAAGAAGCGGCCGTTCTATCACATCGTCGTTGCCGACAGCCGCAGCCCCCGCGACGGGCGCTTTATCGAGCGGCTCGGCTATTTCAATCCACTGTTGCCGAAGGAGAAGACCGAACGGCTGAAGTGGGACGTCGAAAAGGCCAAGGTCTGGATGGCGAAGGGCGCGCAGCCGTCGGACCGCGTCATGCGCTTTCTCGACGCCGCCGGCGTGATGAAGCGCAAGGCGCGCAACAATCCAGAAAAGGCCGTCCCGCGCAAAGAGCGCAAGGCGAAGGAAGAAGCCGCCAAGGCGGCCGCGGGTGCCGCCCCCGCTGCGGCCGCCGCTCCGGCAGCGCCGGCGAGCTAACCGCCGATGGTGGGCGGTCCGCGCATTTGCCCAAGGCTTGTTTGCTTGGGCCAAATCGGCGCCGCCCACGGCGTGCGCGGTGAGGTCCGGTTGCGCTCGTTCACCGCCGATCCTGCTGCGATCGTCAGCTATGGTCCGCTGGAGACCGAGGATGGCCGCATCTTCGAGATCGAAAGCTTGCGGCCGGCCAAAGATCATTTCGTCGCCACGCTCGCCGGCATTGCCGATCGCAACGCCGCCGAACGGCTCGCCAACACCAAGCTTTATGTCCCGCGCGACCGGCTGCCGGAGCCGGACGAACCCGACGAATATTATCATGCCGATCTGGTCGGGCTTGCCGTGGTCGATCGCGCCGGGAAACCGCTCGGCACTGTCGTCGCGGTCCACAATTTCGGCGCCGGCGATTTGATCGAGGTGCGGCAGGCGGGGGCCGAGCCGACGCAACTCCTGCCGTTCGATGCGCTGACCGTGCCCGACGTCGATCTCGCGGCCGGGCGTCTGGTCGTCGAACTCCCGGCTGAACGTGACTGACATATGGCGCGCCAGCGTTCTGACCATTTTTCCGGACATGTTTCCCGGGCCGTTGGGCACAAGCCTCGCTGGCAAAGCCTTGGCGGCGGCCACTTGGGCGCTCGACGTCGTCGATATCCGCAATTTCGCCACCGACAAGCATCGTTCGATCGACGACACGCCGGCCGGCGGCGGCCCAGGCATGGTTATGAAGGCCGATGTGCTTGGCCGTGCCGTCGACGCGACGGCGACCGATGCGCGCCCGCGCCTCCTGCTCTCGCCGCGCGGCGCGCCGCTCGATCAAAACTGGGTCGAGGAGATCGCCCGCGGCTCGGGCGTCGTCCTCGTCTGCGGCCGCTTCGAGGGCGTCGACGAGCGCCTTATCGCGGCGCGCGATCTAGAAGAGGTATCAATCGGCGATTACGTGCTGTCGGGCGGCGAAATCGCCGCCATGGTGCTGATCGACGCCTGCGTGCGGCTCCTGCCCGGGGTCATGGGCGCCGCGGAATCGAGCGCCGAAGAGAGCTTTACCGACGACCTGCTGGAATATCCGCACTATACCCGGCCGCAGCTTTGGGAAGGCCGCGGGATCCCGGAGGTGCTGACCTCGGGCGATCACGGCAAAATCGCCGCCTGGCGCCGCGCCGAGGCCGAGCGGTTGACCCGCGAGCGCCGGCCCGATCTTTGGGCGCGCCGTTCCGGATCGCGGGTGAAGCCGGCGAGGCCCAAATGATCCGCGGCGACGTTGGGGTGACAAAGCCCGCGCGGTGTAATAGAAGCACGCCCAACCCGCATAGACCCGGCCGAAACGGCGCGATGAATGCGCAGCCCAAGACCGCGTACCTTTTGGAGAATTCGCCATGAACTTGCTCAAGGAAATCGAAAACGAACAGATGGCGAAGCTTTCCGCCGGCAAGGAAATCCCCGAATTCCAGCCGGGCGATACGGTCATCGTTAACGTCAAGATCGTCGAGGGCGAGCGAAGCCGCGTGCAGGCCTATGAAGGCGTCTGCATCGGCCGTGCCGGTGGGGGGATCAACGAGAACTTCACGGTGCGCAAGATTTCCTATGGCGAGGGCGTCGAGCGCGTCTTCCCGCTCTATTCACCGATGATCGATTCCATCCAGGTGGTGCGCCGCGGCAAGGTGCGCCGCGCCAAGCTCTATTACCTGCGCGGCCGCCGCGGCAAATCGGCCCGCATTTTCGAGCGGCAGGACCACACCGCCGAGATCGCCGAGGACAAGAAGGCGGCGAAGTAATTTTAAATCCGCCGCGTCGTGCCTATATTGCGCGCCGGTGGTGAAGTTTTGTGAGTTTCCGACCATGGCCAAGCCGCGCACGCTCTACGATAAAATCTGGGACGAGCACCTGATCGAGGAGGACCCCGACGGGTCTGCCCTCATCTATATCGACCGCCATATCGTGCACGAAGTGACGAGCCCGCAGGCTTTCGAAGGCTTGCGGCTGTCGGGCCGCAAGGTGCATGCGCCGGACAAGACGCTGCTGGTCGTCGATCATAACGTGCCGACGACCGACCGCAATTTGCCCAATCCCGATCCGGAGAGCGCGGCGCAGATCGCTTATCTCGCCGAGAACGCCAAGTTCTTCAATCTCGAATATTACGACGAGTTCGATCGGCGGCAGGGCATCGTCCACATCATCGGCCCGGAGCAGGGCTTCACGCTGCCTGGCGTGACGCTGGTTTGCGGCGACAGCCATACCGCGACCAACGGCGCGCTCGGCGCGCTTGCCTACGGCATCGGCACCTCGGAAGTCGAGCACGTCTTGGCGACGCAGACGCTGATCCAGTCGAAATCGAAGAACATGCGCGCGGTGGTCGACGGCAAGCTGCCGGACGGCGTCACTGCCAAGGACATCATCCTCGCCATCATCGGCGAGATCGGCACCGCCGGCGGCACCGGCTATGCGCTGGAATATGCCGGCGAGGCGATCCGCGCGCTGTCGATGGAAGGCCGCATGACGGTTTGCAACATGTCGGTCGAAGCCGGCGCCAAGGCCGGCTTCATCGCGCCGGACGAAAAGACCTACGCGTATTTGAAGGGCCGCCCCAAGGCGCCCAAGGGCAAGGACTGGGACGCGGCGCTCGCCTATTGGCAGACGCTGCAATCCGACGACGGCGCGCATTTCGATCGCGAGATCAAGCTCGACGCCACGAAGCTGCCGCCGCTCGTCACCTGGGGCACCAGCCCCGAGCAGGTGGTGTCGGTGACCGGCCGCGTGCCTCGGCTCGACGGCGTGACCGACGAGAAGAAGCGCGAGATGATCGAGCGCGCACTTTCCTATATGGGCCTGCAAGGCGGCGAGAAGATTTCCGACATCGCCGTCGATCGCGTCTTCATCGGTTCCTGCACCAATGCGCGCATCGAGGATTTGCGCGCCGTCGCCAAGGTGGTCGACGGCAAGAAGGTCAGTGACCGGGTCAACGCCATGATCGTGCCGGGCTCGGGCCTGGTCAAAGAGCAGGCCGAGATGGAAGGTCTCGACAAGGTCTTCGTCAAAGCCGGCTTCGAGTGGCGCGAGCCCGGCTGCTCGATGTGCCTCGCCATGAATCCCGACAAGCTCGCGCCGGGCGAGCGCTGCGCTTCGACGTCGAACCGCAATTTCGAAGGCCGCCAGGGCTACAAGGGCCGCACCCACCTCGTCTCGCCGGCGATGGCAGCGGCGGCGGCGATTGCCGGGCATTTCGTCGATATACGCGAGTGGAATTAACCCCGCACCCACCAGCAGCGCATTTCGGGGAATAGCACCGGACCGCTCGGCCGGTTCTGCAATTCGTACCAGTCGACGCAGCGGCGGTAGAGCAACCGCCCCGGGTGGATGATGATGCGGCCGCGAACGTGACGCGGCGGGGGCGAGGCCGCCCCGGGCTGCGTTATCGGCGAGGTTTCGTTTTGTGCGGCGGCGGGCGCCGCGCCGGCAAACGGCAGCGCGACAAGGATAAGACCAGCGATCAAGATTTTAAGTGACATCATCAGCTCGTAGCTTGGTCTATTCCGCTCATTCCCGCGCAGGCGGGAATCCAGCACCTGGGTCCCCGCTTGCGCGGGGACGAGCGGAACGGGTCAAACAACGCTACATTACGATTATGGCCGATCTAAATTCCGATCCGCTCGCCTGGCGGCCGGTAAAGGCGCCGTCGCTGGCCGAGCTGGAAGTGCTGGCAGGCGAGGTGTTCCGCCATCTGCCGAAAAAGTTTCGCGATCTGGCCGCCGACGTGGTTATCCAGGTCGACGATTTCCCGAGCAAAGACGTGCTCCGGCGCATGAGGGCGCGCAGCGAATTCGATCTGCTCGGGTTGTTTCACGGCATCGGCCTGCCGTTTCGCGCGGAGAGCTTCACCGGCCAGATGCCGAATATGATCTGGCTCTATCGCCGGCCGATTCTCGACTATTGGGCCGGGCACGACGAGACGCTGGGCGCTGTTGTCAAGCATGTGCTGGTCCATGAGATCGGCCATCATTTTGGACTGTCTGATGACGCCATGCACGCGATCGAGCGGGCTTCTGGTCAGTAGAGGAAGGGAGAAGAAGCATGAAAATCGACGGCGCGTGCCACTGCGGCTTCATCACCATCGAGGGCGAAGCAGATCCGGAGAAAGTCACCATCTGCCATTGCACCGATTGCCAGACCTCGACCGGCACCGCGTTTCGCATATCGATCCCGGTGCCGGGCGCGAGTTTCAAGATGACCGGCCAGCCGACCACCTATTTGAAAACCACCGCCGACAGCGGCAATCCGCGGCTGCAGGCGTTCTGTCCGCGCTGCGGCGCGCCGATCTATTCGACCACACCAGGCGACGGCGTGCAGCCGTCCTACACGGTGCGGGTCGGCATGCTGCGCCAGCGCGACCGGCTGCCGCCGAAGCGGCAGAACTGGTGGCGCTCGGCACGGCCTTGGGTCACGGAACTGGCGCAAGTGCCGAAATTCGAGAAGCAAACTTGATGCGCCGATGGGCGCCTGTCCGTATAATGGTGTGGCGCTTTTTTGCGCCGCAAATATCTGCAAGGAAACACGGCCATGCTTGTTACGGTTTTTCGCTCGCGCCTACGGCCCGGAGTCCGTGACGAATACATTGCCTTGGTCGATCAGATGGAAAAGCTCGCCAGGACGATGCCGGGCTACATCTCGCATAAGGGCTTTTTTGCCGACGACGGCGAGCGGGTGACAATCGTGGAGTTTGAGCACGAGGAAGGCCTGCACGCTTGGCGCACCAATCCCGAGCACATAGCGGCGCAGAAACTCGCTAGGCAGAAGTATTACACCGAATACCACGTGCAGGTCTGCACGCTCGAGCGCGAGTCGAAATTCAAGGCAAAAGAGGCCGCAACGGCCCAGGCTTGACCGGCACTTGGCGAGAAGCCATTAACTCGCCGGAGAGTGCAGGCAAGTGCCTGTCGCAGGATTGAACCTTCAGGGTTAAACAATGGAAAAATTCACCGTTCTCGAAGGCGTCGCCGCCCCGATGAAGATGATCAATGTCGACACCGACATGATCATCCCCAAGCAGTATCTGAAAACCATCAAGCGCACCGGACTCGGCAAGGGCCTGTTCTCGGAAAAGCGCTTCCGCGACGACGGCAGCGAGAACCCGGATTTCGTGCTCAACAAGCTGGCCTATCGCAAGGCCAAGATCCTGGTCGCCGGCGATAATTTCGGCTGCGGCTCCTCGCGCGAGCATGCGCCGTGGGCGCTGCTCGATTTCGGCATCACCTGCGTGATCTCGACCTCGTTCGGCGACATTTTCTACAACAACTGCTTCAAGAACGGCGTGCTGCCGATCAAGGTGTCGCCGGAAGACCTGGAGAAGCTGTTCGACGATGCCGACCGCGGCGCCAATGCCACGCTCACCGTCGATCTGGAGAAGCAGGAAATCCGCGGACCTGACGGCGGCGCGGTGAAATTCGACATCGACTCGCATCGCAAGCACGCGCTCCTCAACGGCCTCGACGAAGTCGGCGTGACCATGCAGAAGCAGATCAAGATCGAGAGCTTCGAACAAAAGGCCAAGCAGTCGCGGCCCTGGGTGTAAGCCTTGTCATTGCCGGACATGGGAACCCCGCGACGCCCGCGTCGCGGGGTTCCCCGATCCGGCAGTCCATGCCGGCCTGACGCAATAAGATGGATCACTGGGTCAAGCCCGGTGTTGACGCCCGGGAAGCCATGACCTCCGCCATTTCCGTCTCGCATCTCGACAAGACCTACGCCTCCGGTTTCCAGGCCCTCAAAGACATCAACCTGGATATCCGTCACGGCGAGATCTTCGCGTTGCTCGGCCCCAACGGCGCCGGCAAGACGACGCTGATCGGTATCATTTGCGGCATCGTCAACCCGACCTCCGGCAAGGTCACCGTCGACGGTCACGACATCATCGCCGACTATCGCGCGGCGCGCTCGCTGATCGGGCTGGTGCCGCAGGAGCTCACCACCGACGCCTTCGAGACGCCGCCGGCGACGCTCCGTTTTTCGCGCGGATTGTTCGGCAAGCCGCCCGATGCAGCACATATCGAGAAAGTGCTCACACAGCTGTCATTGTGGGACAAGCGCGACGCCAAGATCAGGATGCTGTCCGGCGGCATGAAGCGCCGTCTCATGATCGCCAAAGCGCTGGCGCACGAGCCGCAGATTTTGTTCCTTGACGAACCGACTGCCGGCGTTGACGTCGAATTGCGCAAGGATATGTGGCAATTGGTGCGCGAATTGCGCGCCTCCGGCGTCACCATCATCCTCACCACCCATTACATCGAGGAAGCCGAGGATATGGCCGACCGGGTCGGCGTCATCAATCACGGCGAAATCATCCTGGTCGAGGACAAGGCCGAGCTGATGCGCAAGCTCGGCAAGAAGCAGTTGACGCTCGAGCTGCGCGCGCGGATCGCCGCTATTCCGCCGGAACTCGCGGCCTACGATCTCAAACCGGCCGACGGCGGCAATGAACTGATCTACACCTACGATACCAAGGGCGAGCAGACCGGCATCACCGCATTGCTCGACGATCTGGGCCGCGCCGGCATCAAGTTCAAAGATTTGCAGACCACGCAAAGCTCGCTCGAAGATATTTTCGTCGATCTGGTGAGGGGACGGCGATGAACCTCTACGGCGTGCGCGCGATCTATCTTTACGAAATGGCGCGGACCGGACGGACGCTATTCCAAAGCGTGGTGTCGCCGGTGATCTCGACCTCGCTGTATTTCATCGTGTTTGGCGCCGCGATTGGCTCGCGAATCACCCAGATCGGCGGCGTGAGCTACGGCTCCTTCATCGTGCCCGGACTGATCATGCTGATGCTGCTGACGCAGAGCGTGACCAACGCCTCGTTCGGCATTTATTTTCCCCGTTTCGTCGGCACCATCTACGAAATCCTTTCGGCGCCGATCTCATCGTTCGAAATCGTGCTCGGTTATGTCGGCGCCGCGGCGACCAAATCGATCGTGCTCGGGCTGATCATCCTGGCGACGTCGTTCCTGTTCGTGCCGATCCATATCGAGCACCCGTTCTGGATGCTGGCTTTCCTCTTTCTGACCGCGATGAGCTTCAGCTTGTTCGGCTTTATTCTCGGGCTTTGGGCCGACGGCTTTGAGAAGCTGCAGATCGTGCCGCTTCTCATCATCACGCCGCTGACGTTTCTCGGCGGCACGTTCTATTCGACCAGTGTGCTGCCGCAGCCATGGCGGACCATCACGCTGTTCAATCCGATCGTCTATCTAATCTCAGGCTTCCGCTGGAGCTTTTTCGGCATTGCCGACGTCAATGTCGAGGTCAGCGTGGCAATGACGCTCGTCTTCCTCGCGGTTTGCCTCGCCATCGTGTGGTGGTTCTTCAAAACCGGGTATCGGCTGAAGAACTAGCGATGGGAGGTTGCACCCGCCGCGGCCATCACGCCGTCGGCGGCGTCCCCATAAAGTCGCGCTTGCCGACCTCGACGCCGCACAGCCGCACGATGTCGTAAGCGGTGGTGGTGTGAAACCAGAAATTCGGCAGGCTGTTGCCGAGCAAGAGGCTCTGGCCGGTGAACTGGCGGGTCTGGCCGCTGGGAAAAGTGATGCTGATCTCTTTGCCCTCGGTGCCGTCGATCTCGCCCGGTTTGAAGCCCTTGAGATAATCAATCGTCTTGCCGATGCGGTCCTTGAGCTGTCCAATCGTTGTCTCGTCGTTAGCGAATTTCAGAAGCTCCTTGCCGGCAAGACGTCCCGCCGCATTGGCGGCGTGATCGGTCGCCGCCTGCACTTGGCGCGTTAAATTGAACATGTCCGGCGAAAGCCGCATGTTCAACAGATCGGCTTCGTTGACCTTGCGGGCGCCGGCCCAGGCCGCGGCCTTGTCGAGGACGGCGCCAAGACCGCCGAGATGCTGAATGAAAACAGGGATGGAAACGGTGTACATCGAAATAGGCATCGTTGGACTCTCTGGTTGAAATGCGGGACGACGAGCCTAGCCAAACTTCAGCGCGTTTTGAATAGGGTTTTCATGCGAGACACCATGCCAAAGACCGTGGAATAAAGCGGGGTGGCCCGGCGTTAGTAGCGAAAACACCCGCACCGCCGGAGGCCGCTATGAAACATTTTCCGTTGCTACTGGGCTTTTTCGTCGCCGCAGCCGCAATGGGCTCCGGCGCACAAGCGCAAAATTATCCGTGGTGCGCGCAATATGCCGGTGCTGGCGGCGGCGCGATGAATTGCGGATTCGTCAGCTACGCCCAATGCATGCAGACGCTGCAGGGCATGGGCGGCTTCTGCGTACAAAATACGCAATACGTTTCGCCTGCCGCGAGTTCGGTACGTCGGCGACGGAGCGAGTGAGGCTGGCGCCAGCCTCACTCTAACGGTTGACCCGATTTCCGCTTCGGCATCGTTCCCGGAATGGCCATGGCGAGGCGAGCGTCTGTTTTCGCGCGATTTGCCTGCGCGCGCCCGCTTCAACATCGTCGTGCAAACGTGTAGCCTCGTGCGCGAGTTGCGCCACTGGAACGCGTGGGTCAGGCCATGAAATTCAGCCGCCGCAGGTTTCTGTATCTCACCCTCGCCGCTGCACCGGTCGTGACGCGCATTGCGCGGGCGGAAACCTATCCGGTACGCCCGGTCAAGATCGTTTCCGGCTATCCGCCGGGCGGCGTCGTCGACACCTACGCCCGCTTGATCGGCGCCGCGTTGTCGGATCGCCTCGGCCAGCAATTCATCGTCGAGGATCACCCTGGCGCCGGCGGCACGATCGCCGCAGAGGATGTCGCGAAATCGACGCCGGACGGCTACACGCTTCTGCTCACCACCTCGGCTGACGCATGGAATGCGACGTTATACGACAAGCTGAACTTCGACGTGGTTCGCGACTTCGCCCCGGTGGCCACGATCTCGCGCGGACCCGGCGTGCTGGTGGTGAACCCGTCACTGCCGGCTAAATCCGTTCCGGAGTTGATCGCCGATGCCAAGAGCAATCCAGGCAAGATCACCGTGGCGTCGGCCGGTGTCGGCAGTGCGCCTTACATGTATTGGCAGCTGTTCCGCAGCGTGACCAACGTCGACATGGTGCATGTGCCCTATCACGGCGGCGGCCCCGCCATCACTGACCTGCTTGGCGGCCAAGTTCAGGTTTATTTCAGCACCTTCGCGGCGGCGATCCAATACATCAGGACGGGCAAGCTGCGGGCCTTAGCGGTAACTGGAGCGACCCGCGCACCCGTGTTGCCCGACGTTCCCGCGCTGGCCGAATTCCTGCCGGGCTATGAAGCGAGCATTTACGTGGGGATCTCCGCACCGCGCGACACACCCACCGCGATCGTCGACCGGCTTCACCAGGCCATCAATCAAGCGCTCGCAGATTCAGAAGTGACGCAGCGGATCGAGGATCTTGGCGACGCGCCGCTTGTGACGACGACCGACGGGTTCACCAAGCTCGTGGCCGACGAGACCGAAAAGTGGCGCACGGTGATTCGTAAGGCGAATATCAAAGCGGAGTAAGCGCGCCTTGATTAACTCTAACGTTAGCCCGCGAGCCGCGCCGGCACACACAGAAGGCAGCAAAAGGGTCGTAGCGTCGCCGCAACCACTCTTAAGTTCTTTCCGAGTCTGGGGACATCGATCTGAAATAATGTTCGGCGTACTGGTAATAGTTCTCGGCGCCAACCGTATTGCCAATTTGGCTTTCGGTACGGGCGAGAGCCAGATACCGCTCGTAGTTTCTTTGTGCAGAATTTTTCGGCTCGGGGCGGCCGGCGCGCGATGCCCATTGGTTCGGGCGTGCGGCGGACGGTCTGGATCGGTTGTTGTTCATAGTCGTTTTAGGCCATTTTGCATGGCTCGCTCCTCGAGATTTATGGGCAAATGCTTCGTGCGACGCACGAGGTAGAAAATCATAGATGGCGGCGTGCATTCTTTGACGATGCAGCCGACACGCTGCTGAGGCCTATGGCCTGCTGGCACGGCGTTCAGCGATTCATAGGCCTAGGCGCTCGCTGACGGCTGAAATCGCCCAAGAGTGAATTCGTTACTCGCAGTGACGATAAATGCCCCCGGAGGAAACGAGCAGATTTTTTGGAGGACATTGGCTCAGTCGTCGTAGTCGCCACCTGGCGACTACACGCTATATAAGTGAACCGAGCGTTTACTGTTGAGGCTAGCTGAAGGAATTGTCAAGTAACTGAGAACTGCCGCCAATCTAACGAGCCGCGCCCAGCAGATCGGCCGCAGACCGATCGTGCACCGCAAATAGACGTGCCTCCTATTGTTCTTGGGCTTTGGCACGCCCATCTCTCATATGGCTTGGGGGCAAGTGCCGGCGTGTTCAAGGAACTCC
>JBAQAB010000350.1:0-3266 GCA_049285535.1 Xanthobacteraceae bacterium
GGCTCATATATGTCGCGGTGTTGCGCCGGCTCTCCGGTTCGCGGGTGAGCACATCGGTCGCGATCGACACCGCCACGAACAACAGCGCCACCAGCGCCGCCGCGGCGGTGCCGAGCAAAGCGTAAAACTCGTGCCATTCGGAGAGCATGCGCCTCGAGCCTCATCAGGTCGTCATTGCGAGGAGCAAAGCGACGAAGCAATCCAGAGCGGCGTGGCAATGCTGGATTGCTTCGCTTCGCTCGCAATGACGAAAGAAACTTTACCCTCGCCCGACGAACGGCATCAAATTCGCCATCACCGTCATGAACAGCACATTGGTGTCGAGCGGCAGGCTTGCCATGTAAACGACGGCGCGGCCGACGTCGTCGGCGGCCATGCGCGCTTCGATTTTCTTCGATCCGTCGGGCTGCAGCACGCCTTCGCCCTGCACCATGCGGTCGGTCAGCGGCGTGGCGGCATTGCCGATGTCGATCTGGCCACAGCAGATATCGGTGCCGCGGCAGTCAAGCGCGGTCTGCTTGGTCAGGCCGGTGACCGCGTGTTTGGTTGCGGTATAGGCCGCCGCGCCCGGCCGTGGCGTATGCGCCGAAATCGAGCCGTTATTGATGATGCGGCCGCCGCGCGGGTTTTGCGCCTTCATGATCTTGATCGCCTCCTGGGTGCACAGGAAGACACCGGTGAAATTGGTGGCGACCACGGCCTGCCATTTGTCGAGCGGGATTTCCTCGATCGGCATCGCCGGGGCGCCGATGCCGGCATTGTTGAAGAGGAGGTCGAGCCGGCCGTAGGTGTCCTTGATCTTGGCAAACATCGCCTTGATCGCGGCCGGATCGCCGACGTCGGCCGACACCGTGAGCGATTCGCCCGGCGTCTGCGCGCCCTCCGCGGCGACGGCTTCGAGCATTTCGATGCGCCGGCCGGCGAGCACTACGGCATAGCCTTCCTTCATCAGCGCCAGCGCCGCCGCGCGGCCGACGCCGGTACCGGCGCCCGTCACCAATGCAACTTTTTTTGCGGCCATGTCTGCCTCCCATCATGCTTTTGCGCGGCGATAGTGGCGAAGCCGTCGCGCGGCGGCAATCCCCCGCGCGTCATTCCGGAAACCGCAAAGCGGCTGTCCGGAATTCATAACGAAGGTCAATCCATGAGGTGAGGGGCTATGGATTTCGGGCCAGCGTTTGCGCGCCGCCGAATGACGGCAAGCCGTCAGCTCGCCATTGCCACTTCGAGGTCGGGGCTGCCAACGCGATAATCGTCGGGGCAAGCGAGTCGGTGATCGATCTCGTCTGCGGTCCCGGGCTTGCCGAATCGGAAGCCTTGCATCGAATGCACCCCGGCGGCGCGCAGGAACAGATGCTGCTCGGCGGTCTCGACGCCTTCCGCGGTAACCTTCATGCCGAGGCCGCGGCCGAGACTGACCACGGCGTGCACGATCGCGGCGGCATCGGGGGCCTTTTCGATCGAGCGCACGAAGCTAGAATCGATCTTGAGCTTGTCGAACGGAAAGCGTCGCAGATAAAGGAGACTCGAATAGCCGGTGCCGAAGTCGTCGAGCGCGAAGCGCACGCCGATGGCTTTGAGGCGGAGCATCGACAATTCCGCAGTCTCGAGATTGCCGAGGAGCGTGCTCTCGGTGAGCTCGAGTTCGAGCCGGTTGGCGTCGAAATCGGTGTCGGTGAGGATGCGCTCGAGCAGTTCGACGAAGTCGGAGCGGCGGAACTGCAGCGGCGAGACGTTGACCGAAACCGCAAGGTTCGGCCAGTTGCGGCCGTCTAGGCAGGCGCGCCGCAGCATCCATTCGCCGAGCTCAATGATGAGCCCGGAATGCTCGGCGATCGGAATAAAGCGCGAGGGCGGAATCTCGCCGTGGGTCGGATGCGTCCAGCGCGCCAGCGCTTCGACGCCGACCACGGGATCGCCCGCGGCATTGACGATCGGCTGATAGGCGGCGCGCAAGTCATCGTTCTTGATGGCCTGCAACAGATCGCCTTCCAGCAATTTCCGGTTCGACAAGTCGGCATCCATCGCCGCGTCGTAGATGCAAGCGCGGTTGCGGCCTTCGTTCTTGGCGCGGTACAGCGCCTTGTCGGCGTAGCGCAGAATGTCGGCGGCATCGCCGACGCGGCGATCGATCGCGGCAATGCCGATCGAGGCGCCAATGATGATGTTGTGGCCCGAGATCAAGTAGGGCGCGCAGACCGCGGCAATGATGCGGCCGGCGATCGCTTGCAGCGAATATGAATCCGACGCGCAGGTGGTGATGATGGCGAATTCGTCGCCGCCGAGCCGCGCCACCAGGTCGTCGCCGCGGATGATGCGGCTCAATCGCTGCGTGACGTTGAGGATGAGCTCGTCGCCGATGTGGTGGCCGAGCGTATCGTTGACGTCCTTGAAGTGGTCGAGGTCGATGTAGAAAACGGCGGCGGACGGCCCGCCGCCGCGCACGTTGTTGATGGTCTGTTCGAGACGCTCGCCGAAAAAAATGCGGTTGGGCAAGCCGCAGACCGGATCGTGCAGCGCCAAGTGGCGCAATTGCCGCTCGCCGGTGGCGATTTCCTCGGCGGTGCGCCGCATGTAGCGAATGCCAAGCACGACGAACAGCGCGAAGCCGGCCAGCGCCAGCACGATAAACGGTGCGACGCTCGCCACGATCGCGCCGCCGGGCTGCTTCGGCGTCCAGGAGAAGCGGGCAACCGCAGCACCTTGCGCGTCGGCAATATCGAGCGCGCGATCGTTGGCCGCCGGGGCTGGGTTGGCGATCGCGCGCAGATTGGCCAATTCGAGGCGGTTGCCGACCTTGTCGAGCAGGCGGGTGCTGAGAACTTTCACCGCGACGACGATCGGTGCGCGGTCGTTGCCCTTCGCGAGATCGGCATCCGAGCCGACCGCCACTGCCGCGACATAGGCGGGCTGGCCGAGGAAGTTCTGCACCAAGACCGTGCTGCGGCCCGGATCCGCCAAGTCCTGGCCGTCGACCAAGGCGACGGCGTGAACCGGCATTGTCTTAAGTTGGCCGCGCAACAGAGCGATGATCGGCGCGATCTCGGTCGACACGTCGTTGGCGGCGAGATTGGCGGCGTCCAGATGGGTGTATTCGACGCGGTCGTCGGGGCCGACGATGGCCACGACCCCGAATTGAAACCTTGCCAGCCACTGGCCGATCCGCTGTTCGGCCCATTGCGGATCGAAGCCGTCCCGAATCTTGATGGCGGCGCCCGGCGTCGCAGCGACGCCCTCGACGAGGCGCATCGCGTGCAGACCGTGCT
>JBAQAB010000351.1:0-4156 GCA_049285535.1 Xanthobacteraceae bacterium
CCGTGCGCCAGTTCGATGCCGCCGCCACGGCAGGCAAGATCGCCGCCGCCAGCGCGCCGCCAAGCGGCAGGCCGGCCTGACGAATGCCCATCGCCAAGCCCAGCCGGTCGCCGCGAAACCAAGCCGATACCGATTTGCTGCCGCCGGGCTGGGTCACGCTGAAACCTAAGCCGGCGACGAACAGGCACAACAGAAGCACGGCGAAATCGCCGCTGCGCGTGGCGGCGAGCAACGCGACAAAGGCGATCGTGCCGCCGATGCCGATGATCAGCCGTTCGCTCTTGCGGTCGAGGAGGTCGCCGACGAACAACAGCGAAAACACTGCCGCGCCATAGGTTGCTGTGATCAGTAACCCAGTTTCGGCCGCGGTAAGCTTGAAGTCCTGTTGCAGGAAGCCAGCCAGTGCGGCCACGCCGAGCATGGCGAAGGAGGCGGTGGCCTGCGCGAGCGTGGCCGCCGCCAGCACGAGCCATCGGTAGGCCCCTTTCGGCGGCGAAACGGTTTCCAGTGTCATCGCTTACCGCCCAGGAAAGGCGACCTCCGGCTCACAGGTTTAGAGCCCCAGACGCGCGGTGCTTTATGCAAGCTGAACTTCATCACCCGGCGCGATCTCGCCGCCTTCGACGACCTCGCCGTAAATTCCACAGTCGGCGTGATCGAGATTGCGCATCAGCGTCTGCGGAATATTGAGGTCGCGCGCCCCGGTGTCGGGGTCGACATTGGTCGCGGCGCAGCGGACGATACGCTTGACGACTTTCAGCCGCGCGCCGCCGATTTTCAGATCGCGGCCGACGAGGTCGAGTTCGCTCCAGGTCGGCCAGCCTTCGACATAGAGGTTGCCGCGAAAGCGCAGCGGATTGACCGGTATGCCGACCATGTCCTCGACCGCGGCGACCGAGGCGAGGTTGATGATCGAGACGACCTTGCGGGCGACGTCGGAGAAACTGTGGCCGTTGGCATGGAGGATTTTCGGCGGGCCCCGCAATTCGCCGGCGCAATAGGTGGCGAAGAAGCCTTCAATCTTGGCCCGGCCCTCAGCGGTGCGCAGGTCGCCGTTTACTGTCCCGTCGCCGGAGCAATCGGGCGAGGGCAGGGTGATTGTCAGCGTATGGCTGTCCTGGTCGAACGAAGCGTGCAGATTGGCGAGGCGCTCGTTCTTCATCAGCATCAGGAAATGCGTCTTCGACAGGTAGCTGGGCGCGGCCGGATCGAAGCCAGACGGGCCGTTCTCGATGGCATAGAGGCGGTCGCCGGGAATGGTTTGCCCCGGCGCCAGCGCGGCGCGCGCCAGCGGCTCGGGGGTGAGCCCCTTAACCGGGTAGCGGTAAATCGATTGAATATTGGCCATGCGGTGCGCACCGCCTCTTTTCCCGGCGGATTTCGATACCATATTTATTGCCGGCAAGTTGCCTTCGGGAACCTGCCAACCGTGGGCTGAAAAATTTGACTTGCGTCATGGTTTTGCCAGCGGAAAAGTCTAAGCGAACCCAATGACGATGTTCCGGCCGTGCCTTGTTGAGTTGAGCATGATCTTTCCCGAAAACCGGTGACCACTTTTCGGGGTCATGCTCCGGGCACCGGAATAGGCCGAGGGAAACACCATGGATTTTGAGAAGTATACGGACCGCAGCCGCGGTTTCATTCAATCCGCCCAGTCGCTCGCCCAGCGCGAGGGACACCAGCAATTCGCCACCGAACATCTGTTGAAGGTCCTGCTTGACGACCCGGAAGGGCTCGCCGCCGGACTGATCGACCGCGCCGGCGGCAATTCGCGCGCCGCGCTGGCGGCAACCGAGGCGGCGCTTGCCAAGCGGCCGAAGATCTCCGGCGGCGGGGCCGGTCAGATTTACCTCGATCCGGCTGTGGCGCGGGTGTTCGATACTGCCGAGAAGATGGGCGAAAAGGCCGGTGACAGTTTCGTCACTGTGGAACGGCTGCTGCTGGCGCTGGCGACGGAGAAAAGCAGCGACGCCGGTAAGATTTTGGCCAATGCCGGCGTGACGCCGCAGAATTTGAACGCGGCGATCGAAGCCTTGCGCAAGGGCCGTACCGCCGACAGCGCGTCGGCGGAGAACGCCTACGATGCGCTTAAGAAATACGCCCGCGACCTGACCCAGGCGGCGCGCGACGGTAAGCTCGACCCGGTGATCGGCCGCGACGAGGAAATCCGCCGCACCATCCAGGTGCTGTCGCGGCGCACCAAGAATAACCCTGTCCTCATTGGCGAGCCCGGCGTCGGCAAGACGGCGATCGTCGAAGGCCTGGCGCTGCGCATCATCAACGGCGACGTGCCCGAGAGCCTGGAGGACAAAAAGCTGCTCGCCCTCGACATGGGCGCCCTGATTGCCGGCGCCAAATATCGCGGCGAGTTCGAGGAGCGGCTCAAAGCCGTGCTCGCGGAAGTCACCGGCTCGGCCGGCGCCTACATTCTCTTCATCGACGAGATGCACACCATCATCGGCGCCGGCCGGGCCGACGGCGCGATGGATGCATCGAACCTGCTCAAGCCGGCGCTCGCCCGCGGCGAATTGCATTGTATCGGCGCCACTACGCTCGACGAATATAAGAAGCATGTCGAGAAGGATGCCGCCTTGGCGCGGCGCTTCCAGCCGGTCTATGTCGACGAGCCGAGTGTCGAGGATACGATCTCGATTTTACGCGGCTTGAAGGAAAAATACGAAGCGCACCACAAGGTGCGGATCACCGACGGCGCGCTGGTGGCGGCGGCGACCTTGTCGCACCGCTACATCACCGACCGTTTTCTGCCCGACAAAGCGATCGATCTGGTCGACGAGGCGGCGGCGCGGCTGCGCATGCAGATCGATTCCAAACCGGAGGAGCTCGACAATCTCGATCGTGAGATCGTGCGCATGAAGATCGAGCAGGAGGCTCTCAAGAAAGAGAAGGACTCGGCTTCGAAGGATCGCCTGAAGCGGCTGGAGAAGGATCTCGCCGGCCTGCAGGACAAAGCCGACGCGCTGACGGCAAAATGGAAGTCCGAGAAGGACAAGCTGTCGTCGGCCGCGGACCTGCAAAATCAGCTCGACAAGGCGAAGAACGATCTCGCCGATGCGATCCGCCGCGGCGATTATCAGCGCGCTGGCGAATTGCAATACAGCGTCATTCCGCAGCTCGAGGGAAAGCTCAAGGCGACCGGCGAAGCGGGCGTACCGGGCGGAGCGGCGAACGTGGTCGCCGAGGAAGCTGTAACCGCGAACCATATCGCGCAGGTGGTGTCGCGCTGGACCGGCATTCCGGTCGACCGCATGCTCGAAGGTGAGCGCGAGAAGCTCATGAAAATGGAGGACGCGCTCGCCAAGCGCGTGGTCGGCCAGGCCGAGGCGGTAAAGGCGGTCTCGACGGCGGTACGCCGGGCGCGCGCCGGCTTGCAGGATCCGAACCGGCCGATCGGTTCGTTCATGTTCTTAGGGCCCACCGGTGTCGGCAAGACCGAGCTGACCAAGGCCTTGGCGCAGTACTTGTTCGACGACGAGCACGCGCTCATCCGCGTCGATATGTCGGAATATATGGAGAAGCATTCGGTGGCGCGGTTGATCGGCGCGCCGCCCGGCTATGTCGGTTACGACGAAGGCGGCACGCTCACCGAAGCGGTGCGGCGGCGGCCTTACCAGGTGGTGCTGTTCGACGAGATCGAGAAGGCGCATCCCGACGTCTTCAACGTGCTGCTGCAGGTGCTTGACGACGGCCGGTTGACCGACGGCCAGGGTCGTACCGTCGACTTCCGCAATACACTCATCGTTATGACCTCCAATCTCGGCTCCGAATATCTGGTGGCGCAGCCGGAAGGCGAAGACACGGAAAAAGTCCGTGATTTGGTTATGGCCGACGTGCGCGCGCATTTCCGGCCGGAATTCTTGAACCGGGTCGACGAGATCATCCTGTTCCATCGCTTGAAGCGCGAGCACATGGGGCGCATCGTAGATATCCAGATCGAACGGCTGCAAAAGCTCCTGGAAGATCGCAAGATCGCCATCGCGCTCGATACCAAGGCGCGCGAATGGCTCGCCGAGAAAGGCTACGATCCGGCCTATGGCGCGCGGCCGCTCAAGCGCGTGATCCAGAAATACGTGCAGGATCCGCTGGCTGAGCTCATTCTGTCCGGCCAGATCAAGGACGGCGAGAAGGTCAAGATCTC
>JBAQAB010000352.1:0-4845 GCA_049285535.1 Xanthobacteraceae bacterium
TGACCGGGCAGCGGCCGGAACCGGCGTTCCTGATCGCCAAGCCGTTCCAGGTCGCGGTGGTGTCCGCCGTGGTCAGCCAGGCGCTGTTCTTCGGCCGCAAGGCGCGGCAACGCGAGCGCAAGCCGGCCGCACGGCGGGCGACGGTGTAATCTTTCACGTCATTCCGGGGCCGCGCGTCAGCGAGGAGCCCGGAATCCATAGTCACCGTCGGGGCAAGTTTTGCTCCGTTGGTGGTTATGGATTCCGGACTCGCCGCTGCGCGGCGATCCGGAATGACGGAACAAAAAAATTGTTCCAGCGCGCTCGCCGCAGTTCCATCGCTTGGCTTTTGCCAAGATTTTATCCTGCTGAAATCTTGCGCGCTCGGTTCCCCGGGATGAACCTTTCCTCGCGCCATCACGACTGAGTGACTGGAGAGGGCTGACGGAACGCCTGTCGCCGGCACACGTTGACCTGCCGGTGAACGGCTTGGGGGCTTTTTGCGTGTCCGATCGGTCGGTGGGCGACCGGTGCGGCGGGGAGAAGGTCCGATGGCTAAGCTGTTTGTTCGCATCACAGGTGCGCTGGGCGTGACGGCGCTCGCGGTGTGTTTCCTCGGTCTCATTCCATTTCTCAGCGCGGTGCCGTCCGGGGCGGGCTACGTGCCGAGCACGCCCGCCGTCACGGTGAACCGCGCCCTCAAGGGCGACCGCTTGCCGATGCATGACGCGCTCAATGCCTCGGCGTGGCAAACCGACTTTGCATCGCTGGCCCACGCCAGCGTGCCGCATGAAGTTCCGGTCGGTTGCGACCCGTCCTTCTCGCCGGTGACGGCGCCGCGGCTCGCCTATATCTACGGCCGTTGCTTGTCATAAGCGGCGTACGTTCGCCTCAGTCCTTTAGAGTCCTTTAGATTGCCGCCACGCAATCAATAAGCGGGCGTAGAGCGCCGCAGCTCTTTAGATCGCGCCACACAATCGAGCAAAGAAGGGGCCGTTCCCCTGCTGCGCAGCTTTCCCGCCCACGTTGAACCATTCCGGCTCACACCGCGTCCCATCTCAAACAAAGTTAACGCCGCTTTGCGCGATGCCGCGAAAGCGACGGCGCCTTTGTAGGCGTTTCTTTGTTTGTTTGGTGTTTGTTTGGCGAAGTGACGGAACTTTATGTCTGCACCGAAACTTGTTGCGAATAGGAACGGCATTCGACACGGGAGTGTGCCATGTGGGCAAAGTGGGCCAATCGACGAACGGCAATCTTTTCTGCGGCACTGATCGCGAGCGCGCTTGTGCTTCCCATCGCGCCCGCCGCGGCGCAGTTCTTCCCGGCATCGCCGCAATATCCGGCATCGCAGCAATACCCGGATTCGCCGCAATACGCGCCGCAGCCCGATCAGTCCGGCGACGGCGCCGACCTTTCGCCCTCGCTGCAGCGGCAGGTCGTGTCGTATCCGAGCAATGAACCGGCCGGCACCATCGTTATCGATACCAGCCACGCCTTCCTTTATCTGACGCTCGGCGGCGGGAGGGCGATGCGCTACGGCATCGGCGTCGGCCGCCAGGGCTTCACCTGGTCCGGCACCGAAACCATCGTGCGCAAGGCCGAATGGCCGGATTGGTTTCCGCCGGCCGAGATGGTCGCCCGGCAGCCTTATCTGCCGCGCTTCGTCGCCGGCGGACCCGGCAATCCGCTCGGCGCCCGCGCGATGTATCTCGGCAATACCGATTACCGCATCCACGGCACCAACGATCCCTCGTCGATCGGCAAGCACATGTCGAGCGGCTGCATTCGGCTGCTCAACGCCGACGTGATCGATCTCTACGGCCGCGTCGGGATCGGCACCAAAGTCGTCGTGCTGCCGAACGATCAAAGGCAGGCGGCCATCGGCGGCGGCAGCAACCGCGTCGCCAGCGAAGACGTAGCGCAGGACGCGCGCAACGCGTCGCCGCAAGGTTTCCGCGCCGCCGGCGTCTATTGAGCTAGTTCAGCGCCAAGCCAAGACCTAATCAAGCCAAGACCTTAATCCTGGGGAGGCCGGAAGCCAGTTCCGGCCTCTTTTCTTTATTGCAACCAAACACGATCTTCAGGCATTGGCTCTGAAGTGAAAGCGTGAAGGCATGGACATGCCTGATAACAACACGTCCGATATTATCGCCCCGGAACATATTACCGCGGAGCACGCAGCGCTCGAACGCTTGGCGCCGGAAAATATCGCCACTCTCGAAAATGAGCTGCGCAACCGCGCCAAGCAGCAGGAAGCGCTGGCACAACTCGGCGAGCGCGCGCTCGCCGAGCCGGATCTGGAACGGCTTCTTAACGACGCGGTGAGCACGGTCGCGCTCACGCTGTCGGTCGACTTGGTCAAGATCCTGGAGCTCTTGCCGGGCAATGGCGAGCTCTTGCTGCGCGCCGGCTTCGGCTGGAAGGGCGACATCGTCGGCACGATCTTGACGACGACCAGCGAGCCGAACAGCTACGCCCGCTTCACTTTGGAGTCCGCGGTCCCTGTGGTCATCGAGGAATTCGCCGGCGAAAGTCGGTTCGAGGTGCCACGCTATGTGAAGGACCATGCTTGCTTAAGCGGCATGAACGTGACCATCGCCGGCCGCGACGGCCGCGCTTATGGCATCCTCGGCGTCTGCACCGTGAAAAAGCGGCGCTTCAACGCGCAGGACATCGCGTTCCTGGCCGCGGCCGGCAATCTGCTCGCCGGCGCCATCCAGCGCCGCCAGCTCGAACAGCGCCTTGAGCTGATGATCCGCGATATGCGCCATCGCTCAGGCAATCTGTTCTCGCAGCTCTTGGCCTTGTTCTCGCAGACGGCGAAGACCTCGAAGAGCATCGCCGACCTCGCCAGCAAATATCAGGCGCGCGTGCTGGCGATGGCTAACGCGCACCGGCTGATCACCGAGGGCGGCTGGCAATCGATCCCGATCAGGGAATTGGTCAATGTCGTGCTCGGTCCCTACGCCGAGCGGGCGTCGCTCGACGGACCGGATATCGATCTGGAGCCGGATCCGGTTTTCAACCTCAGCGCGGCGCTGCACGAGCTCGCCGCCAACGCCATCAAGCACGGCAGCCTGTCGCGCTCCAAGGGCCAGCTCGAGCTGCGCTGGACGGCGAGCCGCACCCGGCGCGGCATGACGCTGACGCTCGAATGGCTGGAGAAGAACGGCCCGCCGGCGCGGCGGCCGCGCAAGGTCGGCTTCGGTTTGCGGCTCATCGACCTCGTCATCGAACGCCAGCTCAACGGCGAAGTGAACCGCACCTTCTCGCGCAAGGGGCTGGCGGTGAAGCTCGTGGTGCCGCTCACGCATGAGCGCTGGCCGTCGCCGGCCGCCGCCAACAGTGACTTGCCGCCCCCACTATAAGCACCGTAGGCTTGCGGCCCATTCAACGGAGTCGCCGGTTTGCCGCACAATCGCACGCCATTCGAGCGGATTGCGTTACTGCTGCAAGGCGGCGGTGCGCTCGGCGCCTACCAGGGCGGCGTCTATCAGGCTCTGGCCGAAGCGGACCTGCATCCCGATTGGGTCGCCGGCATCTCGATCGGGGCGATCAACTCGGCGATCATTGCCGGCAATCCGCCGGAAAAGCGCGTCGAGTGCCTGCGCGACTTCTGGGAGACCGTAAGCGCGTCGCCGCTGGGAATTCCCTATTTCAAGCCCATCGAAATGCGCGACGAGTTCAACCATCAACTGGTCAATCAGTTTCGCGCCTTGAACATCCTGATGTTCGGCGCGCCCAATTTCTTCGTTCCGCGCGTGCCGCCAGCGGCGCTGTGGCCGGCCGGCCATGCGGTGAAGGCGAGCTATTACGACAATTCGCCGCTGCGGGCGACGCTGGGGCGCCTGGTCGATTTCGACCGCATCAATCGGGGCGATATGCGCTTTAGCGTCGGCGCCGTGGATATCCGCAACGGCAATTTCATCTATTTCGACACCGCCACGCATAAGATCGGCGTCGAACACGTCATGGCGAGCGGCTCGCTGCCGCCCGGTTTTCCGGCGACCGAAGTCGACGGGGAATATTATTGGGACGGCGGCCTGATCTCCAATACGCCGCTGCAGTGGGTGCTCGACAGCCGGCCGCGGCGCGATACGCTCGCGTTCCAGGTCGACCTGTGGAGCGCCTGCGGCGAGCTGCCGAAAGACCTGATCGAGGTCGAGGTCCGCCAGAAGGAAATCATTTATTCGAGCCGCAACCGCGCGGCGACGGACGAATACCAGAGAGTGCAGAAGCTTCGCATCGCCTGCGCGACCCTGCTTGAACGGCTGCCTCCCGAGCTGAAAGAGTCCGACGAGGCCAAGCTTCTCGCCCAGGAAACCGATGACAAGGTTTGCAATATCGTGCACCTGATCTATCGCGCCCAACAGTACGAAGGCATCGCCAAGGACTTTGAATTTTCCCGCCGCACCATGGAAGAACATTGGAAAAGCGGTTATCAAAACGCCCGGCATACGCTGGAAAACCCAGAGGTGATCGAACTTCCGGATCGCCTCGAAGGCGTGCGCACGTTCGATATGCGCCAGGAATAACCGCGGCGCGCAAGGCGGGGATTCATTCGTCAGGGACATCATGAAAGAACAAGTGGTGAGTTTTCAATCGGCGGGCTTGCGCCTGCACGGTGTGCTCGGTGTGCCCGAGGGCTTGCGGCCGTCGGAACGGCGCGCGGCGTTTTTGGTGCTGCACGGCTTCGGCTCCAACAGCGACAGCCCGACCTGCATCGCGCCGGCAAAAGTCTTAAGCGACTTCGGCTATGTCACGCTACGCTTCGACATGCGCGGCTGCGGCAAGAGCGAGGGCGAGTTCGGCCGCGTCATTTGCCTCGAGCAGGTCGAGGATCTGGGCAACGCGCTCGATTTTCTC
>JBAQAB010000353.1:0-2739 GCA_049285535.1 Xanthobacteraceae bacterium
GTGATCGGCAATGCTGATTGCCCAACAGGACAGCTTTATTGATTCCAGGACTGTCTTTAAGTCATTTGTATCGCTTATTATTTTATTGGCAGCGCAAGCGTGCAAACCGGCCAACAGACTTACGAGCCATGGAGCGCGGACCGGGTCGCGCAGGTCATCGCGGAGCATCGCCGGCTTGAGGGCCCGCTGCTGCCGATTCTTCACGCCTTGCAGGAGACCTTCGGCTACATCGACGCAGCCACCGAGCCGATAATCGCAGAGGCGCTGAATATCTCGCGCGCCGAGGTGCACGGCGTTGCCACTTTTTATCACGACTTCCGCCAAGAGCCGGCGGGACGTCATGTGTTCAAACTGTGCCGCGCCGAGGCCTGTCAGGCCGCGGGTGGCGATGCGCTCGCCGCGCGCGCGCAAGCGCGGCTTGGCGTGACGTTCGGCCAGACCACCGCGGATGGCCGCGTGACCCTCGAACCGGTTTATTGTCTCGGCCTCTGCTCGGTGTCGCCGTCGGGCATGGTCGACGGCCGGCTCGTTGCCCGGCTCGACGCCGGAAAACTCGATGCGCTGATCGCGGAGACCGGCTGGTGAACGCGCTTCGCATCTACGTTCCGGGCGATGCCGTGGCGGTGGCTTGCGGCGCCGACGACATCGCGGCGGCAATCGCAGCGCTCGCGGCCAAGCGGAAAATTCCGGCCGAAATCATCCGCAACGGTTCGCGCGGCATGCACTGGCTGGAACCGATGCTCGAGGTCGCAACCGACAAAGGCCGCATCGCCTACGGCCCGGTCGATCTCGCCGATATCGAGAGCGTATTCGCGGCAATGGCCGCCGGCGGCGGCGAGCACAAACTGCGCATCGGCGTGCCGGAAGAACATCCGTTCCTGAAAAAGCAGACCCGGCTCACCTTCGCGCGGTGCGGCCTCGTCGATCCGCGCTCGCTTGACGATTACAAGGCCCATGACGGCTATAAAGGCCTCGCCAAAGCGCTGGCCAATCCTGCCGGCATCGTCGCCGAAGTGACCGAATCCGGCCTGCGCGGCCGCGGCGGCGCCGGATTCCCGACCGGCATCAAGTGGAAGACGGTCGCCGACGCCAAGGCCGACCGCAAATATATCGTCTGCAATGCCGACGAGGGCGACAGCGGCACCTTCGCCGATCGCATGATCATGGAGGGCGATCCCTTCGTCCTGATCGAGGGAGGGCATGACCATCGCCGGCATCGCGGTCGGCGCGACCAAGGGCTTCATCTATATCCGCTCGGAATATCCGCACGCCATCGTCGTGATGAACGACGCCATCCGCATCGCGCGCCGCGCCGGCATGCTCGGCAACAAGATCGCGGGCTCGGATTTCGATTTCGATCTGGAAGTGCGGGCCGGCGCCGGCGCTTACGTGTGCGGCGAGGAAACCTCGCTTCTTGAAAGCCTCGAAGGCAAGCGCGGCGTGGTGCGCGCCAAGCCGCCGCTGCCGGCGCACAAGGGGCTGTTCGGCAAGCCGACCGTCATCAACAACGTGCTCTCGCTCGCCACCGTGCCGGTGATCATGGACAAGGGCGCGGAATTCTACAAAAATTTCGGTGTCGGCCGCTCGCGCGGCACCATGCCGATCCAGCTCGCTGGCAATCTCAACTATGGCGGCCTGTTCGAGACCGCGTTCGGCATCACGCTCGGCGAACTCGTCGACGACATCGGCGGCGGCTGCTTCACCGGCAAGCCGGTGAAGGCCGTGCAGGTCGGTGGACCGCTCGGCGCGTATTTCCCGCGGGCGCTGTTCGACACGCCGTTCGATTATGAAGCTTTCGCCAAGCGCGACGGCCTGATCGGCCACGGCGGCATCGTCGTGTTCGACGATAGCGCGGACATGGCCAAACAAGCCCGCTTCGCCATGGAATTCTGTGCGATCGAATCTTGCGGCAAGTGCACGCCCTGCCGCATCGGATCGACACGCGGTGTCGAGACGGTCGACCGCATCATGCGGGGTGAAGAGCGCGCGCAGAATCTCGCGGTGCTGGCCGACCTCTGCAACACCATGAAGTTCGGTTCGCTTTGCGCGCTCGGCGGCTTCACGCCCTATCCGGTCATGAGTGCGCTTACCCATTTCCCCGACGACTTCAATGCCGCGCCGCACTTACAGGCCGCGGAATAAGGAGAACAGGCCATGTCGCTCGTGCATGAGATCGACTACGGCACGCCAAAATCGAAGGCGGAAAAGACCGTCACGCTGACCATCGACGGCCAGGCGATCAGCGTGCCGGAGGGCACCTCGATCATGCGGGCGGCCATGGAACTCGGCACGCAAATCCCGAAACTCTGCGCTACCGACATGGTCGACGCCTTCGGCTCCTGCCGTCTGTGCCTGGTCGAGATCGAAGGCCGTCCCGGCACGCCGGCGTCCTGCACGACGCCGGTCGCGCCGGGCATGGTGGTGAAGACGGAGAGCGAGCGGCTCAAAACCATCCGCAAGGGCGTGATGGAGCTTTACATCTCCGATCATCCGCTCGATTGCCTGACCTGCTCGGCCAACGGCGATTGCGAATTGCAGGACATGGCCGGCGCCGTCGGGTTGCGCGATGTGCGTTACGGCTATCAGGGTGAAAATCACGTCTTCGCGAAATCGACCGGGCCGCGCTTTCCGCTTCTCCTCACCACCGGGCGCATCCTGTCGCAATATAATGTCGGGGCGCAGACCCGGCGCACCGAAAACTCGCTCTGGCACAAGGAAGATTTGCTCGAAATCCACCCG
>JBAQAB010000354.1:0-23001 GCA_049285535.1 Xanthobacteraceae bacterium
GCCATATGTGGCGCAGCCGACGGAGCAGGCTTCACGACCGGCGATGGCACCGGGGGCGCCGCTGCATTCGGGATCGTTGTGGTAACGCCGGCCGAGCGAGGCTGCTGCGGCTCGGTCACGGCCTCCTGCTGCGGCGGTGGTGCTTGCGGCGGCTGCGGCTCCGGTAAAATCGCGTATTTCGTCACCAGCGCATGCGCGCTGGCCATCATTTTGCCGCCGTCGAACTTGGCGTCTTTCATATCTTTCAGCCAGGCCGTGACGACAGGCTCGGTCGCCTTGCGCCAATGCGCGACCGCTTCCGGCAACAGCGTGACGATCACGTCGCCGCTCTCGGCGACGTTCTCGGCGACAGCATAAGCTTGTAGATCCCACATCGTGCCGGCCATGTTGGCCGCGATCTCATTCGAATTTTTATCGAATACGGCTTTCAGATCACCCGGCAGCCGTTCGTAAGCCGGCTTGTTCATCGCCAAGACATAGGTCCGGCTCGACAGCGACAGGTCGGAGAATTCAGTGTGCGCCTTGAGAAGATCGTTGAGCCGGAACGGCGGCACCATGTGCCAGGGATCGACACAGCCATCGATGACCCGTTCGGTCAATGCCGTCGGCAGTTCCTCGCTCGGCATCGGCACGGGATGAGCGCCCAGCTCTCGGATCGCCTCGCCGGCAAGCCGCGTCTGCACATGCAGCTTGAGGTCCTTGATATCCTCGATCGAGCGCACTGGGGTATAGCCGTGGATGACGCTGCGATCCGAACATGAGAAGCATAGCGGGCGTACCTCGTCGAATTCGTCTTTCAGATAGATCGCGGCGAAATCCTGCAGCGCCCTCGAACTGACCAGCGCGCGGCGGGACGGCAGGAACGGTAATTCGAACGTCTCGATCTTGGGAAAACGGCCGGGTGTCAGTCCGGGCGCCGTCCAGACGATGTCGGCATCGCCGGCGCGCGCCTGGTCGAATAGCTGCGCCGGCGCGCCGCCCAATTCCATCGATGGAAAAATATCGATGTGAATCCCTCCGTTCGCGTCCGCCTCGACCTTGCGCGCCCACGGCGCGAGAAATTTTTCGTGGACGCTCGACACCGCCGAGAAGGCGTGGTGCAGCTTGAAGGTAATTGGCGCCGTGTCGGCCTGCGCCAGCCGCATCACGGCCGGAGCCGCCAGCGACGCCAGCGTGGAGGCCATGAAACTGCGCCGGGCAACGCGCATCGACAAAATCTCTCGCCGCCGCCCGCCGGCGCAACGTCTCAATTCAAACGCGATGGACGCTCATCATCCTCGGGCGACCGCGCCAGACCGGGAACTATCGTCGGGGACGACGGCAGCGGCGCGGGCGCGGCTTCCGCCCTGCCCTCGCGCGATCGCCGCTCGTAGCCGCGGTAGGACAGCCAGCCGAACGGTAGGCTGGCGAGGTAAGCGAGCGTGCCCGCCGTCAGCAAGATCCACGGGTAGGCGATCAGAAGCGCTATCGCCAGCACCACCAGCACGATCAGCGGGCCGACCATTTCCGGCGGCACGCGGGTGCCGACACGCTTGCCGGAAAATACCGGCAGCCGCGACACCATCAGCAAGGCGACAGCGAGCGTGTAGAACAGCGTCACCCAGGTGAGAAATCCCGAGCGCGGCAGGCCGAGGAAGGCCGCATAGATCGGCAGCAGCACCGTGATGGCGCCCGCCGGCGCCGGCATGCCGACGAAGAAATTACCGGTCCAGGCCGGCCGATCCGGATCGTCGATCATGACGTTGAAGCGGGCAAGCCGCAGCGCGGCGCAAATCGCGAAAGTCATGGCGGCAATCCAGCCGGCCGATTTCAGATCGTGCAACCCCCAGAAATAAAGCACCAGCGCAGGCGCCACGCCGAAATTGACGAAGTCGGAGAGGCTGTCGAGCTCGGCGCCGAAGCGGGACGTGCCTTTGAGGAACCGCGCCAGGCGGCCGTCGATGCCGTCGAGGATCGCCGCAAACACGATAGCCGCGAGCGCCAGCACGTAGCGGTCCTCGAAAGCCATGCGGATCGCGGTCAAGCCGGCGCACAACGCGAGCAACGTGATGAGATTTGGCGCCAGCGTGCGCACCGGGATGCGGCGGAAGCGCCGTCGCCGCGTGTCGCCGAGATTGGGGTGTTGCGTGGCCATTGACGGAATATAGCCCGTTCCGGCCGCGCCTGCCACGCGGCATGTCGTTCTCGTTAACGGGCTTTTCAGGCCACCCGAAACGTCCGTCCTGCCTCGCTCGCCTTGAAATCGGCGAGCACGGTCTCTCCGGCAATGGCCGTTTGACCTTCGGCAGCCTGGGCCCGCGTGCCCTCGGGCAGATAAACGTCGACCCGCGAGCCGAACCGGATCATGCCGATGCGCTGCCCGGCGCCAACGGTTTCGCCTTCGCGCGTGAACGGCACGATGCGGCGGGCTACGAGGCCGGCGATTTGAACCACGACGATGCGCTGCCCCATCGGCGTGGCGATCAGCAAGGCATTGCGCTCATTGTCCTCGCTCGCTTTGTCGAGATCGGCGGACAGGAATTTTCCGGCCCGATAAACGATCTTCTCGACGCGTCCGGCCACGGGGCTGCGATTGACGTGGCAGTCGAACACACTCATGAAAATCGAGATGCGCGGCAATGGCCGCTCGCCGAGACCGAGCTCCGCCGGCGGCACCGCATTGACGATTTGGCTGACGCGGCCGTCCGCAGGCGCTACCACGAGGCCGTCGCGCACCGGCGTCACCCGCGGCGGATCGCGGAAGAAATAGGCGCACCACACTGTCGCCGCCGTCGCCAGCCAACCAAGCGGCGTCCACAGCCAGAACAGAATGAGGCTCGCAAGCGCAAAGCCGCCGATGAAGGGATAACCCTCCGGATGGATCGGTGTCAGCTGCTTGCGGATCGAATCGTAGACCGACATGAGTATTCAATTATCCCGATTGTCTTCATCCGCGAAGGCGGATGATCCAGTAATCACCGAAATCGACGTCACACCCGGCAACGCGATTACCAGGCCTCATCTTCGCGGGCATGACAATAGTCATGCATCATTCCGCGGCATCGGTGGCTGGGAGAAGGTCCGCCGCCGGCTCATTCGCCACCTCCGGCGGATTACGATTGGGGGCATCCGTTTCATCGTCCACTGTCGCTAGAATCTCGCGCGCCATCTGCGCCTCGCGCTGCCGGTTCCACATGCTGGCATAGAGCCCGCCATGCGCCAGCAAATCGCGGTGCGTGCCGCGCTCGACGATCGCGCCGTGATCGAGCACCAGAATCTCGTCGGCGCCGACGATAGTCGACAGCCGGTGCGCAATAACGAGCGTGGTGCGATTCTTCGAGACCCGGTCGAGCTCGTCCTGGATGTCCCTCTCGGTATGGCTGTCGAGCGCCGAAGTCGCTTCGTCGAGCAGCAGGATCGGCGGCGCTTTGAGGATGGTCCGCGCAATCGCGACCCGCTGCTTCTCGCCGCCGGAAAGTTTTAAGCCGCGCTCGCCGACTTCGGTCTCGTAGCCCTTTGGCGCGCGCCGGATGAAGCCGTCGATCTGCGCCTGCCGCGCCGCCTCCTCGACCTCGGCATCGCTTGCGTCCCAGCGCCCGTAGCCGATGTTGTAACGGATGGTGTCGTTGAACAGCACCGTATCCTGCGGCACCATGCCGATCGAGGCGCGCAGCGACGCTTGCGTCACGTCGCGGATATCCTGACCGTCGATGAGGATGCGGCCGCCGCTGACTTCGTAGAAGCGGAACAACAACCGCGAGATCGTCGACTTGCCGGCGCCGGACGGACCGACGATGGCGACGGTGTGTCCGGCCGCGACGTCGAAAGTCAGTCCTTTGAGAATCTGCCGCGCCGGCTCGTAGGCGAAGGAAACGTTCTCGAAGCGAATGGTGCCGGCGCGGACCTGCAGCAGCGGTGCGCCGGGCCGGTCTTCGATCTCGGGCGGAAGCGACAACAGCGAAAACAAGTTCTCGATGTCGATCACCGCTTGCTTGATCTCGCGATACACCAGGCCCATGAAATTCAGCGGCGTGTATAGCTGGATCATCATGGCGTTGATCATGACGAAATCGCCGACGGTATTGGTGCCGTGCTCGATGCCGTAGGCGCATAGCACCATGGCGCCGCAAAGTCCGAAGGTGAAGATCACCGCCTGACCGGCATTGAGCACGGCGAGCGACACATAGGCCTTAACGCTGGCGTCCTCGTAGCGCGCCATCGAGCGGTCGTAGCGCTGGGCTTCGCGGGTCTCCGCCGAGAAATATTTGACGGTCTCGTAATTGAGCAGCGAATCGATCGCCTTGGCGTTGGCGTCGTTATCGCTCTCGTTCATCTTGCGGCGGATGCCGATGCGCCACTGCGTCGCCGCATAGGTAAACCACATATAGACCGCCACTGTGGCGCCGACGACGACGACATAGCGCCAGTCGAAGTGCAGCAGCAAAACGGCGACGATCAGGACCAGTTCGACGACGGTCGGCGCGATCTGCAAGAGCACCATGCGCACGATGGTCTCGATGGCGTTGCGGCCACGCTCCAGCACGCGCGTCAGCCCGCCAGTCTTGCGCTCGAGATGAAAGCGCAGCGAGAGCAGATGCACATGCTCGAAAGTCAGCATCGCCAGGCGCCGCACCGCGTTCATTGCCACTTTGGCGAAAATGCCATCGCGCCATTGCGTGAGCAGGCCCATTACGATGCGCGTGCCGCCATAGGCAAGCGTCATCACTATGGGAGCGGCGAACGCCCAGGCGAGCCAATTGTTCGGCACCACCGGCGCGGTGCCGCGGCCGGCGAGCGCGTCGGTCGCCCATTTAAACGTATAGGGCACCGCGATGGTCGCGAACTTGGCGAGAAAAAGGAGAACGGTTGCGAAAATAACCCGCAGCTTCAGATCGCTGCGATCCGCTGGCCAGATATAAGGCCATAACTTCGTGAGCGTCGGCAGCAAGGCCGCGCGGTCGGTGTTGGTCGGTCGCTGAAAATTGGTCATCGCAGCCCAGCAAAACGGAGCGAACCGGGCCGCAACGCGCAACCGGCGTCCCTCATCGCGTGTTTTTCGTCATATAGAGCTTTCCACCGGGTTCCGCACGGGAATGTAGGGACGGGTTTAAAACCCACCCCCACGGTCGCAAACGCTTGCGGCCGGCGCGAATCGACGCCACATCTACCGTTCAATGAGAATGACTCCATGAGCAAAATCAATGCGATCTGCGTCTATTGCGGATCGAGCCCGGGGACCGAGCCGGCCTTCATCGAAGCGGCACGAAAACTTGGCAAAATCCTCGCCGAAAACGGCGTGCGGCTCATCTATGGGGGCGGTTCGGTCGGCCTGATGGGAGCGCTTGCCGAATCCGTGCTCGAACACGGCGGCCAAGTGACCGGGATCATCCCGGAATTTCTGACCAAGCGGGAACGGCCGCGGCGGCTGGCGCAAGAACTTATCGTCACACGCGACATGCACGAGCGCAAGCGCACGATGTTCGAGCGTGCCGATGCCTTCGTCGCCTTGCCGGGCGGCCTCGGCACGCTGGAAGAACTGGTCGAGCAATTGACCTGGGTCCAGCTCGGCCGCCACAAAAAGCCGATATTGATCGCCAATATTAGCGGCTATTGGGGCCCGCTGCTGGCGTTGATCGATCACATGCGCGCAGTGAAATTCGTGCCGCCGTCGCTGCGCGTCGATTTTCTGGTCGCCAAGCGCGTCGACGAGATCTTACCGATGCTGCAAGAGGCGGCGCGCAAGGTCGCCGAAGCGGATAAGGCGATGGCGGTGCCGGCGGAACGTTTGTGACGCAGTATTTCCCTTCCGCTCATTCCCGCGAAAGCGGGAATCAAGTTCGATACCATCTAAGGTGGCTTGAAAGCTGGGTCCCCGCTTTCGCGGGGACAAGCGGTTTAAGTTGCCGCCTCCCTTAGAAACGTCACCGCTTCAATGCGGTTGCCATCGGGATCGCGGACAAAGGCGGCGTAATAGCCGCCGTGATATTCGGCCCGCAGCCCGGGCGCGCCGTCGGAAGCGCCGCCGGCCTTGAGCGCCGCGTTGTGGAAAGCGTCGACCGCCGCCGTATCGGGCGCGCGCAGGCAGATATGCACGCCGCCGTCGCTCGCAAGGCGGTCCATTGCGGCGCGCTTGTTGATCCAGAACTCCGGATATTTCTTGCCGAAGCCGATTGCGGCATCGGGCCATTCGCGCAATTTGGTTAGGCCGAGCGGCGCCAGCAGCGCGGCGTAGAAGGCTTCGGCGTTTTTCAGATCACGCACCGCGATTGAAATGTGATCAATCATGCCGGCTCCGTCATTCCTTCTTTGAGGCAAGACGCCACAGCACCGCGCCCCAGAGCAGTGAGACCAGCGCAACACCGCAGACCGCCGAATAGAAATAGGTCGGGAAGCGTATTTTCTTGCCGTTGACCGCGTAGTCCAAACTCCCCCACTCCTTTCTTATCTCGGTTCCAACCGGCAGGCTTCGTTCAAGAGAGGCGTCAGTGACGCCGGCTACGTAGCGATGATCGGTGCCGCTGGCGTCCTGGACAACGTATTCGGTGACGCCCTTTGACGGAACATCTCGGCTCGAAATGACGACGCCATCGACCTCAGCAGCGAAGCGTTGCCAGACCGTCCGGTAGCCGAAGCTCCAAGAAATCCAGAGCGCCGAGATGAATAACACGACCGTTGACTGAGGTGGCGATTTCATTATCCAGCCGCTGCTTTCCCTCACGCTGGCGCGCCGGATTTCACCAGTTTGTAGACGATCGAATCCATCAGCGCCTGGAACGAGGCGTCGATGATGTTCGGTGAGACGCCGACTGTGGTCCAACGCTCGCCGGTTTCGTCCGAGCTTTCGATCAGCACGCGGGTCACGGCCCCCGTGCCGCCATTGAGGATACGCACGCGATAATCGGTGAGCTCGAGCCCGGTGATAAAACTCTGATACTTGCCGAGGTCCTTGCGCAGCGCGAGATCGAGCGCATTGACCGGACCGATACCTTCGGCGACCGAGATCAGCGCCTCATCGCCGACCTTGATTTTCACCACCGCCTGGCTGACGGTGACAGACGCTCCCTTGGCATTGATGCGTTGCTCGACATTGACGTCGAATTTCTCCACGTCGAAATAATGCGGCACTTTACCGAGGAGCCGCCGCGCCAATAGTTCAAAGGAAGCATCCGCCGCTTCATAGGCGTAGCCGATCGCCTCGCGATCCTTGACTTCGTCGAGGAGGCGGGTGACGCGGGGATCGTCCTTGTCGACGGCCAAGCCGATGCGCTCCAGCTCTGCAAGCACGTTGGAGCGGCCCGACTGATCGGACACCAGGAGCTTTCGCTTGTTGCCGACGCGCTCGGGCGCGACGTGCTCGTAGGTCGCCGGCTCCTTGACGATGGCGGAAGCGTGGATGCCGGCTTTGGTGGCGAATGCGCTCTCGCCGACGTAGGGCGCATGGCGATCCGCGGCGCGATTGAGCAATTCGTCGAGCGCGTGCGAGACGCGCGCCAAATGCGACAGCGCGTCGTCCGACACGCCGATGTCGAATTGGTCGGCATATTCCTTTTTCAGCTTCAGCGTCGGAATGATGGAGACGAGATTGGCGTTGCCGCAACGCTCGCCGAGCCCGTTGAGCGTGCCTTGGATCTGGCGCGCGCCGGCCCGCACCGCGGCAAAGGAATTCGCCACCGCCTGTTCGGTGTCGTTATGGGCATGGATGCCGACATGATCGCCGGGAATTTGCGCGCAGACCTCGCCGACGATGCGCTCGACCTCGTGCGGCAGCGTGCCGCCATTGGTATCGCACAGCACCACCCAGCGGGCGCCCTCCTCGTAGGCCGCCTTGGCGCAGGCGAGCGCGAAAGCGGGCTTGGCCTTATAGCCGTCGAAAAAATGCTCGCAGTCGAGCAAGACTTCGCGGCCCTTGGCCTTGGCGGCGCGCACGGAATCGCGGATCGAGGCGATGTTCTCCTCTTCCGTCGTCTCCAGCGCCACCCGCACGTGATAGTCCCAGGATTTGGCGACGAAGCAGATGGTCTCGGCCTTGGCGTCGAGCAGCGCTACGAGGCCCGGATCGTTCGACGCCGAGCGGCCGGGCCGCCGCGTCATGCCGAAGGCGGTGAGCTTTGCCCGCAACGGACGTTTCTTCGAGAAAAATTCGGTATCGATCGGATTGGCGCCGGGATAACCGCCCTCGACATAATCGATGCCAAGTTCGTCGAGCATGCGCGCGATCGTCAGCTTGTCCGTGAGCGTGAAATCGACGCCGTTCGTCTGCGCGCCGTCGCGCAGCGTGGTGTCGAAGAGATAAAGCCGCTCGCGCGCCATGACGGATCTCACCACAGATAATGGTTCGAGGCCAAAGCCACGGCAATCACGATCGCAATCAGCGCGATCACCACGTGATGCGTCCGGAGTCCGAAAAACGTCGAGCGGGGATCAGTCATGGCGCTATTTATCCGTGATAGAGGCGATAGACGGTGAAGAGCGCGACCATGGCAGCCACGGCGATCACGCCGTACTTTAAGATCAGGTAATAGAGCCAATGCCGCTGGAACGGCGAGTCGGTGCGCTTCATAGCGCGGTCTCCTTCGCCGCGAGCGGCTTGGTCATCGTGGTATTGGCGAGCCATTCGCCGCCGATCGTCACGGTATTGCGTGTCTTTGCGGTAAAGCCGCGCTTCTCGAAAAAGCCGCTCGCCGTGTCGCTGGCATCGACCGTCAATTCCTTGCCGCCGCGCGCGGCGGCAAGTTTTTCCAGCGCGTCGCACAACATGGCGGCGGCGCCCTGCCCCGCCGCGGCCGGATGCACGTAGAGCATGTCGATCCTGGTGTTGTCGGCGAGCGAAGCAAAGCCGACCGCGGAGCCGCCATAGGTCGCGACCAGCGTCAATTCGCCGGCGAGCCGTTTGCCAAATTCTTCCTCGTCGTCGGCAGTCGAGGCCCACGCCTCCCGCTGCGTCTCGCTGTAGTCTTCGGCCGCAAGCTCCTCGATGGCAGCGCGGAAAATCTCAGCCAAAAACGGCGCGTCGGTCGGCAACATCGGGCGCAGCGCGAGTTGCGGCAGGGCGCGGGCGTTCATGACCACTCCTTCACGCGTAGCGCACCGGCAAGCACGGTCATGACGCCTTCCAAATTCGACAAAACTTCATTGTTCCAAAACCGCTTGACCTGAAAACCACTCGCGGCGAGCCACCGATCCCGTCGCTGGTCTGCGGCAGAATCCGCGTGTTGGCCGCCATCTACTTCGATCACGAGACGCTGTTCAAAACATACAAAGTCAACAATGAAGCGTCCGATCGGAACCTGGCGGCGAAACTTGAACCCGGCAAACCGTCTATCCCGAAGGGCAAACCACAGTTTGCGTTCCGCATCAGTCATACGGACGCGTAAGCCACGCGCCCGTCGTTGCATTTCGCGGTCAACGCCGTTTCTACCCTCTCCCTTTACGGGAGAGGTCGGCCGTGAGCGTAGCGAATGGCCGGGTGAGGGTCCGTGGAGACCAGCCGAACCGCCGCGCAAAACCGCACCGCCCAAACCCTCACCCGCCTGGCTTCGCGAGGCGTCCTCTCCCGTAAAGGGAGAGGGAATTCTTGCGCGTCCGGCGTTCATCGCGCGATCTCCCAGGTGGTGCCGTCCTTGGTGTCTTTCAGCACGACGCCCATTTTGGCGAGTTCATCGCGGATGCGGTCGGATTCTTTGAAGTCTTTTGCCTTGCGAGCCGCCATCCGTTCGTCGATCAAAGTCCTAACTTTCGCCTCGTCGAGGTCGCCGTGCTGTTTCCTGTAAATCTCTCGATAGCTGACTGGTGCTATCCCTAGAAAGTTATAGGTCGCGAAAAGATCGCGAGCTGACTGAGAATCAGGATTCCCGCCGGTTCGGCATTCTTCGACCAGCTTCCGAATTTCAGTGATCGCCTGGGGCGTATTCAGATCGTCTTCCAAAGCTTCAATTACGGAAGGCAAAACTCGACCTTTGGTCTTATCGCAATGCTCCGTGAATGTGTGAAACCCATCTAACTCAAGCATGGCGGTTTCGGTACCTTTTTTCGTCCAGTCGATCGGCTGCCGATAATGCGTCTTAATCATCTGGAAGCGCAAAACGGAACCTGGCCAGTCCTCCAGCAGCTCATGAATCGTCACAAAATTGCCGAGCGACTTCGACATCTTCTCGCTTTCGACCTGCAAGAAGCCGTTGTGCATCCAGTAATTTGCCATCACCGGCGTATGGAAGGCGCAGCGCGATTGCGCGATCTCGTCCTCGTGGTGCGGAAAGACGAGATCGATGCCGCCGCCGTGGATGTCGAACATCTCGCCGAGATATTTCCACGACATCGCCGAGCATTCGATGTGCCAGCCGGGCCGTCCGGGCGTTCTGATGCCGGCGGGTGACGGCCAGGCCGGTTCGCCCGGTTTCGACGGCTTCCACAGCACGAAGTCGCGCGGATCCTTTTTGTAGGGCGCGACCTCGACGCGCGCGCCGGCGATCATTTCGTCGAGCGGCCGTTTGGACAACTGGCCGTAATCGGGATCCGACGGCACCGAAAACAGTACATTGTCTTCGGCGACATAGGCATTGCCTGACGCGATCAGCCGGCCGATCAGCGTACGCATCTCGGCGATGTGCTCGGTGGCGCGCGGCTCGTGTGTGGGGGGCAGGCAGCCGAGCGCGGCGACGTCCTCGTGAAACTGGCGGTCGGTGGTCTCCGTGACCTGGCGGATCGCCTCGTTCAGCGGCAAGCCGGGATATTCCTCCGCCGCGCGCGCGTTGATCTTGTCGTCGACGTCGGTGATGTTGCGGACGTAGGTGACGTGGTCGGCGCCGTAGAGATGGCGCAACAGCCGGAACAGCACGTCGAACACGATCACCGGCCGCGCGTTGCCGATATGGGCGAAGTCGTAGACCGTCGGCCCGCACACATACATGCGCACGTTCGACGGATCGAGCGGCTTGAAAACCCGCTTCTCGCGCGTCAGCGTATCGTAGAGTCTCAGGTCCATCATCGAATCAAACCATGCGAAATAGCAGATTACGCCATCAGCCTGCTGGCCGGGCGTGTCCAAAATCTCGACGGTGAGAAAAGACGGCCGCAGCCAGCGTGTGGCGCTAGCGAATAATCTCCCGGCAAATGCCGCAGATGGAGGCGTGACCGTACATGGCGCGCAGAATGGTCGAGGACCGACATCACGTCAAGGGTTTGGCATTCGCCTGAACAGAGGGGCACGGCACAGAGCCGTAGGAACAGAACACACAGCAATCGCCGGGGAGAGGCTTGAGCCGCTCTCCACACCCCTTGCAGTCATAGAAGAACCGGCAAGCGTCCGTCGGCATAGTTTCAGCTGCCTGATGCCCACACTTTGGACAGGTCAATATTGATTCCGCAATCAAATTTGGACCCTTTCTACCATCGCCTACGGCTAGGCCAGCCATATAGGCGCGGCCGCTCGTAACGGCCACGCGCTTGTCGCCGAAAATGTCCCACCCGTCACACTGCGGCTAGGGCGCCACGCCGGACCCGGTCACTTAACGAAAGCTTAACCCTGCGGTCGCATTGTTAAGTCAATCTAGATCGAAGGTCGGTTGGGTGTTGGCGCGCAAGCGCCTGGTGGGGGAACCATGCGTTTCGTGATTGCGGCCACCGCCGCCGCGGCCGTGCTTCTTGCCGCCGCTGCAGCTCAGGCCGAAAAGCGGATGTTCATCATCGCCAACGACGGCGACGGCTATGGTGTCGACCGCTGTCTTGCTTCGGGTGCGCCGTGCGGCGCGCCGGTGGCGAGCGCCTATTGCAAGTCGCGGCAATTCGCCCAGGCGCTGTCATATCGCAAGGTCGATCGCGACGACATCACCGGCGCCATCCCGACCAGCGATCCGACCACCTGCAAGGGCGGCAATTGCGACAACTTCGTCGCCATCGAGTGCTCGCGCTGATTTAAGGGCGTCGACGCGCCGCCAAGACCAGCTCTTTCCGGACCGCACCCGATCGACGCTGAAGCGGCCGCCGCTGGTTGCAACAGCAGAAATAGCCCGCCGGCGAGCGCGATGACACCCGCCCGGGGTGCCGTTGCGTGGGCCATCAAGTTCGTTCATCTTCGTGGCAGCGCGTCCCCTTCTCATGCGGGACCGTCGGGGATGGGACCACGCCGGGAACTGGCCGGTGCACCGATGCAATCCTTTGTCGGCAATGACACGGTGACGAATGGCGGTTCAACGCGCGATGGAAAGCGATAGCCGGGAGCCCTCCCCGGCGGCCGCCGAACAGGCGCCGCTGAAACTCGAACAGTTCCTGCCCTATCGGCTCAACGTCGTGGCGAGCCTCGTTTCGCAAGCGCTGTCGCGTGTCTATGCGCGGCGCTACCGGATCGGCGTCCCGGAATGGCGGGTCCTGGTGACGCTCGGCCAGTACGGCGTGATGACCGGCAAGGCGATCGGCACGCATACCCACATGCACAAGACCAAGGTGTCGCGCGCGGTCGCGCTTCTGGAAAAGCGCAAGCTCGTGGCGCGAAAGACCAACCGCGCCGACATGCGCGAGTCGTTTCTCTCGCTGACCGGGCCCGGCCGGGCGATCTATGAAGAGCTCGCACCACACGCACTCGATTTCGCGGAGCGGCTTACCGACATTCTCACCCCGAGCGATCGCGAAGCGTTTAATCGCGCGCTGCAGCAGATCATCGACCGATCCGCGCAGCTCGTCGCCGAGACGATCGAGCGCGACGGACCGATGGAGGAGACGTGAAGCTTTATTCCTATTTCCGCTCTTCGGCCGCCTATCGCGTCCGCATCGCGCTCAATCTCAAGGGCATCGCCTACGAGACGAAGTCCATCCATCTGGTCAAGGACGGCGGCCACAACAAACGGCCGGAGTTCCGCGCCGTCAATCCGCAAATGCGGGTGCCGGTTCTGGTCACGCCGGCCGGCAACGTCCTGATCCAGTCGCTTGCCATCATCGAATATCTGGAAGAAACCCATCCCGAGCCGGCGCTGCTGCCGAAAGACCCGATCGCCCGCGCCAAGGTGCGCGGGCTCGCCGAACTGATCGCCTGCGACATCCACCCGCTCAACAATACCAGCCCGCTGCGCTACCTGAAGAACGAGCTGCACCAGGAGCAAAGCGCCATCGACGCCTGGTACCATCATTGGGTGCTTACCGGCTTCGAGGCGCTCGAGGCGCTGCTCGAGCCCGGCCCCTATGCCTGCGGCGACAAGGTCACGCTGGCCGATCTCTGCCTGGTGCCGCAGGTCAACAATGCCCGGCGCCTGAAGGTGCCGTTGGACCGCTTCCCCAAGATCGTCGGCGTCGATGCGGCCTGTCTGGCGCTCCCCGCTTTCGATCGCGCCCGGCCCGAAAATCAGCCCGATGCCGAGTGACAACCGGGCTTTCACACTTTAGTCACCATTGCGGGGCCTTATCCGCCGCCCATTTGAGGGAAGGTTCGGCCGAACCGGCTTTGGGACGCGACAATGCTCGATAAATTCTGGAGTCCAGGCAGGGCCACGCCGCGAACGGCGCTTGGCGCCGTGCTTGCCGGCATATTTGGCGTCGCGGCCCTGTCCGCTCCGGCTTTGGCGCAGGGCTATCCGGTCCCGCCGGGATCCATTCCGCAGGCGCCGAACCAGCCGGCGTATCCTCAGCCGGCCTACCAGCAGGCGCCCTATCAGCCGCCCGGCGGCCAGCCGTCACCGAACCAGACGCCGCTCAATCCGGCGACCAGCAATCCGGTTTGCGTGCGGCTCGAAGGCCAGCTCGCCGCGTTCGATCGCGGCACCGCCGATCCCGGCCGCGCTGCCCAGATTCAGCAATCCCAAGACGCCATCGCCAAGAAGCAGGCCGAAATCGATCGCGCCACCGCGCAAGCGCACAAGGCCGGCTGTGCCGGCTCGGGTTTCTTTGCCTTGTTCTCGGCGCTGTCGCCGCAATGCGGGCCGATCACGTCGCAGATTCAGCAGATGCGCGGCGATCTCGATCGCATGACGAGCGATCTGCAGCAATTGCAGAGCGGGACCTCCGGTCAGGCCGACCAGCGCCGCGCGCTGATCGGGCAATTGGCGCAAAATAGCTGCGGTGCGCAGTATACCGCGGCGGCCAATTCGCAGGGCGGCCCGCAAGGCTTTTTCGACGCGCTGTTCGGCGGCGGCACCATCGTGAACCCGAACGGCGACGGCGCGCCGAACGGGACCTATCACACCGTCTGCGTACGAAGCTGCGACGGGTATTATTTCCCGGTCTCTTATTCGACCCTGCCGTCGCACTTTGCCGAAGACCAGCTGACCTGCCAGCGCGAATGCCCCGCCGCCGATGTCGCGCTCTATTCCTACCGCAATCCGGGCGAGAGCATGGATCAGGCGGTGTCGACCGCCGGTCAGCTCTACACCGCGCTGCCCACCGCATTTCGGTATCGCACGCAGCTCGTCTCCGGCTGTTCGTGCCGCAAGCCGGGCGAGAGCTGGCAAGACGCGCTCAAGAACGCCGACGATTCCTCGACGCTCGTGAGCGGCGATATCGTCGTCACCGATCAGAATGCGAAAGCGCTGTCGCAGCCGCCGAAGCCCTACGGCAAGCAGCCGGCCGCGGTTACGGCTGCAGCCCTGCCGGGCAATCCCGCCGCCAATGCGACGCCGGTGCCGGCAACGGCAAGCGCCGCCCCACCCGACGATGCCAAGCGCCCCGTGCGGGTCGTCGGGCCGCCGTTCCTGTCATCGTCGCAAATGCCGTCCGAGCCGTCGCCGCACTAGACCGCGGTCCAGTTCGATTGAATCGGATCAGGGTCTAGTTGTTGGTTGAGCATGACCTTATCGAAAAACCGGTTTCCACTTTTGCTCCGACATAGTCTCAAAAATCCGCCGTGCCGGCCTTCGGCATGGCCGCGCCCTTCAAGGCCGAACCGGCAGAGGCAGGATTCGGCGTCCCGGGATCGGTGAAGCGATTGACGATCGGATAGCGGCGGTCGCGGCCAAAATTCTTCAGCGTAACCTTCACGCCCGGCGCGGCCTGCCGCCGCTTGTACTCTGCGAGATTGAGCATGCGCTCGATCTTCATCACGATATCGCGGTCGAAGCCAGCCGCGACGATGGTCGCGATCGACTCCTCGCGTTCGACCAGCCGTTCGAGTATTTGGTCGAGCACGTCATAGGGCGGCAGCGTGTCCTGGTCGGTCTGGTTCTCGCGCAGCTCCGCGCTCGGCGCCCGGGTTATGACATTCTCGGGAATGACCGTGCGATCGGGACCGCGCGCGCCGTCAGGCTTCCAGCCGTTGCGCAACCGCGCCAGCCGATACACCTCGTGCTTGTAGAGATCCTTGATCGGATTGAAGCCGCCGTTCATGTCGCCGTAAAGCGTGGCGTACCCAACCGACATTTCCGACTTGTTGCCGGTCGTCACCACCATCAGGCCGAACTTGTTGGAGATCGCCATCAGGATGACGCCACGGGCGCGCGCCTGCAAATTCTCCTCGGTCACGTCGCGCGGCGCACCGGCAAAAACGCCGGCCAGCGCCGTTTCGAGGCCGTGCACCGCGCTTTCGATCGGCACAATGTCGTATCGCACGCCGAGCGCGTCGGCGGCTGCGGCGGCGTCGGTTCGCGACTCTTGCGACGTGTAGCGATAGGGCAGCATCACGCAGCGCACGCGTTCGCTGCCCAGTGCATCGACCGCCATGGCCGCGCATAGCGCCGAGTCGATGCCGCCGGAGAGCCCGAGCACCACGCCTTTGAAGCGGTTCTTGTCGACATAATCGCGCAGGCCCAGCACGCAGGCGGCGTAATCCGATTTGTCCAAATCCTCGGCCGGCGCCATCGCTCCCTGAGCGCAACGCCAGCCGCCGTCGATGCGCGACCACTGCGTCATCGCCACTATTTCGCGGAACGCCGGCAGCTGGAAGGCGATCGAGCAGTCGGCGTTGAGCGCGAACGACGCCCCGTCGAACACCAGCTCGTCCTGGCCGCCGACCTGATTGATGTAAATGAGCGGCAAACCCGCCTCGGTGACGCGCGCCACGCAGACATTGAGCCGCACGTCGATCTTGTCGCGCCAATAGGGCGAGCCGTTCGGCACGATGAGCAGTTCGGCGCCGGTCTCGGCCAGGCATTCGACGACGTTCTCGTAGTCGCCCCAGTCGGTCCAGGTATCCTCGCAGACCGGCAGGCCGAGCCGCACGCCGCGGTAGTTGACGGGTCCGGGCACCGGCCCGGAGGCAAAGACGCGCTTTTCGTCAAAAACGCCGTAATTCGGCAAATTGACCTTATAGCGGATGGCATCAATGCGGCCGCCCGCTAGCAGCGCATAGGCATTGTATAACTTGCCGTCCTCCACCCACGGCGTTCCTATCAGCGCGGCCGGGCCGCCGTCAGCGGTATCGCGCGCCAAGTCCTCGACCGCAGCCCGGCACGCCGCCTGGAACGCCGGCTTGAGCACCAGATCTTCGGGCGGATAACCGGCGATGAAAAGCTCGGAGAAGGCGATGATGTCAGCGCCCTCACGCGCGGCCTGCGCGCGCGCCTTGCGGGCGCGTTCGAGATTGCCGGATACGTCGCCGACGATCGGATTGAGCTGTGCCACGGCGATGGCCAGACGGTCGGCGGGACGCTCGTTCATGGTGAAGGTCTAAAACAAGTTCCCGGCAAGCGGAACTGCCTGCCCCGTTACAGCCCGGCGACCGCAGGTAATTGCGTCGCCGTGCCCTCGCGCTTGGATTTGAGCAGGTCGGCCAGCAAGAACGAAAGATCAATCGACTGCTCGGCATTGAGCCGCGGGTCGCACACCGTGTGATAGCGGTCGTTGAGGTCCTCGTCGCTGATGGCGCGGGCGCCGCCGGTGCATTCGGTGACGTCCTTGCCGGTCATCTCCAGATGCACGCCGCCAGGATAGACGCCCTCGGCGGCGCAGACCTGAAAGAAGCCGCGGACTTCCTTGAGGATCTGGTCGAACGGCCGCGTCTTGTAGCCGGTCACCGAGGTGATGGTGTTGCCGTGCATCGGATCGCACGACCACACCACGTTGCGGCCCTCGCGTTTGACGGCGCGGACCATGGCCGGCAGCAGGTCGGCGACCTTGTCGGCGCCGACACGGCAGATCAGCGTCAGGCGGCCGGGCTCGTTGTCCGGATCGAGAATGTCGATGAGCTTTAAGAGCTCGTCCGGCTTCTGCGTCGGACCGGTTTTCAGACCGAGCGGATTCTTGATGCCCCGGCAATATTCGATATGCGCGTGATCGGCCTGCCGGGTGCGGTCGCCGACCCATACCATGTGGCCAGAGGTGCAGTACCAGTCGCCGGTCGTCGAATCGACGCGGGTGAAGGCTTGCTCGTAGCCGAGCAACAGCGCTTCGTGGCTGGTGTAGAAATCGGTGGTGCCGAGGCTCGAATCGACGGCGAAAGTCAGGCCGCAGGCGCGCATGAAATCCAGCGCGCCAGAAACGCGGTCGGCCAGGTCGCGATAGCGCTTGGACTGCGGCGAGCCGCTCACGGATTCGAGCATCCAGCGATGCACATTGTCGAGGCTCGCATAACCGCCTTTGGCGAAGGCACGCAGGAGATTGAGCGTCGCCGCGGATTGGCGATAGGCCTCCAATTGCCGGCGCGGCTCCGGTGTCCGTGCTTGGGGCGTGAAGTCGGTGCCGTTGATGATGTCGCCGCGATAGACCGGCAGTTCGACGCCGTTTCGCTTTTCGGTCGGCGACGTGCGTGGCTTGGCAAACTGACCGGCAATACGGCCGACCTTTACCACCGGGCATGCCGCCGCATAGGTGAGCACCACCGCCATCTGCAAAAAGACGCGGAAGAAGTCGCGGATATTGTTGGCGCCGTGCTCGGCAAAGCTTTCGGCGCAATCGCCGCCTTGCAGCAGGAAAGCCTGGCCGCCCGCGACCTTGGCCAGCGCAGCCTTGAGATTGCGCGCCTCGCCGGCAAAGACCAGCGGCGGAAAAGTGGCAAGCTGCGCCTCGACGTCGGCCAGCGCCTTGGGGTCGGGATAATCCGGCACCTGCAGGATCGGCTTGCCGCGCCAGGAATCCGGACCCCACTTCACCGCGTTTATGAGTTTCGACATACGCATCTCCAAACCGTCATTTCGGGACGCCCACGCGACGGCGAACTCGGAATCCATATTCACAAACGGTGGTTATGGATTCCGGCCGCCGCCGCCCAGGCGGTTCGGCCGGAATGACAGCGGCATATATACACAACCGCCCGTGGCCGCGACAGGCCCTGGATAATGTCGCCTATTCAGCGGCTTCCCGGGCGAAGCTCGCGGTCTTCTTGCGCATGGTGACCAGCTCCTCGGCGGCAGTCGGATGCAACGCGATGGTGGCGTCAAAGTCGGCTTTTTTGGCGCCCATCTTCACGGCGACGGCGGCGAGCTGAGCCATTTCGGCAGCCCCCTCGCCGACGATATGACAGCCGACCAGGCGGTCGGAATGGCCATCGACGACGAGCTTCATCAGCACGCTCGTGGCGCGCCCGGATAGCGTCGCCTTAAGCGGCCTGAACATGGCCTTGTAGATGTCGGTCCGCGCCAGCCGGGCGCGCGCTTCCGCTTCGGTGAGGCCGACCGTCCCGATCTCAGGCTCCGAAAACACCGCCGTCGGCACGTTGGCGTGATCGACGGCCGTGGGCCTGCCGCCGAATACGCTATCGGCGAAAGCATGGCCCTCGCGGATGGCGACCGGAGTGAGATTGATGCGGTTGGTGACGTCGCCGACGGCATAAATGTTCGCTGCCGTAGTGCGCGAATATTCATCGACCGCGATGCCACCGTTCTTGGCGATCTCGACGCCCGCCTCCTTGAGCCCAAGCTTGGCGATGTTGGGATTCCGGCCGGTGGCGAACATGACGCGATCGGCCGGCACGTGATTGCCGCTCGACAACTGCACCGAATAATGGCCGTCGGCTTTTTCTATCGCCGCGACCTTGCAGCCGGTCAGAACCCTGATGCCGTGCGCTTCCATCTCGACCCGCAAGTGCTGGCGCACGTCGTCGTCGAAGCCGCGCAAGATGTTCTCGCCGCGATAAACCAGCGTCACCTGCGAGCCCAGGCCGGCGAAAATGCCGGCGAACTCGACGGCGATATAACCGCCGCCCTGAACTACAACGCGGCGCGGCAATTCCGGCAGATGAAACGCCTCGTTCGAAGTGATGGCGTGCTCGATACCCGGGATGGGATCGCCGTAGCTCGGCGTACCGCCGGTAGCGATCAGGACGTAAGCCGCGCGCACGCGCTCACCGCTCGCCAAGTGCACCGCGTGAGGGTCGACAAGAACGGCGCGGCTCTTCGCCACTTTGACGCCCGCTTTGTTGAGCGTGGCGCCATAAGCCGCTTCGAGGCGGGCAATTTCGCGATCCTTGTTGGCAATCAAGGTCGCCCAATCGAATGACGATTGCGGCACCGTCCAGCCGTAGCCGGCGGCATCCTCGAACTCGCCGCGAAACCGCGACGCATAGACCAACAGCTTCTTCGGCACGCAGCCGCGAATGACGCAGGTGCCGCCGAGGCGATATTCCTCGGCAACCATCACGCGCGCGCCGTGCTCGGCGGCAATGCGCGCGGCGCGCACGCCGCCCGAGCCGCCTCCAATAACGAAAAGATCGACGTCGTAATCAGCCATCTTGCTTTGTCGCTTTACATATCGTGGCCGCGCTTTTTCATCTGATCGCGCATGTCGCCAATAACTTCCTGGGACAGGTTGTCCCCCCAGGTGCCGGCATAGGCCATCGACTCGTCAAGCACCTTCGGCTCCTCGACCAGCGCCTTTTTGCCGACCGGCGATTGGTAGAACGCCAGCAATTGTTTCAATTCCGCCTCGGTGAAGTGCTGGGCATACATGCGCGCGGTCGCATCGACGAGTTCGCTGACGCGTGGAGCTAATTTTTTCTCCTCGATCGCCGCGACCTGATTGAGGTCATTGGCCCACATGAAATTGGTTTGCATGAACATGTTCTTGGTCTTTTCGACCACGCCGCGGACCAGCGGGGCGAATATGCCTGGAACGCCCTTGATCTCGACGATTTGCTTAGCCAGCAGCAGCGCGCCCGGAGACGGCTGCGGGCCGGTGGCGGCCGGAGTCTGAGCCAAAGCTGGCTGAACGATACCGATCACAAAAAGCGCGATCAGCGCGGCCATAACGTGACGCGTGTAGAGACGGGCGATCATAGGCGCACTCCCTTCGAGCTTGAGATCAAGGTCGTTCGACAAGGCGAACCCCATCCGGACCGGCAAGGATAGCAGCCCCGGCGAGGCCGATGAACAAACCATGTTCCATAACGCCCGGAATGGCGGAGAGCCTGTTCGCAAGACCCTGCGGATCGGCAATGCGCTGCAACTGGGCGTCGAGGAGCCAGTGCCCGCCATCCGTGACGAAAGCGTGGCCGTTTTGCGCCATGCGCAACGGCGCCGGCCCGGGGCATCCCGCCGCGGCGGCAGCGGCTTCAACCGCACGGCGGGTGGCGGCCGCGCCAAACGGCGCGATTTCAATCGGCAACGGGAAGCGGCCGAGCACCGGTACCCATTTTGACTCGTCGGCGATGACCACCATTTTCGCCGAAGCCGAGGCCACGATCTTCTCGCGCAACAGCGCTCCGCCGCCGCCCTTGATCAGGGTCAGATCGGGCGCAATCTCGTCGGCGCCGTCGATGGTAAGATCGAGCTCGGGCGTGTCGTCGAGCGTGGTGAGCGCGATGCCGAGCCGCGCCGCCTGCGTACGCGTTGCCTCCGAGGTCGGGACAGCAACGACGTTGAGCCCCGCACGCAGGCGCTCCGCCAGCAATTCGATAAAAGCTTGCGCGGTTGAACCGGTGCCCAATCCGAGGCGCATGCCCGAGCGCACCAGTTCGACCGCCCGCGCGGCCGCTGCCTGTTTGTAGGCGTCAACATTCATGACGGGGTGTGTAGCCGCCTTCCGAGTTCGATCCTAGGGCCTTGAATCCTAAAGCCTTGGAGCCTGAAGCCTTGCGTTAGCGGCCCACGACCGCTACCCGGAATGGCATGCTCACCATCGTTTTCGATCTCGACGGCACGCTGATCGATACCGCTCCCGATCTCATTTCTACGCTGAACATCATTCTGGCTCGGGAGGGCTTGCCGCCCGTCGAATACGACTCCGCCCGGCGCATGATCGGCGGCGGCGCAAAGGCCATGATCGAACGCGCGCTGGCCACCGAGGGTCGGGCCTCTTCGAAAGCCGAGCTTGATCGGCTGTTCGCCGCGTTCATCGAACATTACGCCGCACATATCGCCGACCACTCGCGGCCATTTCCACAGCTTGAAGCGACGCTCGAGCACTTGGCTGACGAGGGCCATCGTCTCGCGGTTTGCACCAACAAGCTCGAATGGCTCTCGGTCAGGCTTCTGGACATGCTGCAGCTGACACGGCATTTCGCCGCCGTTTGCGGCCAGGATACGTTCGGCGTGCAAAAGCCCGATCCTCGAATGCTGCGGCTCACCATCGAGCGCGCCGGCGGCGAGACCACGCGGGCCATCATGGTCGGGGATTCCGGAACGGATATCCGGACGTCCCGCGCCGCGACGGTACCGGTCATCGCCGTCGACTTTGGTTATAGCGAGGTGCCGATCGCGCTCTTGCGTCCCGACCGCATCATCGGCTCGTATGCCGATCTACCGGCAGCCATCCGGGACATCGAAGCCGGCCGAGCGTAACCCATCGAGTGTGTTCGCCGCGCCACAGTTGAGCAAAGGATTCATTAGGGTTAACGGCCAAAACTGACAGGCCTTGTTGCACATTGACTGGTCGAGCTGTCGGTAAATCATTGGTGTTACATTGCTTCTTCCGTTTGGGCCGGTGTCGTCGTATTTGCGATGCTGTTTAAGGCAGTTGCTCGCGCCGCGAGCACGTAAACATCTCGCCGCTTTACCCAAAAATCCGAGCGGCCTAGGTTCACGCCAGGCACGGGGAGTGCATGATGTTGCGTGTTCGGCTGTTCGCCGTCGCCATGATCGCCTTGGGCGCCGCACTGGCAGGATGCTCCAGTTCGGGCTCCACGTCCGATATGTTCAAGTCATCCCCGCCAGCCCAAGTCCTCCAGTTTCAATCCGTGCCGGCAGGAGCGAACGTTCAGACCGCACAAGGCCAGACCTGTTCGACGCCGTGCTCGCTCGCCGTGCCAGTGACAGGCCAGGCGGTTTCATTCAGCCTGAATGGCTACGTGCCACAAACGATTCAGCTCGCGGTTCACCAGGCGGAAGGCTCTTGGTTCAGCAAGCCGCCGCCGGATCTTGTCCCCAATCCGGTTGTCGCGGCACTGCAGGTGCTTCCGCCCCCCGCCCCGCCCCCGCGCAAGGTGAAGCCGAGGCCGCGCGCTGCTGTCGTACGACCCAGGCCTGCGGCGCCGAGGCCGGCATCGACGCAGGGACCGACAGAGCCTTCGATTGCCGCCCCGGAGCAAGCGCCGCCGCAAGACAATGTGTTCCCGCCTCCGCCACCAACGTCGGCATCGCCGTTCCCACCGCCGCCGGCGACGCGATAACGCTGGGGAAAGCGCGGCGAGCCCGGCGTTTTCGGGAAAAATTCTGGACGATCAGGGCTTTATCCGGCACATTGGGCTGACTATCTCTTGAGGCATGGATAGCGTGCCAGCCAGCCTGCCCAGCTTGGAACTCGACGGCGCCTCCGGACATCCGGAGCTAGTCGATCCGTTCGGCCGGGCCATTAGCTATTTGCGCGTCTCGGTGACCGACCGCTGCGACTTCCGCTGCGTCTATTGCATGGCGGAAAACATGTCGTTTCTCCCGAAGGCAGAGGTCCTCACGCTGGAGGAGATCGACCGGCTGTGTTCGGCCTTTGTCGCGCGCGGCGTCCGCAAACTGCGGCTCACCGGCGGCGAGCCGCTGGTCCGTCGCGGCATTATGACGCTCGTCACGTCGCTGTCGCGGCATCTGCGCTCGGGCGCGCTCGATGAGCTGACCTTGACCACCAACGGCTCCCAGCTCGCCAAATATGCCGATGGGCTGGCCGCGGCCGGCATCCGTCGCATCAACGTCTCGCTCGACACGCTCGACGCGGAGAAATTCCGCGCCATCACACGCTGGGGTGCGC
>JBAQAB010000355.1:0-4401 GCA_049285535.1 Xanthobacteraceae bacterium
GGCTGCGTAGGCGTCACGGGAGTCTCCGCGTCAAGGTGGTGGCCACCATCTAAGGCCAAAACTCAATTCAACAGAGGACGCATCGAGCGGCACGACGATAGAATTAGAGCCTTTTTCGACAGCATCGGCCAGAACCCGACATCGCGTTTGCGGTCCGCGCAAGAAAATAAAGAGGCCACCAATAACGGTGGCCTCGATCTTGCCGGCTAGGGAGCTTCGCCCAGCCTCGACATGCATGCCACGTAACGGTCGGAAGCAAACTTTCGCCCGCTGGTGCATTCTTTCAGGGCCGCCATGCGCTTGTGGTTGAGGACCATCGTGTCGCCGACGTAGTAATCGCCATCCTTTAATTTCAGCGTTTGCGCAGGTGTCGCATGTATCGGCGTTGTCGGGCCCGGGGCGTAGTAATCGCCCTCTTGTGGATTTTGAGCCTGAACCGGCGCCGCGAACGGCAGCGCAAGAATTGAGGCTAAACACAATTTTCTGATGATGCTCATCTCAAATTCTCCCTTGTTTATCGTCTCAGGGATGGCTGACGGGTGGTGGCCCATCCGAGCCATCGTCAACATTTTCGCACCGGCCACTCTGGTAACGCAATGGGGTGAAAGTAACGCGACTAAGACCAACTAGAGCGTTCGGCTATGGGTCAAAAACGGACTTTGGCCGACGTCCGCGTTACTTCCGCTTAGCCCCGCATAACGGAAATAAGCCGGACATTGTGCGATGTCAGTTACGGGCCATTTCCGGACTCATGCACCGCAACATTAGCGGGAGCCTCAAGAGTGACGATGTGATGTTTCTTGGAAGTAAGCCGTCGGCGTCGTGCCGAAGGAAGCCCTGAAGGCTGCTATAAAGCTCGACGGTGTCTCGTAACCAACGGCGTAAGCAACATTGCTGACGCTATCGCCGTGCGCCAACTGCTCCAGCGCGGTGATCATTCGATGCCGCACGCGCCATCTGCCGAAAGACATTCGAGTTTCGGAAGCGAAAAGGCGTTCGATCGTCCTGTGACTTGCGCCTGCCGCCGCCGCTAACTCGGCGAGCGGCCTCCGGTCCGCCGGATCTGCTCTGAGCATGGCGGCGACCCGTTCGGCTCTTGGGTCTCTCAACTCGGGTAGCTCCAGCGGCGCCTGCTCGTGCACCTCGAGTTGTTCGAGAAGAACCTGCGCGAGACGCGAAGAGCGCGAGACGCGCGGATAGTCCCAAGGCTGCTCCGAACAGACGATCAACAGTTCACGGATGAGCGGGCAGACGCTTACGACGTTGCAACCGGTCCAACTTGGCGCGCCCGGGGCGTCGCGAGCCACCCACAAAGTGATGAGTTCGACAGGACGCTTAACGACAAGGGCGTGGGGGATGCCGCCGCTGATCCAGATCGACCTTGTCGGGGGAAGTATCCAGCTTCCGGTCGGAGTGGAGACGTGGATTACGCCCTTTTGCGAATACATTAGCTGATGTCGCGAGTGGGTGTGCCGCGCCTTCTCGCTTCGAGACGGCCAATGACTGCTGACGCCGACGACCGGTGCCTTCGCCCTATCGGGGATCAGTTTGGCAAGTGCGGTTTGGCGGGATAGCGACATATCTTGCCGATATAGCGCTAACACCTCACCGATACAAAGGCCTATCTGGACCGGGACCGCAGCCGCTATGGCCATCGCGCGAATGCGAAGGATACAACATCATGACTCCAGTTCTTCGGCAGATCGCGTTCATCAACACCGCCCACACGATCACCCATTACAGCTTAGTGATACTGCCCACTGCCGCGCTGGCGATGGCAGTTCCCGGCGGCCCGTTCGGCTCGTCGTATGGCCCGATCCTCGCGCTCGCCACCGGCATGTTCGTACTCTACGGCCTGCTGTCACTGCCGCAGGGCTGGCTGGCGCAGCACGTCGGCCACAAGATTTTAATGACTGCGTTCTTCTTGGGCACGGCCGCTAGTCTAATCGGCGCCGGTTTCTCCCATTCCCCTACAATGCTGGCAATCGCCTTGTCATTCGCCGGAGGGTTCATCGCGATCTACCATCCAATAGGGACGACGATGCTGGTGGAGGCAGCTGGTGAAAAACCCGGCCACTCCATTGGCGTGAACGGCGTGTTCGGCAACTTAGGTGTCGCGTTGGCCCCGATCGTAACTGCCTTACTGGCCAACACCGTTAGCTGGCGCGCCGCCTTCATCGCACCCGGCGTGCTCTGTGCTGTCGTCGGGTTGCTGTGGATGCGCACTCCCCTTGTTCCGGCCCACATGCATCATGTCAACCGCCGCCCGTTTCCGCCAATTCCTCGTCGTCTAGTGCGACGAGCCGTGCTAGTGCTGATGTTGATCGCCATGGCTTCAGGGCTGGTGTTCAACGCTTTCACGCTACTGCTGCCAAAGCTGCTCCAGGAGAGGCTGGCCGGAAGCGCTAACCTGTTGCCGCTGGTTGGCCTCGCCGCCTTCTTGGTGACCCTGTGCGGTGCGCTCACCCAGTTCAACGTCGGCCGGATGATCGACCGCACCACACTGAAGCGAGTTTTTCTGCCGGTCAGCATCGTGTTGGCACCGGCGATGCTGGCGCTTTCCTTCGCGCAAGGCTGGCTGGTGCTACCGCTGGCGGCCGTGGTCGCCGCCTCCGTCTTCGGCCAGGTCACCGTCAACGATACGATGACCGCCCGCTACATCTCACCCGCACTGCGCGCCAAGATTTATTCTGTGCGTTTCTTCGTCGGCTTCCTGGGCTCCGCCGCCGCGGCTCCGCTGGTGTCCACATTATATGAGCGCACCGGCAGCGTGGCCGCCGTCACCACGGTGCTGACTGTTTTCTCCGTCGTGACGCTGGGTTGCGCGCTCTTCTTCCCGGACCGCAAGGAGGAGCTGCAGCCGGAGCTATGGACTGACGCACAACCCGCTGCGGCAGAATAAGGGGCAAGCGCCGCCCCCATGTCTCCGCTGGGTCAATGGGTGCCGAGGCTTCCGGCTCTAACGCCTCCCGATGTCCGCTATGCCGCCGTTAGCGACCAAGATTTTCCAGCGCCGCGATTGGTCGGGAAGGGCGAGAAAGAGACGAGCGGCACTGCGGCAATAAATGCCCTATTCGATCACCTCGTCGGCGAGCGCGAGCAGATTCGGTGACACGGTGATACCGAGCGCCTTGGCAGTCGTGAGATTGATAACGAACTCGAATTTTGTCGGCTCCTCGACAGGGATATCGCCGGGTTTTGCCCCGATCATTCCGTGAGTGATCGCGAACAGGTTCTTGATCCGGTGATTGAGCTGGTAAACGCCGCCTGTCCGCGCCGTAATGTCCGCTATTGCATTGGCCCGAAGCTGGCGTCCAAAGGCCGGGATCGATGTCGGTTATTGGGATGTAAAGCAGACCTGAAGCGGACATCGAGGCATGTCCGTTGATGATCCTGGCTGTGTAAAAAAGATCCAGAACGGAAGTTGCACTTCATGCAAAAGGTTTCTCACTCGGTCGTGTTGTACGACCCACAATCGCTACAGTGGATGAGCAGCCCATGCACTTGCCCGTCCTCAGCGTGCAGGAGCACAGCGCCGCAGTTCCCGCAGGTGTAATCTATCGTGTGGCTGCTTGCTATTTAATGTCGGCGGAGCAATCAACACGTGTCCAACGCGAGGCGTCTCGATTAGTTTAAGGGACCGTTTTTCGCGCTCTGTCATGTTGTGATCATTTCTCGCAAGGAAACTCCATTTCAAATTGGACGCCAAGCGGATCGCTCAGCCATTTGTGGGTTGCTCCAAGCTGTTCGCTCAGCGAGCGGATAAACCGCATCCCCAAATGTCCATCGTGCGATACGTCAAATGACTCTGGAAATCCCACACCGTCATCCTCATAGGAAAGATGCAGTTCGTCCGTCGGGGTTCGACTGCACGAAAGCGAAATTCTCACCGGAAGGCCAGTGGGATGCGCATATTTGAGTGAATTAGAAAACAGTTCAGCGGTTATGAGGCCGAGCGGCAGCGCCACATTGACCGGCACGATGTGTTCAGGGGAACAGTCAACTGAATAAACCGGCGCGTTCATCGCAAGCGCACTGCCAAGCCTGTCGCAAATCTCTTGCAGATACTGATCGAGCCGAACATTCCCACTATTGGAGTAGGCCAGGAGCAGATGCAGCTTGGCGACTGTTTCGATGCGGTCGGCAATCTCCAAGAGGAAGATCTTGGGGTCCGCAACTTCGTTGGCAGCCCGTGCGCGCACCCGAACAAGTCCGCTGATCGCCGCAAGACTATTCGCTATGCGATGGTCCGCCTCGCTGCCCGCCCCTAAGAACCGATCCGGGAAGTACTTGAATCGCATGAATCGGATGTGGTTCATTGTTTGGCGCTTGATTCGCGATGGAGCGCCCGATGTGGAAGCCCGAACACCGCCAAGCTGCGAACCGCAGTGGCCTTCGTTA
>JBAQAB010000356.1:0-2181 GCA_049285535.1 Xanthobacteraceae bacterium
GGTCAGATCGTCGGCGGAGTGACCCCCGCCCCTTGGACGGTTTGCCCACGAAACCTGGCCCGGATCGCACCAAGGGACCACACACCCCTTGGGAAGAGCCGTGGTGGAACGCCGGAAGGCGAGCTGCCCCCTCCCATTCCCTCCCCCGCAAGCGGGGGAGGGTCAGGGTGGGGGCAGCGCCGCACCCCAAGGTGCGGAGGTCGGCCCTGCGTCTTCCGGCGTTCCATATCCTTTATGATTTTGGCGAAACGGGAAAAGCGAAGACAGACAACGAGGCCAGCCACCCCTCGCGGTTCTTTTAGCTCCTGCTTCGCGCTTCATGTGACTGAGATCGGGTGCCCCGCAGGCCAAGGCGCGTGCGGGAATGAGAAAGCTTGCATTCACCTCTCCCCGCGTGCGGGGAGAGGTCGAGTGAGCGTAGCGAACGAGGGTGAGGGGGCCTCTCCGCGATTCTGAGCGCCGCAATTCCGCGCCCAGCGGAGAGGCCCCCTCATCCCGACCTTCTCCCCGCACGCGGGGAGAAGGAGCGCGCATCGCGAGGGCGATTGCGTTCATCCGCCCCCGCGATAGCGGGGGAGGGGGACCATCCGTAGCTCGCGCAGCGGGCGAAGGATGGTGGAGGGGGCCTCTGAGTCAGAGCTTCGTTGCCGTTACAGGAAAATCTCGGAGGTCAACGTGCAACAACAACTCTTGCGTTGCGCAGCCGCCCGCGCCCCTTCCACCATCCTGCTGCGCAGGGTGGTCCCCCTTCCCCGCTGTCGCGGGGCAGGATGCAGGTTATTCGCCGTCGAGCGGCTCGGTGCCGGTGGGCTTGCCGGTGGCGTCGAGCGTGATCTTTTCGACGCGCGCCTCGGCCTGGCGCAGCAGATCCTCGCAGCGGTGCTTGAGCGCCTCCCCGCGCTCGTAGATCGCAACCGATTCCTCGAGCGGCACCTTGCCCTCTTCGAGCCGCTTGACGATCGTCTCGAGCTCTTCGATCGCCCGCTCGAACGGCAGTTTCGCGATATCGGTGTTGTTGTCCTGCGCCTGCGCCATTGTCCGCCTGAGTGTAGCCCGGATTACGCGCCGCGTAATCCGGGAGAGTCTTGCTCCCGGATTGCGCCTTGCGCAATCCGGGCTACAAAATTATCCCCGCATCAGCGCATTAACATGCGCGGCCACCGAATTGCCGAGCGCCTGAAGATCGTAGCCGCCTTCAAGCAGCGAGACGACGCGGCCGCCGGCGTGGCGATCGGCAACCTCCATGATCTTTTGCGTCGCCCAGGCAAAATCCGCTTCCTCGAGATTGATATTGGCCAGCGGGTCGCGGTAGTGGGCATCGAAGCCGGCCGAGATGATGACGAGCTCGGGCTGAAATTCGGCGAGCCGCGGCAGGATTCGGCTGTCAAAGGCGTCGCGGAATTTTTCGGCACCGTCACCGGGACGCAACGGCGCATTGACGACGGTGTTGTAGTCGCCGCTTTCGCCGATGGCGCCGGTGCCGGGAAACAGCGGCATCTGATGCGTCGAGCAATACATCACCGTCTTGTCGGCCCAGAATATCTCCTGCGAGCCGTTGCCGTGATGGACGTCGAAATCGACGATCGCCGCGCGCGCGATGCCGTGCTTGTTCTGCGCGTGGCGGGCGGCGATACCGGCATTGTCGAAAAAGCAGAATCCCATCGGGCGCGCGGTTTCGGCGTGGTGGCCGGGCGGCCGCGTGGCGACAAAAGCATTGGCGGCCTTCTTGCCCACGACCTCGTCGACGGCGTGGATCGCGCCGCCGGCGGCGCGCAGCGCCGCCTCAAAACTGCCCGGCGACATCGAGGTGTCGGCGTCGAGGTGGACGATGCCTTCCGCCGGCGTGGCGTCGCACAGGGCCTCGATGTAATCCATCGGATGACAGAGCGCGATGGTTTCGAGCGGCGCGCGCGGCGCCTCGACCCGCGCCAGCATCTGGAATTTTTCCGCCTCGAGCGCGGCCTCGACGGCGCGCAGCCGGTCGGGCCGCTCCGGATGGCCGGCTGGCGTCAAATGCAGCAGACAGGCTGGGTGGCTGATGAGGAGTGTGGTGGACATTGCAACGAATGTAGGACGGGCCGCGCCGTTGCGAAACCCATCATTTGCCGCGCGCTAGGAGGCAAGCGCCGCATCGGCGGCGCCCAGCACGCCGTCGCCGCCCTCGACGACGGTGCGTTCGAG
>JBAQAB010000357.1:0-8424 GCA_049285535.1 Xanthobacteraceae bacterium
GCGGTCACCAAGGGAACGCAGCTGTTCGGCATCGAGCGCGATACCTATCAGGCGCAGCTCGACCAGGCCAAAGCGCAATTGGCGAAAGACCAGGGGGTACTCGGAGAAGCGCAGGTCGATCTGAACCGCTACCAAACATTGGAACAGCAGAAATCAATTGCAGCGCAACAAGCGCAAGACCAGGCCTTCGTCGTCGAGCAGGACAAGGCTACTGTTGGAATTGATCAGGCTAATCTCGAAACCGCGACTATCAACCTTGGCTTTACCAAGGTGCTCGCGCCGTTCGACGGTATCGTCACCAATCATCAAGTCGATATCGGCAATCTCGTCGGCGCATCCGGACCGACCACACTCGCAACCATCGTTCAGACCGACCCGATCTACGTCAATTTCACGCTGAGCGAGCCGCAAATCCTGGCTGTCCGGAGAAGCAACGCCGAAGCCGGTCGTCCGGTCAATACCGCGGATCTGGCGTACCTTTCGACCATCCCGATCGAAATCGGTCTCCAGGATGAGGAGGGCTATCCGCACAAAGGCCATCTCGACTATGTCTCGCCGCAAGTCGACCCCTCGACTGGCACGGTCGCGGTGCGCGCGATATTCGACAATAAGGATAATGCGCTGCTGCCGGGCCTTTTCGTGCGCGTCCGGGGACCGATCGCGCAGCAGGACAAGGCGCTGCTGACGAGAAATGACGCGATCGGCACGAGCCAGGAAGGAAGTTACGTGCTGGTGGTCGGCGCGGACAATGTCGTCCAACGCAAAATCGTCAAAACCGGACAAAAGCAGGGGCAGCTCATGATCATCGAATCCGGCCTCGATCCGGGTGACTGGGTCGTGATCCAAGGCATCCAGCAGGCCTTTCCCGGCGCCAAGGTCGAGCCGCAACGATCCGAACTGAATTCGGCCGAAGCCGGCTCATCGGACGACGCCAAGACGAACGCCTCCAACCCGGCGCCGAAATGAAACGTCGCGAGGGACGGCCATGATCTCGCGGTTTTTTATCGATCGACCCGTGCTGGCCAACGTGCTGGCAATGGTGTTCGTTTTGATCGGCCTGGTCGCGCTGCTGCAATTGCCGACCGCCGAATATCCCAATGTGGTGCCGCCGACCATACAGGTCTCGACCCGGTACCCGGGCGCGACCGCTAAGACGCTGGTCGACACCGTCGCGCTCCCGATCGAGCAGCAAGTCAACGGCGTCGAAGACATGCTCTACATGCAGTCGACGAGTGCGAGCGACGGCACCTACACCCTGACCGTCACCTTCGCGATCGGCACCGATCCCGACAAAGCGCAAATCCTGGTTCAGAACCAGGTCTCCGCCGCGCTTTCGTCATTGCCCGCGGCCGTACAAGCACAGGGTGTGACGACGGCAAAGAGGTCGAGTTCCCTTCTCGAATTCATCGCATTGGTTTCGCCGGAGAGCCGCTTCGACAGCCTGTTTCTGTCGAACTACGCCGTCATCAGCGTGCAGAACGAACTGGCTCGCCTCAAAGGCGTCGGCGCCGTGACGATCTTCGGCGCCGGTCAATACGCCATGCGGATTTGGATGAATCCGGACCTGCTTCAAACGCGGGGCCTGACGCCGCAGGACGTGATCAACGCGATCGAGGAGCAGAGCCAGCAAGTCACCGCCGGCCAGGTCGGCGCGCCGCCTGCGCCGAAGGGCCAGGATTTCCAATATTCGCTCGATATCAAAGGCCGCCTGGACGACGTTGCCGAATTCGAGAACATTATCGTCAAGGCCGCTGACACAAATGGCGGCCAAATCACCAGAATCCGCGATATCGGCCGCGTCGAGCTCGGCGCCCAAACCTACAGCCAATCCTTCAATCTCGACGGCCGGCCGGCAGCCGGGATCGGCATCTCGCTGCTGCCGGACGCCAACGCCATTGCGGTCGCCGACGCGGTGAAGGCGAAGATGGACGAGCTCGCCAAGGCTTTCCCGCCGGGCGTCAGCTATGTGATCCCCTACGACACCACGAAATTCGTGAGAGCCGCGATCGGCGAGGTTTACAAGACGCTGATCGAGGCCGCGGTTCTGGTGCTGATCGTCATTCTCGTTTTCCTGCAGGATTGGCGGGCGATGCTAGTCCCGGCGACAACGGTGCCGGTGACACTGATCGGCGCTTTCGCCGCGATGGCTGCGTTCGGATTTAGCGTCAATCTCGCGACGCTGTTCGCGATCCTGCTGGCGATCGGCATCGTCGTCGACGATGCGATCGTCATCGTCGAGGGCGTCTCGCGCTATGTCGAACAGGGCATCCCTGGCCGCGAGGCGGCCGGCAGGGCGATGGATGACCTGATTGGTCCGGTCATCGGTATCACGCTGGTGCTCATGTCGGTGTTTATTCCAGCCGCCTTCATGCCGGGGCTGACCGGTCAGCTCTACCGGCAATTCGCGCTTGTCATCGCCGCCACCGCCTTCATCAGTGCGATCAATGCCGTAACCTTGAAGCCCACGCAAAGCGCGCTATGGCTGCGGCCGCCGGTCCCGCTGGAGCGGCGCAACTTTCTCTATCGCGGCTTCAACGCCGCCTTCGGCGCCACCGAGCGGGGCTACGTTCGACTCGTCGGCGCGATGACACGGCGCAGCACAGCCATGGTGATCGTTGCGCTCTGTCTCGTCGTCATTGCGATTTGGGGGCTGGCGCGGGTGCCGACCGCGTTTCTGCCGGACGAAGACCAAGGCTATCTGATAGTCAGCGCACAACTGCCCGACGGCGCATCGAAGGAGCGCACCGACGCGGTGTTGCAGCAGATCTCGGCGATCGCCAAGAAAGTACCCGGCGTCGCCAATGTGATCACTGTCAGCGGCATTTCCATACTGGACAACTTTGCCAGCCTCGCCAACGCGGGCGTTGCCTTCGTGGTTCTCAATGACTGGAACGTGCGCCTCAAGCAGAAGGGACAGGATCTCCAGTCGATCAACCAAAATCTGAATCGTTCCCTGCATGGCGTAACGCAAGCCATCGTGTTCGCGCTCGCCCCGCCCCCGATCCAGGGCATCGGCAATGTCGGCGGCTTCACGATGCAGGTCGAGATCAGGGACGGCGATTTCGATTACGCGCTGTTACAGAGCCTGGCCGACGCCGCGGTCCGCGCGGGGAATGCGCAATCGGCATTGCAAAGGCTAAACACGACATTCCGGGCCGGTGCCCCCGAGCTCAACGTCACTGTCGACCGCACCAAGGCCGAGACGCTCGGCATCACGGTCGGCAATGTCTTTTCCGCCCTCTCGACCTATGTCGGATCGAACTATGCCGCGCAGTTCAACAAGTTCGGACACGTCTTTCAGCTCTACGCGCAGGCGCTGCCCGATTACCGGGCGAGTGCCGACGACATCCGCAACCTCAAGGTCAAGGCGGGTAATGGAACCATGACGCCGATCGGAACGGTGGTCGACGTCAAGAAGGTCCAAGGTCCACTGCTGATCAGCCTCTATAATCTCTATCCGTCGGCAACCGTGGTCGGCAGCGCAGCTCCTGGGTTCAGCTCAGGAGAGGCGCTCGATATCATGGACCAGATCGGCCAGCACGAACTGCCGCCTGGAACAGGATACGAATGGACAGCCATGTCCTATCAGGAGAAGGCGGTCGGCTCGCAGATGTATTTCGTTTTCGGTCTTGCGCTCCTGCTGGTCTATTTCGTGCTGGCGGGCCAGTACGAGAGCTGGATTCTGCCATTCGCCGTGATTCTCGGCGTGCCGCTCGCTCTCCTCGGGACAGTCGGTGCGCTGACCGCTCTTGGCGACGCCAATAATCTCTATACGCAGATCGGCATCATCCTCCTGATCGCACTCGGCAGCAAGAATGCGATTTTGGTCGTGGAATATGCGCGCCAAAGGCGAGCGGAGAGAATGGAGATCGTCGCCGCGGCGGTGGAGGGAGCCCGGCTCAGGTTCCGGCCCATTCTCATGACGTCTTTCGCTTTCATTCTGGGCGTCCTCCCGCTCGTCGTCGCGACCGGCGCAGGCGCCGGAGCGCGGCGGTCGATCGGATTGCCTGTCTTCAGCGGTATGATTTCCTCGACCTGCCTCGTTGTTGTGTTTGTTCCGTCATTCTTTGTCGTCATGCAGCGCCTGCAGGAGCGATGGACAAGACGCGCCTCGCCCGGTCCTGCCAGCACGGTGCCGAGGTCTTCGGCGTAAGGCTTGGAAGCGGGACTAGCCTGGACCGCGCGGCGGATTGCCGACGTGACAGGAATATTGCCGGCCTCGTCGCTGGCGCGAATGACCAAAAGCTGAAATTCACGTGTCAACCGAGAGCCATTTGACTGATGCGGGACTTGCTGCCTATTCTATCCACGACGGTTCCCCTGATTGGGGATCAAAAGGGAACGCGGTGCGAGCAAACGATTGCTTCATGCCGCGGCTGCCCCCGCAACTGTAAGCGGCGAGTCTTCCATCACAATGTCCACTGGGATCTCGGGTCCCGGGAAGGCGATGGAAGGTAGCGACCCGCGAGCCAGGAGACCTGCCGTCAGCCGTGGTCATACGCGAGCGCTGTCGGTCGGGGTGTACTGACGGAAGGCAAACCAATCATCCTTGACAGGATGTGCGGGGCACCAAGTTCGCGGTGACGTGCCACAGGACGTTACCCGAGGTGTCTCCGTGCTTTCCCGAAACATCGCTTTACGGCGTAGCCAATGCTGCGCCGAATTCCCGCGCGTCTTCAGTCGACTCGTCCTTTCGACGTCAGCGCTAGTTGCGGCCGCGCTGATTGCGTCCGACCCCTCCGCCGCGCAAACCGCCGCGCCCTCATCCGGCCAGCCGGCCGCGACGGTGCCGGCAGCGACTGGACCGGCGACCAGCCCGCCGGCCGCGAACCAAAAGCACCTCCCGCAAATCAGCGTTTCGGGTCAGCGGCCGATAAAGCACGGCAAGGTGAAAAATCCGCAGCCTCAGGCGGCGCCGTCCGCGCCGAATGCCAAAGCCGGCTCGCCGGCGCCAAACCCCGGAGCGGTGTCGCCCAACGCGCTCGGCGGAATTCCGGCAACGCCGCTGAACGGCGTTGCAAGTAGCGCCAGCCGGCTCGGCTTGCCGGTCATTGAAACGCCGGCCAGCGTCGATATCGTGACCTCGCAAACGATGCAGGACCAGGGCTACCGCACCACCACAGACACTGCGGCAGGCGCGGTCGGCGTGCTCTCGGGCGATTCCGCCGGCGCGCCGGCGAATTTTTCGATGCGGGGCTTCAGCGGCAGCGAGGTGAATACTCTCTACAACGGGATTTGGACCGGCCCCTCTGACATTACGGCGCGCTGGATGGGCACGGCCAATCTCGACCAGGTCGAGTTCCTCAAAGGTCCATCGTCCTTGATGTCCGGAATGAATGCGATCGGCGGTTCGGTCAACTACGTGAGCAGACAGCCGACGACGGGGCCGATCCAGAACGAGGCCGATGTGTCGTTTGATTCACTCGGTTCGATTCTCTCGCACTACGGCTCCGGCGGCGGCACGCTGGTGAAGGGTCTCGATTATCGCGTCGATTTGGCCGGATCGCAGTTGAATAGCTTCATCGACGGCGATTATCGGGATTTGTCCGACTTCTCCGGGCAACTGAACTATCACGCCACCGACAACTTCATGGTGTGGGGCGCCATCGATTACAAAAAGGACTCCGGTCATGCCTATTGGGGCACACCGCTGGTGCCGACGTCGTTTGCCGGATCGAACTCCATCGGTGGCGTCGTCTCGGGTACGGCGTTCAACACCTTCTCCGGCAGCAGTTTCGGACCGGTGACGATCGATTCGCAGACGCTGAAAACCAGTTACAACGTCGCCGACAATGCTACCGGCGCGCAGGAGCTGTGGCTGCGCACAGGATTCGAGTGGTCGCCGCTCAACAACATCACAATCAAGGATCAGGTCTATTCCTGGCGGACCAAGGCGAACTGGCTCGACAGCGAAACCTATTCCTTCGACCCCGACGGAACGGGGTTCCCGGGCGCGACCGACATGATCGATCGCGACCGCTTTTTTGTGACGCACGATCAGCAGATGATCGGCGACAACGCCGATCTCACCTGGGATTCGCGACTATTTGGTTTCGATAACCGCTTTGCCGCGCAACTGCAGGCGAGCCGGAATTGGATCACTTTCGACGAACAGGATGTTAACGGCACCAACTATCCTTACGACGCGGTTTCTGTCGTCGACCCAAGTCCGGGAGTCTACGGCCCGGAGCTTACTGATACCGTAAACAACCGGCTCACCGACGTCGCCGGATCGTTTGAAGATCGTCTCAAGCTCACCTCGGCATTCGCATTGATCGGCGGCGTGCGGCTGGAGGACATCACGTTGGATCGCGCCGAAATCAACTTCGATGGCTCGACGCCCGAAGGCCCGCCTTTCTCCAATACATGGACGCCGGTGTCCTATCGCGCGGCCTACACCTACGAACCGATCCACGACTTGATGTTCTACAGTATGTACGCAACCGCGTACGATCCCGCGGTCGCCGGTATCTTCTCGCTCACGCCAGGAACGTCGCTGCAATTAACGAGCTCGCGCACTTACGAAACCGGCGCCAAGCAACTCCTGTGGAACGGCAGGGCCGAGTGGACGGTCGCGGCCTACGATATCGCCCAGCGCAACGTCTATGTCCCAGTCAACACGACGACAACCGATCTCGCCGGCGAGGTCGCCACTCAAGGCCTCGAAGTGTCTGCCGCCGTGAACCCCTTCGAAGGCTGGAAGTTCTGGGCCAATGCCGCTTTCAATCATTCGCGTTTCGTCAACTTCGATGTGTGGACTGGCAACACCCCGCCTGATGTGGCTCCGGTCATCATCAATGCCGGCGCATCCTATCGCTTTAACCACTGGCGCTGGCCGGTCGAATTCGGCGGCTCGGTGCGCCATGTCGGGCCGCGTTCTCTCGACCAGACCAACACCGTGACTCTCGATCAATACACGACCGAGGACGTCTACGCGTCCGTCGACATCCCCGGCCGGGACGTTGCCTGGCCGGAAATCAAGACCTTTCGCATCACGTTCCGGGTGCGCAATCTGACCAACGTCGTCTACGCCCAATGGTCCGATACCACCTACCCGGATCAGGTTCTTCTCGGCGCGCCGCGGACCTATGAAGTTGCCGCCTCGGCCAAATGGTGAAATCATCGCGTAATGCGCGCGCTCATTCTGGTGCATCGCTGGCGACGAATGAGCAGCCATCCTCGACGAGCACCGAGCAGCGGCCCGGCGACCGGGCGTTAATCCGCCGGCTCCTGCTGTTCTTCGCCTTGGTTTACGTGGTCGAGGGGCTTGCACAGCCCGATGGACTGATCGCGCAGCCTCTCAGCTATTATCTGAAGACCTCGGAAGGCTGGACGGCTGCTCAGATCACCGCCTTCACATCGCTATTGTACGCAGCTTGGATCATCAAGCCGCTCTACGGACTGATTTCCGACTTCGTTCCGCTGTTTGGCTACCGGCGCAAAAGCTACCCGGTACTGGCGAACATTGCGGCGGTTGTCGGTTTTGTCTGGGCGACGCAGCTCTCCGCGCCGAGGGTGCTGTTTTTCGCTCTTGCGGTTACCGCTTATGCGATGGCGATATCGAGCACGCTGTGCGGCGCCGTGCTGGTGGAAAACGGCCAACGTCTTCGCACAACTAGCCGCTTCGTCAATCAACAATGGCTTTGGTATAATATTGCCGGCATGGCGGCCGCGGTCGCTGGCGGCCAGCTTGTTCAGCACTTGTTGCCGCAAGAAGCGCTTCATGGCGCTGCGGCGCTTGTCGCATTCACGCCTGTCATTATTATCGCCGGCGCCTTGTTTCTGGTTCCGGAGCGGAAGGTCTCGATCAACATTCAAGGAATGAAGGACTCCTTCGCGAGCCTCAAATCGTCCTTGAAGCGCCGCGAGCTATGGCTGATCGCGGGATTCTTGTTTTTGTACAATTTCAGCCCTGGCTTGAGCACGCCGCTCTATTTCACCATGACCGATACCCTGAAATTTTCCCAAAGCTATATCGGAATCCTGTCTTCGATTTCGGCTTTGGGTTGGATCGCCGGCGCCTTACTCTATCGGCCGTTCTTTGGCGACTTGAGCCTGAAGCAATTGCTGAACGTCAGCATCGGATTCGGCGTGTTGACAACCGCGGCATTCCTGTTTCTCTCAAGCGAGGCCTCAGCTGCCATTATTTATTTTGGCGCCGGATTTGGTGGAATGCTCGCCATGGTCGCCACGCTGACACTCGCCGCCGACTACTGCCCGCCTGGAGCCGAAGGCTTCACCTTTGCCGCGCTGATGTCCGCAGGCAATCTCGCGTCGACGATGGCCAATAATGTCGGCGCCCTTCTCTATACGCATGTTTTCGAGCAAAACTTACGGCCGCTTGTTGTGATCTCGGCGGCGGCCACAGCCGTTGCCTTCTTGGTTGTGCCCTTGCTCCGGCTCGGCGACAAAAAGCAAAGCGAG
>JBAQAB010000358.1:0-3171 GCA_049285535.1 Xanthobacteraceae bacterium
AACATCATGGGGGTCCAGCCGCTCCTGGCGGCGATGACGGCGTAGTCATAGTCGCCGCAATGCGGCCGTCTCGTCGCCCAACGTCAAAGCTTCCGCCACAGAGTTTTTGCACAACCAAGACCCAAAGGAGACACGCAGCACGCGGCGTTTAGCTCATGGCTTCGTCCCATGACCATATGCTCGCTTCGTGTTCCACGGGCATGACTCGCATGCACGGGGAACGACCCTCCTAAGCGAAGGGTTGACCCCATATGGAAACGTCAACCCAATATCGCGAGTTTGCGGAAGAGTGCGAACGCTTGGCCACACAAGCTAAGACGACACCGCACCGAAAAATTCTGGAAGAAATGGCGGAGGTTTGGAGAAAGCTCGCAGAAGAGTCAGATACAAAGAACTAATTCTTTTCCAATTGTTTATCGCCAGCGGTTTGATCTTCTGCCAAACGAAACCAGACTTGCGCCATTTGTATCAGTACAGCCCGTACCCGCGCATCATCGGCGGTGCGGGCCATCTCCAGACATTCTTTAGAAAAGCGGCGATACAGTTCGGACCTTGCCGCCGACCTTGCCATGTGAGGACGCTCCCCCGACTTTCGTTGTAACGCCAGGGCTTCATCGTTGTTCCTGCCTTATTCTCGCCGTAGCTGTGACTGGTTCCAAAGCCTCAAGATTCTCGTCGTCCGGGGCCCGCGAACTGCTAACGTACTTCGATACTTGGCGATTGCCGATGAGGGAATCGAGTGATGCTACGCGACTTCCAGTGTTAGGCCGAAACCGAAGTGCCGTGATTTGGTTGCGATCTGGTGAAAGCGGACACAACTCGGACGTCGCAGAAGTGAAGCGTTTGACCCTTCCGCAAACTCTCGTCGTCAGCGCCGACGAGGTGATCGAATAGGTGAGTTCTTTGCTGCGGTGCATGAGTCTCTTCATGGCCCTTTGCGTCACTTCGCGGCGGCGCACTAATTCAGTCGCTCTCGGAGCGAAGCAGACGTTGAGTCGGATCTACGAGTCCACGCCTAGGAGCCGACCCGGAAGCCATGGCGACCGCCCAGACCGCCGTTTTCAATGATCCGCGCAATTAGTCCGGATGCTTTCGCCTCCTCGACGTATTCCGTCAGATAAGAAAGCAGGCCTTCGCGGTGCTTCGCCACGGCCATGCCGACGCGATTGACGCCGTACCCTTCGTCGAGAACGCGCGAGCCCGGTAGCCTCTCGGAATATTCGACCAGGATCTGGCGCGGCGCCGCAAAGGCGTCGGCCTTGCCGTCGCGCAGTGCATTAAAAGTATCATCCGGCAGATCGAAGCCGACGAGCTCGGCATTTTTGATCATGCGGGTCAGCGCCATGGTGGAGGCGTGATTGCGCACCACGGCGATGCGAATTCCAGCGCGGTCGACATCGGCGAATTGGCGCAGGGATGAGCCGGCGGGCACCAGAAAACTATAATCGAACTGGAAGACTGCGGGCGTGAAGTCTATTTCGGCGGCACGTGACGGCTCGATGCCCAAGAAGGCAAATTCGCAGCCGGCGGACTTGATGCAGTCCAGCGCCGCGCGCGGCGTCGGCTGCTCGACGATCAAGAGCTTAGTGCCGAGACGAGCCGCAAGCTCGCGCGCGATGTCCAGCATGACGACACCCGGGCCGAGCCCGCGCACCGCGCCGGTTGCCGCGTCCTTGGTGTATTGCGGCAGGAATAGCGCCAGCCGGATCGCGCCGGCTCGGACAACGTCGGCGATGCGCGGATCGGCGGTCATGGCTCGCTGCAGGGGTCAGTGGGGCGGGTCTCGCTTTTCTCACGAATGGCATTGGCGCTCAATCGCCTAGCCGATTCACATGAGTGCGCTGGACCTCGCCGCCAAAGGGCCATCCCAATATCCCAATCGGCTTTGCCCAAATAGGACCGTTTGCCCAAAAAGGCCGTCGATTGCCCAAAAAGGTTTAAAACGTCGTAAGTGGCGATGTTCTCTTTTTCGCCCTCTACGGACAACCTCTCTAGGGGTACAGTTCCAAAGAGGGAAGAGTTTGACATGCGTCCAATTGAAGTTTTGCTCGGGGTTCTGTTCCCCATCTTTATCGCGGTGGGGATAGCCATGGCCGCGAGTGGCACCGACCCCTTGGAATTTACCGTCGCAAGAGTTGGATTTTGGCTCGCGGCGATAGATATATTCGGCTTGGTTGTTTGGTGGTTTTATAAACATAATGAGGGAATTTGGCAGTATATAGTCGGTATCTTCATCGTTTTTATTGTCGTTATTTTGCTTCCGATTGCCCTAAGATGGATAGATGCAAAAGAAGCAGCGATAAACAAGCCGGTCAATTTTGGAGTGCTTACGCCAAAGAGCGATCTTTTATTTTCTTCTGAACCTCGGGTTGTTAATCGCTCCATCGAAATTGGAAATTCCGGCCTAAAATTTGGTTCCTTTGATTTTCATGGAAATAAACTCGTTGTAGAGCTAATTGGCGGGAAAGCCAAAGTTTCATCGGACATCAGAGATGAAACTGGCAATCTAGTCGCTCAACTTATTCGTAACGAATGGCAGACGTTCCCACCAGCGTATGACCGGAACTATAATGACTACGCTTTGGAAGTAAAAAACTCTAAGGGTCGCGTCGTCCTTCAAGTAAAGGTCCTTCCCGACCAGATACAAATACAGGGTGAATGGTGGGATACAAGTGGCCATGGATGGCGAATGTTAGAGCCGCCGGAAGGTGGAATGAAAATAATCGCCTTTGATGCTCAGACCGTTCCAGATGAACCAGCCATTAAACCACTTTTTCTCTACCCCAGCAGTTTGCATTTTGGAGAACTGGCACAGCCATAAAACACGTGAGAAATAATCTAAATGTCCTGCAAACTTATTTGCTCTCGTTCAATTGCCTTGAGTGATGCCAATAGGAATGTCGCCGAGAACGTTCCTCGGCTGATCTTGTTGGCGATACTGGCCTCGGATTCCTTCATCCCGTGCTTTTTGAGCCTTTCGGCCAATTCCCGGTATCCAATATCGGCCCTCGCCAGTTCGGCTTTTAGGAACCGCTTGGCCCGTTCCTCCCAAGAGGGGGCTTTTGCCGCCATAATTATTCTCCCGCATTTGAACAATATCTATCATATACGATATTTTTCTCTTTACAAGCCTCCCATTAATGATATGATACTCCCAGATAAGGGAGAGAT
>JBAQAB010000359.1:0-2039 GCA_049285535.1 Xanthobacteraceae bacterium
GACATTTGATGGATCACCCCTATGCCCGCGTCACAGCATCAATCGCCGAAATCGGATATTGAAATTTCGCAGGCCGCCAAGAAGCGGCCGATTGTCGACATCGCCCGCGAAAGGCTCGGCATCGCGCCGGAAAATCTTGAACCCTACGGCCACTACAAGGCCAAGGTATCGATGGACTTCGTCAAATCGCTGCAAAGCAAGCCCAACGGCAAGCTCATACTGGTCAGCGCCATTAATCCCACGCCAGCCGGCGAAGGCAAGACCACCACGACGGTGGGACTGACGGACGCGCTCAATCACATCGGCAAGAAGGCGATGCTATGCATCCGCGAGCCTTCGCTGGGCCCTTCCTTCGGCGTCAAGGGCGGCGCCGCCGGCGGCGGCTACGCGCAGGTCGTGCCGATGGAAGATATCAATCTGCACTTCACCGGCGATTTTCATGCTATCACCTCGGCGAACAATCTGCTCGCCGCTTTACTCGACAACCATATTTATTGGGGCAATGCGCTCGACATCGATGCGCGCCGCGTGGCGTGGCGCCGCGTGCTCGATATGAACGATCGTGCGCTGCGCTCGGTAGTGTCCTCGCTGGGCGGTGTCGCCAACGGATTTCCGCGCGAAGACGGTTTCGATATTACCGTCGCCTCCGAGGTGATGGCGATTTTCTGCCTGGCGCGCGATCTCGACGATCTCAAGAAGCGGCTCGCCAATATCATGGTCGCCTATACGCGCGATCGCAAGCCGGTGCGCGCCGGCGATCTCAAGGCGCAAGGCGCGATGACCGTGCTGCTCACGGAAGCGCTGGCGCCGAACTTGGTGCAAACGCTCGAAGGCACGCCTGCCTTCATTCATGGCGGCCCGTTCGCCAATATCGCCCACGGCTGCAATTCGGTGCTGGCGACGACCACGGCGCTCAAGCTTGCCGATTACGTGGTCACCGAAGCCGGTTTCGGCGCCGACCTCGGCGCCGAGAAGTTCATGGACATCAAATGCCGCAAGGCGGGCATTGCACCAGACTGCATCGTGCTGGTGGCGACTATCCGCGCGCTCAAGATGCACGGCGGCGTCAAGAAGGAAGACCTCAAGGCCGAAAACCTTAAGGCGCTCGAAGCCGGCATGAGCAACCTGCAGCGCCACGTCGAGAACGTGCAGAAATTCGGCGTCGTGCCGATCGTCTCGATCAACCGGTTCTCCGCCGACAGCGAAGCCGAGATCAATCTGGTCATGGAAAAGTGCAAGGCGCTCGGCGTCGAGGCCTTGATGGCGGATCATTGGGCGATGGGCGGCGAGGGCGCGGCCAATGTGGCGCGCGCCGTCGTCAAAGTCGCGGAAAGCGGCAAGAGCAAGCTGAAATTTCTCTATCCCGACGACATGCCGCTGTTCGAGAAGATCCGCACCATCGCCAGGGAGATCTATCGCGCCAAGGACGTCACCGCGGACAAGTCGGTGCGCGATCAGCTCGCCAATTTCGAGTCGATGGGCTACGGCAAATTCCCGATTTGCGTCGCCAAGACGCAGTACAGCTTCTCGACCAATCCCGACGCCAAGGGCGCGCCGACCGATCACGTCATCAACGTTCGCGAAGTGCGGCTTTCCGCCGGCGCCGAGTTCGTGGTCGCGATCTGCGGCGAGGTCATGACGATGCCCGGCCTACCCCGGGTCCCGGCGGCCGATGTGATCGATGTCGGTCCCGACGGCAAGATCGTCGGGTTATTTTAACGACGACCAACCGCTTGTCCCCGCGCGAAAGTGGGGACCCAGACTGGATTCCCGCTTGCGCGGGAATGAGCGGTGATTAGCTGATAAAGTGGACTAAAACTCAGGGAGTCTTGATATGCTGAAATTCTACTATAGCGGCGCGCCCAACCCGACCAAGGTGGCGCTTTTCCTCGAAGAGGCCGGGTTGCCTTATGAGGCCGTTCCGGTCGACACCCGCAAGGGCGAGCAGCACAAGCCGGAATTTCTGAAGATTAATCCGAACGCCAAATTGCCGGCCATCGTCGACGGCGATGTCACGGTGTTCGACTCCAGCGCTATCC
>JBAQAB010000360.1:0-2871 GCA_049285535.1 Xanthobacteraceae bacterium
CAGATCGTCCAGATCGCCATTGGCGGAGATCACATCGGCAAAACCCTCCGCGCGCAGCTCTTGCGCGCTTTGCCCGCCGACGGCGAGACCCGGGACGCGCAAGAGCTCGTCCCGGCGCCTATGCGCGGCGATCGCGCGCGCGGCGTTGGCGCTCGTCACCAGAATCACCGACCACGGCCGGTCGCCAAGCTCGGCATCGGGGAAGTATTCGATCGTGAGAAGCGGCGCCACGATCGCTTCGTGTCCGCGGACCCGCAGCGCGGCGGCGGTGCGCGCTGCGTCAACGGCGGGACGCGTGACGAGAATACGCACAGCTCAAGTCCGCTCGAAAAAGCCGGGACCGGCGCGCGCTTTAAGCTCGCGGCCCGCATCGGCGCCAAGCGCCGCGGCATCGGCACGGCCGCCTTCGCGCGAAACCTCCAGCGCTTCGCTGCCGTCGGTCTTGGCGATCAGGCCGCGAAAGCGCAACCTTCCGTCGATGATGCGGGCATGGCCGGCGATCGGCGTGCGGCAGGAACCGTCGAGCACGGCGAGAAAGGCGCGTTCGGCGGCAAGCGCGGTCGCCGTGTCGGCATCGTTGATCGCGTCGACCAAGGCACGGGTCTTGGTGTCGTCGTCGCGCGTCTCGATCCCGATCGCGCCTTGCCCGACCGCCGGCAGGAACTCGTCGAGGTCGAGCACGGCGGTCGCCGCTGCGACGAGCCCGAGCCGCTTCAATCCGGCCAGCGCCAGCACGGTGGCATCGGCATCGCCGTTTTCGATCTTGCGCAGCCGCGTCTCGACGTTGCCGCGCAACGGCACGATACCGAGATCCGGCCGCAAGCGCTTGACCAAAGCCTGCCGCCGTGGCGACGCGGTGCCGACCACCGCGCCCTGCGGCAGGTCGCGCAGGTTTTTGGCCTGGCGGCTGACAAACGCATCGCGCGGGTCCTCGCGCGGCGGAAACGCCGACAGCACCAGGCCGGCCGGCAAGAACGTGGGCATGTCCTTCGACGAATGTACGGCGAGATCGATCGTGCCGGACAGCAGCGCCTCCTCGATTTCCTTGGTGAAGAGGCCCTTGCCGCCCGCTTCGGCCAGCGGCCGGTCCTGAATTACGTCGCCGGTGGTGCGGATGGTCTTGATTTCGATCCGTTCCGGTGCGAGGCCGCAAGCCATGGCGAGACGGCTCGCCACCTCCCGCGCCTGGACCAGCGCCAGCGGCGAGCCGCGCGAGCCGATGCGCAGGATGGATGTTGCGGTCGGGGAATTTGCCATATGAGGCTTATAATATAGCGATGATCATTCTCGGCATCGAGACAACCTGCGACGAGACCGCCGCCGCCGTGGTCAGCCGGACCGACGACGGCCGCGGCCAGATTCTGTCGAACGTGATCCTGTCGCAAATCAGCGAGCACGCCGCATTCGGCGGCGTGGTGCCGGAAATCGCCGCCCGCGCGCATGTCGAGGCGCTCGATCACATCATCGCCAAGGCGATGGCCGAGGCGAAGGTCTCCTTCGAAAGCCTCGACGGCATCGCCGCCGCCGCGGGACCGGGACTGATCGGGGGCGTCATCGTCGGGCTGACGACGGCGAAGGCCATCGCGCTCGCCCATGACAAGCCGCTCATGGCGGTCAATCATCTCGAAGCACATGCGCTGACCGCGCGGCTCACCGACGGAACGCCGTTTCCCTATTGCTTGTTTCTCGCCTCCGGCGGTCATACCCAGATTCTCGGGGTACGCGGCGTCGGCGACTATCTGCGGCTTGGCGGCACGGTCGACGATGCGATCGGCGAAGCTTTCGACAAGACGGCGAAATTGCTCGGACTCGGTTATCCCGGCGGACCGCTGGTCGAGAAGGAAGCCGCACGCGGCGACGCCGCGCGCTTTGCGCTACCACGGCCCATGATCGGCCGCCGCGATGCCGATTTCTCGCTGTCGGGGCTCAAGACCGCGTTGCGGCTCGAAGCGCAAAAGATCGCGCCGTTGAGCGATCAGGACGTCGCGGACTTGTGCGCGTCGTTCCAGCAAGCGGTGGTCGACGTCGTCAAAGATCGGCTGCGCTCGGGCTTGCGCATGTTCCGCCTGCGCGTCGGCACTCCAACCGCGCTGGTCTGCGCCGGCGGTGTCGCCGCCAATCAGGCGATCCGCAAGGTGCTGCATCGCGTTGCTTTCGAAATCGGCGCCGAGCTGGTGGCGCCGCCGCCGGCGCTGTGCACCGACAACGGCGCCATGATCGCCTGGGCAGGCGCCGAACGGCTGGCGCTCGGCCTGACCGATCCGCTCGACGTGGCGCCGCGGGCGCGATGGCCACTGGATGCGGTGGCGGCTACTGCTCGAAACGGTCGATGAACCAGCGCAACAGGCGCGTCCAGATCTCGTCCTTGCCGACGGTGTCCTCGATGCCGTGCTCGAGGCTGGGATTGTCGTTGACCTCCATGACCACGATGCCGCTGTCGGTCTGCTTGAGATCGACCCCATAAAAGCCGTCGCCGATCGGCCGCGCTGCGCGGACCGCGATGTCGATAACCTCGGCAGGGGCCTGGTCCAGACCGAAGGCGCGAAAACCGCCCTCGTGCGAGGAGCCATCGGGCCGGTATTTCACCACCTGCCAGTGGCCGCGCGCCATGCGGTATTGGCAGACGAACAGCGGCTCGCCGGCGAGCACGCCGACGCGCCAGTCGAAATCGGTCGGCAGGAATTTCTGCGCCAGCACCAGGTCGGTCTCTTCGAACAGCTCGTCGCAAATACGTTTGAATTCGGCCGCCGATTCAATTTTATGCACGCCGCGCGAAAACGATCCGTCGGGGATTTTCACCACCAGCGGCAGGCCGAGTTCGTCGATCACCTTGGCCGGCTCGGTGTCCTCGCTGATGATGATCGTCGGCGG
>JBAQAB010000361.1:0-3045 GCA_049285535.1 Xanthobacteraceae bacterium
GTGCAGCAGATGCAGCCGTTGTTCATCTCGAACACTTCCTCGTCGGCGCCGACGATGAGGTCGTTGTCGATGCCGATTTCGCCGAACTCGTTGACAATCACGGCGTATTTCTTGCCGTGCGGCTCGGACAAGATGCGATTGAGGAGCGTGGTCTTGCCGGCGCCGAGATAACCCGTCAGCACGGTCACGGGGACCTTTTCCAGGGCTTTTTCCGGGGCCTTTTCTTGGACTTTTGCGTCGGTCATTTCGTCCCTCCGTTGGCCCATCCTATATAGGTATCCGCCGCGCCTTGCATCACCGCCCTGAAGCGGGTGCCGCGTCCGCTACCCTGGCGGCATCCGTTCGGCTATCGTTTTCGGCTGCGACTAAGCAGGGAGGGAGCGATGCGGAACGGCGGAACCGCCGCGGCGGGTTTGACGGCGTGTCTGACCTTGGCAATCGGCGCCGCGACCGGCGCGGCGGCGCAAGGCTACCCAGAGCGCGTCGTTCAGATTATCGCGCCCGCCACGGCCGGATCGAGCGCGGACATCTTGGGCCGCGTGCTCGCCGACGGCTTCTCGGCGCGGCTCGGCAAGCCCTTCATCATCGTCAACAAGCCCGGCGCCAACGGCGTTCTCGGCACCGCCGACGTCGCCCGCGCCAGTCCGGACGGCTATACGCTGCTGCATACCGCGACCTACTCGATCACCGTGCAGCCGCTAACCAATAAAGAGATTGGTTACACCGCCAAATCGTTCACGCCGATCTGCCAGACCTTTAAGAACGATCAGGTCGTCATTGTGCCGCCGAATTCGCCGCTGCGGACGGCGCGCGATCTGGTCGAGGCCGCGAAGAAAAAACCCGGCGCCGTGACTGTCGGCATTCCCGGTATTGCGACCATTCCGCATCTCGCCATGATCCAACTGGCGGACGAGGCCAAAGTCCAACTCAACGACGTGCCGTTCAAGGGACCGGCCGAGGAAATTCAAAACGTCCGCTCCGGACAGATCGATTTCGCCGCGGTGCCGTTGACGGCCGCGGCCGGCAGCGGGCTGCCGATGCCCGGATTATTCGCCGAGACACGCAATCCCTCGCTGCCCGACGTGCCGACGTTCAAGGAACAGGGCTACGACGTGGCACCGCTGAGCTTCGGCGGCTTGTTGGGACCGGCCGGGCTGCCGGCCGACGTCACGCATAAGCTCGAAGCCGCCTGCATCGCGATCATCAAGACCGACGCCGCGCAACGCGTGGTCAAGAATACGCTGCAGCCGGCGGACTATTTCGCCGACAGTGCCGGGTTTGCCAAGAATATCGCAGCGGACGTTGCCGAGAAAATACGCCTGGTGGCGATGCTCAAACCCAACTGAGCGGCGCCGGCTTCGAGCCTAACTAAAACAGCCCCATGCGCTCGCTCGCCATATAGCCGGTGAGGAGCAGAATCCCGAAGGCGAGCACGCAACCGGCGGCGCCGAACTCGAGCCCGCGCATGAGCACGCCGCCGCGGCCGATGGGCTTTTGCGCAATGCGCTTGGCCAGGCCTTTGGCGCCGACCGCAAGTGTCGCTACCGCGCCGACCGTGATCGCGGTGCCGAGACCCATCACGAAGGTCGAAGCGATGCCGGCCCAGAACAGGCCCTGCGCCAGAGCGAACACCAGCACGATGATCGCACCGGAGCACGGCCGCAATCCGACGGCTACCACCGCGGAGAGGCCGCGCTGCCAGCCGCCCGGTCCGGCCAATTGCTCCGGCTCGGGGCCATGGACATGACCCCAGGGCAATACGTCAAGCTCCTCGTGGTGGTGATGGTCGCCGTGGCAGTGAAAATGCGCGAGCTCACGCACGGTGCTCGGGAGGCTCGCAGGCGCCGGATTGTGCCCTTGCGCGGCTTCGCTATGAAGATTGCAACTCACGTCGTTGGTGTGATCGCAGTTCCCATGTTCGTGGGGGTCGCTGGCCGCGATGTGGCCGGCACGTTCGGCCTTCAAGTCGCGAACCGCGTCGAAGAAGCCATACCCCTTGACCCATAGCAACCGCGCACCGAGGAGAACGATCAAAACGTAACTGCCGGTTTCGATGAGGTTCACGGTATCCGACATCAGCTTGGCGGTGGCGCCGAGCAGGATAGCGGCGACGCCGACAATCGCGATGGCGGTCAACGACTGCATCACCGCCGAGGCGAGCGACAGCGCAATGCCGCGGCGCCAGGTCTCTTCATTGGCGAAGAGATACGACGAGATCACCGCCTTGCCGTGGCCCGGACCGGCGGCATGGAAAATCCCGTAGACGAATGAGATTCCCATCAAGCCCCAAAGCGCGGAGCCGTTGTCTCTGGCCCCGCGGATCATTCCGGCCAGCTCTTGGTAGAACATCGCTTGTCTGGCGAGCACCCAACCGCCGATGCCGCCGATCACGACCGGGCGCGGACCGCCGAACAAGTTGCCCTGGGCCCACGCCGGGTGGCTTTCGACAGTAGCCGCCGCAACGATCAGCAAAGCGGCGAGGACTTTCAGATGACCGTGCCAGGCATTGAACGGACTCTTCATGGGCATTGCACCAGGATGTTGTTGGCGAACGCCGCGCCCATGCCGACAAAGGCCTCGGACGCAACGAACGATTTGTTGAGATTCTGCGATGACAAAAAGTGCGGGTCGTCGGGCTTCTCGGTCCAGACCGCGCACGACGGCGGCGCGCCGATCAGCTTGACCGGATCTTTCTTGGCGAAGGCGAAATCGATGAAGAATTCCGGATCGTAGACTTGAATCTTGAGCACCTTCGCTTTCACCGGCTTCTTTACCGGCAGCGTAAAGTGCAGCGTCAGCACCGTCGCCTTGGGATCGTAATCAAGCCAATAGTCGGTCGCATCGCCGAACGCATCCTTATCCTTCACCCCGTCCAGCGTGGCGAAGGTGAAGTAAGCGAACCCCTTGAGGGAATCGACATTGACCTTGGCGAGCGGCTGCAATTCCTCGCGGGTAAATTGGCCCTTGGTTTTGGCTTTGATTCCCACGGTTGCGAAGGCCGAGAACATGTCGTCAAAGGTCCAGGCGTGACGCACGCCGCTGACG
>JBAQAB010000362.1:0-2402 GCA_049285535.1 Xanthobacteraceae bacterium
GCGCTAGGAATTCCACAATACCCCCGTATGGCCATGGCATTTTTCGCGCGGCTTTGACGACTGCTGCGAGCTCTTGGTCGGTCAGAACTCGGTCCCGGCTGACTTCCCGCCAGCCCGATGGAACGCCCTCCGCGGGGGAAAAGTCGATGACCGCACGTCCGACGCACCAGCGAAAGAAGGTCTTCAATGTCTTGAGCAGGCGATAGCCTGCGTGCGCGTTGCGCTGGGTTACCGCACTGACAAGGTCGATAACGTCTCTTTTTTTGATGTCATGGACGCTCTTTGTGCCCCAATTGGCGGTAACGTCACGCCGGAGCAGGTTGGTAATCCGCCGTGCCGTCCCGATCTGCGATATGTGCTCTCGGATGAAGGTCTCGACCAGGTCGTCGATGCGATCGACCACTAGGCGCCGCCGAGATTGCTTCTTCTCCTCAGCCGGATCTCGACCGTCAAGCCTTGCAGCGAAGATCTTTTGCGCCTGTGCCCGCGCCATCGGCAACGTGACGCGACCGTAAGGGCCGACCGTATATTTACGCAAACGCGAGCCGGCGCCAGCGACCCGATAAAGCACCAGAAAGACCTTGCGGCCCTTCGGCGTCACCTTGATGCCGAAACCCGGCAGTCCGGCATCCCAATAAAGGGTTTCCTTGGACAAGACCGGCAGGTCGTCGATCGTGGATTTGGTCAGCCGAAGGCGAGGAATTGCCTGCTCCTAGTTTGCTACCTTGATCTCACATAGGTAGCACTGAACAGGCAAAAATGGAACAGACCGGGCATCCCGATCCACAAGCTTCCCGGTATTTCCGCATAAATATCAACGAACCGCCATCGGCAGGAATGTCGAGGAAAGCTATCCCCGGGTCCGCCCGGGAGCGGGGTTACGAGCCCCGCCCACGGGCACCGCACTCGCTCCCGTCATTCGATCGATAGTTATTTCAACAACGGCGGCGCGCTGCCGGCAGGTTTCATAAATCTGTTCAATCTCAGCGGTGCGCCGCTGGCGAATGCGCTCACCCAGCTCGACGGCGAAGACGCGACCGGCGCGCAGAAGAGCGCGATCCAGTTGATGCAGGATTTTCTCAATCTGTTGCTCGATCCCTCGGCCGACGGTCAGGGCGGCGGCGCGGGCGGTCAAGTGAGCCAGTTCGCGCCGGAGCAGGACTCAAGCCTGCCGCCGGATATTGCGCTCGCTTACGCGCATGCGCTGCGCCAGAAGCCGCCGCCGTCGGCTCAGCCGCGGCCGCAGGATTTCGAGCAGCGCTGGAGCGCCTGGGCGTCGGGCTTCGGCGGTTCGGGCACCACCGACGGCAATGCCTCGGCCGGCTCCAATAATGTCACTGCAACCGATTACGGCTATGCCGCCGGTCTGACTTATCATCTCACGCCGGCGACAAGTTACGGCTTTGCGCTTGCCGGCGGCGGCACCAATTGGAACTTGGCGCAATCGCTCGGCAGCGGGCGCAGCGATTCATTCCAGTCGGGTGTCTATAGCACCACGCATTTCGGGCCGGCCTATTTGTCCGGCGCGCTCGCTTTCGCCAATCATTGGTTCACGACCAACCGCATCGCGATGGGCGACAATCTCACGGCGAATTTCCAAGGCCAGAGCTATGCTGCGCGCGGCGAAGCCGGCTACCGCTACGGCCTTCCTATCACCGGCACCATCGTCGGCGTCACGCCCTATGCGGCCCTGCAGGTTCAAGACTTCCACACGCCAAGCTACAGCGAAACCGATCTAAGCGGCGGTGGCTTCGGGCTGACCTATAATGCGGTGAACGCCACCGACACGCGCAGCGAACTCGGCGCGCGCTTCGACAATCTCACGGTGTGGAACGGCATGCCGCTTGTGCTGCGCGGACGCCTCGCCTGGGCCCATGACTGGGTGAGCGATCCGGCGCTCGGCGCGGCGTTCCAGGCGCTGCCGGGCTCGAGCTTCATCGTCACGGCGCGGCGCCACCGAAGAACTGCGCGCTCACCACGGCGGGCGCGGAGCTGCATCTATCCGCGAACTGGACGGCGATGGCGAAATTCGACGGCGAGTTCGGCGCCGGCTCGCAGACCTATGCCGGCACCGGCACGCTGAAATATTCGTGGTGATGTCGCTTAACCGCGCTAATCCTCGAACTTCAAATTCGCGGCTTTGACCACATCGGCGAATTTGGTGGTGTCGCTTTGGATGATCTTTTCGAACTGATCCGGCGTTGCGCCGCCCGGATTGACTGCCATCGCCTTGAGTTTCTCCGACACGCCAGGGTCTTCGATCGACTGTTTCAACGCCGTGCGGAGCTTGGCGATGGCCGGCGCCGGCGTGCCGGTCGGAGCGAACACGCCGCTCCAGAGGTGGACGTCGACGCTCGGATAGCCGGCCTCCGCCATGCTCGGCACGTCGGGCAAAAGCGGCG
>JBAQAB010000363.1:0-2845 GCA_049285535.1 Xanthobacteraceae bacterium
CGCCGACCAGGACGCCGATCAAAGCGCGGCCGATGGCGATGCGCGCGGCGGCGACGACGTAAGGCAGCACGCTCGGCAACAGCACCTTGCGATAGAGAGCCCACTCGCCGCCGCCGAGCGATCGCACCACGTCGATCAGTCGGCGGTCGACCGCGCGCACGCCGGCGCAGGCGTTGAAAATGAACGGGAACACCGCGAGCGAGAACACGATGATGGTCTTGCCCGGCAGGCCGACGCCGAAAAAGATGACCAGCAGCGGCGCCAGCGCCACCAGCGGGCTCGCATAGAAGATCGTCATCAGCGGATCGAGCGCATAGCCGACCCGCACCCGCCAGCCCATGACGATACCGAGCGGCACGCCGACGACGACGGCCACGCCAAGGCCAAGGAAGAACGGCACCGCGCTCACTGTAAGATCGTCGGCCAATTCGCCGCTCTGGACCAGATCGACAAAGCCCCAGAAGACCAGGCTCGGCTTGCTGATGAACAAGGGATTGAACGGCACGACGAGGAAGATCGCCTGCCAGGCGGCAAAGAACAGCACCACCGCCAAGCCGCCGAGGAGGACATTGCGATAACGCCACACCAGACTCGGCCGAACTGTTGCGTCCTGCGCCATCGCCTAGACCACGATCTCGTCTTTGAGCGTATTCCAGATTTCGAGTTTCAGCTCGTTGAACTGCGGCGTCACGCGCATCTCGTAGTCGCGCGGCCGCGGCAGGTCGATGGCAAAGGTCCTCTTGGCGCGGCCCGGGCGCTTGCTCATGACCATGACGCGATCGGACAGATAGATCGCCTCGTCGATCTGGTGGGTGACGAACAGCACCGTCTTCTTCGCCTCGCGCCAGACGCGAAGGAGCTCGACCTGCATCAGGTCGCGCGTCTGCGCATCGAGAGCGGCGAACGGCTCGTCCATCAGCAGCACGTCGGGATCGGTCGCCAGCGCGCGCGCGAGCCCGACGCGCTGTTTCATACCGCCCGACAATTCATGCGGATAATGATGTTCGAAGCCGGCGAGCCCGACCAGCCCCGAAAGCCGCGCGGCGATGGCGCGGCGCTTGGCGGCGGGCACTTTCTTCAGCTCGAGCCCGAGCTCGATATTGTGCTCCACCGTCCGCCACGGCAACAGCCCGAAATCCTGAAACACCATGGCGCGGTCGGTGCCCGGTCCGGCGAGCTTCCTGCCGTGCATCAGGATCTCGCCGGAATCCGGCTTGATCAGGCCGAGCAGAATATTGAGGAAGGTGCTTTTGCCGCAGCCCGACGGGCCGACGATCGACACGAACTCGCCTTCGGCGACGTCGATATCGAAGCTGCCGAGCGCCGGCACCGGCGCGCGGTTCGGCGGCCGAAAGGTCAAACTGACGTTGCGACCCTGGATATACGCCGCCATGAGGCCCGGTCCCGACGCGCCGACATTGGCGGCACTCAAGCATACGGTGCGTGAATGTCCAACCCGTCCCCGGCCGAAGCGACATCGGCCGCCCACGATGACTCGTCCGCCGTTTCCGGCTGCCGCAACGTGGCCGCTCTTACCGGGCGTCCCGGTCAGGCTCGGTTTGCAATGCGCGATCGAGGCAACGCCAATATCTCTCCCTGTGCACACGATTGGCTGAGAACGCACCGGCGTCGATGGCGGCCATCGCCGTGAGCAGCGCGTCGGGTGCCGAATTTGCATCGAGGCCCGTTACAAAGAATCTGAGTTTTTTGCGGCCGGCATGTGCAATTGGCGCACCATCCAACCGCCAAATCCGGGCGCGCCATTTTCCAGACTCTTGCTCAAATGCACGGACGATAAATCGCTTGTATTCCACGGCCGGTCTCCAGCAAACCGAAGTGCCGTGGTCGGGATAAGATGCAAAAGTAAGTGAAAGCTTGTAAGAATAGATGACTCATCGGCATTCCCGCCAAAAAAGAACCCGAAGTCGATCCCTTCATTGTCCCGATGAGGGAATCAAACCGGACAAGGCGGGTGTCTGCGGCAGTGAATGCGCCCGAATACGCACAAACGTCTCACGCAGCGCATCGAGGTCCATCGGCTTCGGCACGCGGTCGCAAACGTTCAACTCGAGCGCTCTTCCGAGCTCCACCATGTCGTCGCAAACGTCCTTGTCGGATTGGCTGATGACAATAATCTGGGCCTTGCACCGGATCGTCGAGAGATAACGGAGCACGTCCAGCCCGACATGCTCGCCGAGCCCGAGATCGAGCGTAATGCAGTCGAACTGCCGCGCATCGACGACTTTGCAGGCATCTTCGTAGCTATGAGCGTCAGTGGTGACGAACCCGACTTTACGGGCGATATGGCCGATGATGACACCGTGGACCGGCATATCTTCGATAATCAACACGGTACTCGGATTCTTGACGGATTGAACCGGTTCCGCGTTGAGTTCAGTCGTGGCCGGCTGACCAAGCATTACCGGCAATGAAAAGTATTTTGTACCGTTGGCGTCGCGCACTTCAACAGACCAGCCTGCCCATTCGCCATTCAGGCTGCTTCTCAAGGTCTGCGCGGTTGCTGCTGCAAAATCGAATGCACCCTTGGAGCTCAGGAACTCATCTCCTTGATAATCGCGCAGCGATTGGTCCGTCGTCGTGTAATCGAAGAAGAAACGCATTGTGCTCCGGGTGTGGCGACTCTCCTCTTAGCATGGCTGGCCTTTCACTGGCCTGAATCAATCGGCAAAACATGGATGAAAATGCGTTTCCTATGATCGGCATATTCAGACGGCAGGACTACGCACTTCTATCGATCGTCTGTTGGCAATGTTTCCGGCCCGGTGACGCACGCCGCTACGGTGCTGGGGGCCGGGCATTAGCGAGCTCTTGCGCGGATGGGCAC
>JBAQAB010000364.1:0-9085 GCA_049285535.1 Xanthobacteraceae bacterium
CTCCAAGGCTGCGTCGGAAATCTCTTCGCCGAAGATGTCCTGATCCGTCACGTCGAGAATGCCGGTCGAACTATTCATGGCGCCCCCCCACAGAGCCCAGTAAACAATAGAGCGCATCACACCCTGGAGTTGCGGTCAAGGCGACACAAATGCTGGTGCCGGCGCCACTGCTAAACTGAAGCATTGGCCAAGCGCCCTACTTGGGCTGCCGCGCGATCGCGAACAGATTTGATCTTCAATTACGCGCGAGCGCGCCGCCGATAATTGGCGGCCAGCGGCTGGCTCGCCGAGGCGCTCGCAACCCCATTCCGCAAAACCCCTCGCCCAGCCCAAAAGCGAAAATGGGCCACCGCACATCCCAAGCCCACCACCCTGCTTATGGCTCTTTTTGTGGCGACGACACGCGTTTCGATCCGTCACACCGAAATTGTTGCAGGCCGTGGTCACGCGGCCACGGTATCCAGACACAAGTTCCGTCTCCATCGCGCCGGCTGTGTCCTAAAAGACGCAGCATCGGCAAATCGCGCGGCGCTTCTTGCCTGATCGAATCTTCCCCACAATCGCGGCAGCAAATGCGCCGTATGGCGGAGAAAAAAGAATGACGCAGATAGCAAACGTTGCCGATCGATGGCGGACCCTGCGTGTGGCGGCTGGCGTCACCTTGGTGTTCTGCTGTTCGGCGCCCGTGGTGTGGCTGGTGTCTAACGTCCTGGCGAGCGGCATGCGAGCGCTCTACCCTTAAGACCGCCGCCCCAACAATTCTTCCGGTTTCGAACACAAGTGCGGCTGCCGCGCGGAAAAACGGGCGTGGGTCCGCGGTCGCGTCGGCTGTGACCTAAGGCACAGTGCGGGCGAAGGCCTGAGGCTATATGGCGGGCGTTAGGCCAAGCTTGGCGGGGCTTTCCGGTCCCAAGCCGCCCAAGTTCAAAAGCCTGACGACTTGGCCCCCGGCAACGTCCCTGCCGGGGGTCTTCTATTCAAAGCCGGACCCGATGTCCGCATCGTGCGCGTAGGCATCGTGCTTCGGATAGAAAGCATTCAGCTTGTCCCGCAAGTCCCGCGCCGCACTCTCTGCGATGAGAACCTCGCATTCCCCTCGCGTGGTCAGCCCGCGGATCACAAGAGATGCCGATAGGTTGGAGGTCACGGAACTGTCCCCTTTTTCGATTCGGGTGATCCGCCCGATCACATCACTTTCGCCGTCTCGTCCTGGCATGGTCCGACCCCAGATCTGATTCGTGCCGGTCGGGATGGCGTCGCGTGCCGCCCTCCTTCCCTACGTCCCACGCCATAAGGCTGTGCCCTAATGGTAAACACTTCGTTAATACCGACAGGTAGTGGTGCAACAACTTACTGTTCTCGCATCCGGCTGCCGCGCCAGCGCGCAAATGCGATGCTCAATTGCGCGCGAGCGCGCCTTCGATAATGCCGCGGCAGAGGATCAATTCGTCGAGCGCGGATTGCAGCTTGTGCCGCGCCTCCTCGGCGAGGCCTCGCGGCGCCGTCGCAAGCGGCTGTGGCGCCGGCGCGCCTTCCAATCTCGGTTCGCGCCGCTCGTCGCCAACGGCAAACAGATTCGGCTCCAACCGCTGTTCGGCTGAGTCCGCGGCGGCGGCCTCGTCCGCTTCGTCTTCGACCATCGCCTCCGACGGCTCGGCGTCGACGCGCCAGACCGTCTGCACCAGCGTCACGCCTTGCTCGCGCAAGATGCGCTGCACGCCGCGGATGGTGTAGCCCTCGCCGTAGAGCAAATGGCGGATGCCGCGCAACAAATCGACGTCGTCGGGCCGGTAATAGCGCCGCCCGCCGCCGCGCTTCATCGGGCGGATTTGCGGAAACCGGCTTTCCCAGAAGCGCAGCACATGCTGCGGCACGTCGATCTCGTCAGCGACTTCACTGATGGTGCGGAACGCGTCCGGCGCTTTTTCCACCGATGACCCCCGGAAGCAGACTTATGGCCAAGCCGTACGCAGCCGGTAATCGCTGCTCAGCTTGAGGAGGGTTCACCGCTGCCGTCACTCTCAGCATTGATACGCTGCTTGAGAATGGCCGATGGCTTGAACACCATGACCCGGCGCGGCGAGATCGGCACTTCCTTGCCGGTCTTCGGATTGCGGCCGATGCGCTGGCCTTTCTTGCGCACGACGAACGAACCGAACGACGACAATTTCACAGTTTCGCCGCGTTCAAGGCAGTCGGTGATCTCCTTGAGCACCAACTCTACCAGAGTCGCGGATTCCGTGCGCGACAGTCCAACCTTTTGATAGACCGCCTCGCACAAATCTGCACGTGTGACCGTCTTTCCCGCCATCGCCAGCCCCGAGCACGGCGATCGATCTTACGTCGATCAAGATATCGTGCTGAATTATCAAGGATATTAGCTTCTTGCCGGACGAGTCAACGGGGCATTGCGGCCGTTGCGGCGCTTACCAGCGCACCAGCGCGGCACCCCAGGTAAAGCCGCCGCCCATGGCCTCGAACAAGAGGAGATCGCCGCGCTTGATGCGGCGGTCGGCCACCGCATCGGCGAGCGCCAGCGGGATCGAGGCCGCCGAGGTATTGCCGTGGCGGTCGACGGTGGTGACGATCTTTCCCGGCGGAATACCCAGTTTATGGGCCGAACCGTCGATAATCCGCTTATTGGCCTGGTGCGGGATGAACCAGTCGACGTCGGCGGCGGTATAACCGGTGACCTTGAAGGCGTCCTCGACCACGTCGGTGATCATGGCTACGGCGTGCCGGAACACCTCGCGGCCTTCCATGCGCAAATGGCCGACAGTGCCGGTCGATGACGGCCCGCCATCCACATAGAGCTTCGATTTATGGCGGCCGTCGGAGCGCAGCCGCACGGTCAGCACCCCGCGATCCTCCGGCGTGCCCGGCTGCTCCTGCGCGTCGAGCACCACCGCGCCGGCGCCGTCGCCGAACAGCACGCAGGTGCCGCGATCGGTCCAGTCGAGGATGCGCGAAAACGTCTCCGCGCCGATCAAGAGCGCGCGCGAGAAGGCGCCGGTGCGCAGCAGCGCGTCGACCGTCGCCAGGCCATAGACGAAGCCGGAGCACACCGCCTGCAGATCGAAGGCGGCGCCATGGGTGATGCCGAGATCGGCCTGCACCGCGACGGCGCTGGCAGGGAAAGTATTGTCCGGCGTCGAGGTCGCGAGCACGATGAGGTCGATCGACTGCGCATCGACATGCGCATGGGCCAGCGCGGCCTGCGCCGCGCGCACCGCCATTTGCGAGGTCACTTCGCCGGGCGCGGCAATGCGGCGCTCGTGAATGCCGGTGCGCTGGACGATCCATTCGTCCGAGGTGTCGATCTTGCGGGCGATTTCTTCGTTGGTGAGGACCTTGCTGGGCAGATAGCTGCCGCAGCCGAGCATAACCGAGCGCTTGACTGTCACGAGGCCGCTCCGCCGACAACCTGCTGCGGAGGATTGTGGAAGCGTTCGAGCGCGGTGCGGATTTTCGCCAACAGTTCGTCTTGCACGACGCCGTGGCCGAGTTCGATGGCCGCCGCAAAACCTTCCGCGTCGGCGCCGCCGTGACTCTTGATGACGATGCCGTTGAGCCCAAGAAAGACGCCGCCATTGGCGCGGCGCGGATCCATGCGCTCGCGCAAGCTCTGGAACGCCGAGCGCGCGAACAGATAGCCGATGCGGGCGCTCCACGAACTGCTCATCGCTCTCTTGAGATATTCGCCGAGCTGGCGGGCGGTGCCTTCCGCGGTCTTGAGCGCGATATTGCCGGCAAAGCCTTCGGTGACCACCACGTCGACCTTGCCGCGGCCGATATCGTCGCCTTCGACAAAACCCTGATAGTCGAGACCGGGCAGGCCTTCTTCACGCAGGATTCGCCCGGCCTCGCGCACCTGTTCGAGACCCTTGGCCTCTTCGGCGCCGATATTGAGAAGACCCACGCTGGGTCGCGGCAGCCCGAACAGGATCCGCGCGGTGGCCGCACCCATGACTGCGAGATCGACGAGATGCTCGGCATCGGCGCCGATGGTGGCGCCGACGTCGAGCACGATCGACTCGCCGCGCAGCGTCGGCCACAGCGCCGCGATCGCCGGCCGCTCGATACCGGGCAGCGTCTTGAGATTGAACTTCGACATCGCCATCAGCGCGCCGGTATTGCCGGCGGATACCGCCATATCGGCGTCGCCCTTCTTGACTGCGTCGATGGTGAGCCACATCGACGATTTCCAGCGGCCGTAGCGCAGCGCCTGGCTCGGCTTGTCCTCCATCCGCACCGCGACGTCGGTATGGACGATCCGCGATGCCGCCTTGAGCTTCGCCCTGGCATCGACCAGCGGCGTCAGCTGCGCGGCGTTGCCGAAAAACAGGAATTCGGCTGCGGGATGGCGCGCCAACGCCAGTTCGGCGCCGGCGACGACCACGGCGGGGCCGTGGTCTCCCCCCATCGCATCGAGAGCAATGCGGACCTTGTCCGACATTCAATGGCCTAGGTCCGAAAGATGGGAATGCGACACCGGAATAAGAATAGCGGTTCCGCGCCCGGATTTGAAGCGGCGAGCCTAATTCTTCGCCAGCTTGCCAAGAGCGGCAAACGGGCTCTCTTCCGGCGTGAGGCTTTGCGGCGGCTCGAAAACCGCGCCCGGCTTGCGCGGATAGGGATCGAGCCCGAGGATGAGAAACTCGGTGGCAAGCGCACCCAAGTCGACAATTCCGCCGATTAACGGCTCGGGATCGCCCCATTTGACGTCGCGCGGCTCAGTCTCCGCCTCCTCTTGCGCCGGAGGCTCCTTCGGCTCGAACACGAGATCGACCGCCTCCTCGACCTCATTGGTCAGCGGTTCGAGCGTGACGACGCAATTTTGCCCGACCGTCGCCGACACGACCCCCGTGACGTGGAGCCCGCCGGCACTGTGCCGCTTCACATCGAAGCTCGCCCGCAGCCGCGGCAGATCGCGCAAGCCGGCAAGCTGCGCCGCCGCCGCGCGCACGCCGGCGTCGGCGACGAGATCGAAATGCTGGCCCGTTTCGGGAACATCTTCCACCACAACGGGAACCTGCCACGGCGGGGCAGGCAGTTTCTCGGAATTGGCTTTAGGCATGATCGATAACTTCCGCACTCGGCTGTGGAAAAGCGACCTCGCCCCGCAACAGCGCCGTGTCCTCCTGGCTTTCAAACCGGCGCCGCGCAACGCGCACGTAATGCGCAAGCCGCACCGCGCCGCTGTCGGTGGCGGCATCGGCAAAGATATTGCGTCGGAGCGCCTTCTCAAGCTCCCGCTCGTCTGTTGCGGCAAAAGCGGCGAGATAGGCCGCCTGCCGGCCGTAAAAGGCCTCGCCGAAGCCGCGCATCCGCTTCGGCACCGCGAGATCCCCCACCCCCATTTCCCGCAGATTGCCGTCGAGGTCGCGGCAAAATACGTCGAACAGCCGTTGGCCGATGCCGCGCCCCGCATCGGCGCCGCCGCCGAGCCGGTCGATGAGCAGCACCAGATGCAGCACAATCAGATCGAAGCGGCCTTGAACCGTATCTGGCACCCCGTAGTCGCGGTAAAAAGCCGGCGAGCGCGCCTGCGCCACGATCGCGCCATAGAGCTCGTCGATGCTGCGATCCTGGGAATGGGTGCGAAAAAGCCGCCAGATCATAAGGTTAACCGAGGCCGCGACAACCGGCTCCAATGCGGCCGATTGCCAATCTTGCGCTTTGGGGGTACGGCACGCGGCGGCTTTTCGCAAGTTGGGGACCAAGTTAGGGACGAGGATGTGGGGTAACTTCGCGCGTCGCCAAAGCCGGCCGGTGACGGCCTGCACCGTTGTTCTGGCGCTCGCGCTTGCCGGCTGCACCGGCGAAACATTCCAGCGCGGTTATGTGCTGCCTGAGGGGGCGCTCGAGCAGATTCCGCTCGGCGCATCGCAGGAGCAGGTACTGCTCGTGCTCGGTACGCCCTCAACGGTCGCCACCGTCAGCGGCGAAGCGTTCTACTACATCTCGCAGAAAGCCGACCGCCCGATCTCCTTCATGCAAGCCAAGGTGACCGATCAGCGCGTCATCGCCGTTTATTTCGACCAGGGCCGCAAAGTCCGCCGCGTCGCGGAATACGGCCTGAAAGACGGCCATGTCTTCGACTTCGTCAGCCAGACCACTCCCACCGGCGGCAACGATCTGAGCGTCGTCACGACGATGATTCACAATATCCAAGGCAAGGGTACTTAGCCGCGCTCCGCCTTTTCCATCCTTGTCATTGCGAGGAGCGATAGCGACGAAGCAATCCAGTCTCTGGATTGGATTGCTTCGCTTCGCTCGCAATGACGCTCTAGTGCGCCAGCACCGCGAGCAGCAGCAGCGCCACGATATTGGTGATCTTGATCATCGGATTGACGGCGGGGCCTGCCGTGTCCTTGTACGGATCGCCGACCGTGTCGCCGGTCACCGCCGCCTTGTGCGCATCGGAACCTTTGCCGCCGTAGTGGCCGTCCTCGATGTATTTCTTGGCGTTGTCCCAGGCGCCGCCGCCCGAGGTCATCGAGATGGCGACGAACAGGCCGGTGACGATGACGCCGAGCAGCATCGCGCCGAGCGCCGAGAACGCCGCCGATTTGCCCTGGGCGCCGCCGCCGGCGACGAAGTAGATGACGAAATAAACAAAGATCGGAGAGAGCACCGGCAACAGCGACGGAATGATCATTTCCTTGATCGCCGCCTTGGTCAGCATGTCTACGGCGCGGCCGTAATCGTGCTTGTCCGTGCCCGCCATGATGCCCGGCCGCTCGCGGAATTGCCGCCGCACTTCCTCGACGATCGAGGCGGCGGCGCGGCCGACCGCGGTCATGCCCATGGCGCCGAACAGATAAGGCAGCATGCCGCCGAACAAGAGGCCCGCGACCACATACGGATTGTTCAGCGAGAAATCCGGCGCCACGCCTTCGAAATACGGATGCGCATTGCCGCTGGCGATGAAGAATTTCAGATCTTCGTTATAGGCCGCGAACAGCACCAGCGCGCCGAGGCCGGCCGAACCGATGGCGTAGCCCTTGGTCACCGCTTTGGTGGTGTTGCCGACCGCATCGAGCGCGTCGGTCGATTTGCGCACCTCTTTCGGCAGGCCGGCCATCTCGGCAATGCCGCCGGCATTGTCGGTGACCGGACCGAAGGCATCGAGCGCGACGACGATGCCGGCGAGCGCCAGCATGGTGGTGACCGCAATGGCGATGCCGAACAGGCCGGCCAGATTATAGCTGACCAGGATGCCGGCGATGATGACGATCGCGGGCAACGCGGTCGCTTCCATCGACACCGCCAAACCCTGAATGACGTTGGTGCCGTGGCCGGTGACCGACGCCTGCGCGATCGAACGCACCGGGCGATAATCGGTGCCGGTAAAATATTCGGTGATCCAGATGATGAGACCGGTCACCACCAGACCGACGATGCCGCAGATATAAAGAGTCTCGCCGGAATACGCGACGCCGGGCAGCGGACCGAAGCCGATCAGCTCATAGATCACGCCGGCAATGCCGATGAGCGAAAACACCGCCGTCGCCAGCATGCCTTTATAGAGTGCGCCCATGATCGAGTGGCTGGCGCCGAGCTTGACGAAGAAAGTGCCGAGGATAGACGCGATGATGCAGATGCCGCCGATCGACAGCGGCAGCATCATCATTTTCAAGAGCGCATCGGCGCCGGCGGTCCGGTAAAAGATCGCGGCGAGCACCATGGTGGCGACCGTGGTCACCGCATAGGTCTCGAACAGGTCGGCGGCCATGCCGGCGCAGTCGCCGACATTGTCGCCGACATTGTCGGCGATGGTCGCGGGATTGCGTGGATCGTCCTCGGGGATTCCGGCCTCGACCTTGCCGACCAGATCGCCACCGACGTCGGCGCCCTTGGTGAAAATGCCGCCGCCAAGCCGCGCGAAGATCGAGATCAGCGAGGCGCCGAAGCCGAGCGCGACCAGCGCATCGATCACCTCGCGATCGTTCGGCGCCAAATGCAGCGTGCCGATGAGGAAGCCGAAATAGAGCGTGACGCCGAGGAGCGCCAGGCCCGCCACCAAAAGCCCGGTGATGGCGCCGGCGCGGAACGCGATTTCGAGCCCGGCGGCGAGCGAGGACGTCGCGGCCTGCGCGGTGCGCACATTGGCGCGCACCGAGACGTTCATGCCGATAAAACCCGCCGAGCCGGACAGGATGGCGCCGACCGCAAAGCCTAGCGCCACCAGCCAGCCGAGGAAATAGCCGAGGATGAGGAAGACCACGACGCCCACGGCGGCGATGGTCGAATATTGCCGCTTGAGATAGGCCTGCGCGCCCTCGCGGATCGCCGCGGCGATCTCCTGCATCTTTTGGCTGCCGGCATCGGCGGCCAGAACCGACCGCGTGGCCCAGATGGCATAGACGATCGCCAATACGCCGCACAGAACGATGAGCCACAACGTTTCCATAGAAAGTCCCCGGTCTATGTAGAGGGCCGAACACCGCCGGCCCGGAAGGATGGGCGCCTCGCATACAATGGACAAATGGGAGGTGCAATTCGCCGCGGAGTTTGCACAAAATACCCCCCCACGCAACGCCGGGGGGCCGGCTTTTCCGGCGTTCTACCCGGTCCGCTTCATCTCCCCCGCATGCGGGGGAAATGGCGAGCCAACGGGTCCGGCCCGAAGTGGCCGGCCCGATGACAGGCTCCGCGACGCCAGAGAGGGCAAGTCTCCGAGGCTTGCGCAAACGTCACACAGGCCCCCTCCCTACCCTCCCCCGCAAGCGGGGGAGGACAAGTGTCCCCGTTCCCGCACGCGGCTTCGCGTGCGGGCCCCCCGATCTCAGTCACATGAAGCGCGAAGCGGGAGCTAAAAGAACCGCGAGGGGTGGTTGGCCTCGGTGTCTTCCCTCGCTTTTCCCGTTTCGCCGGCGTCATTGCGAGCGACAGCGAAGCAATCCAGTCTCAATTTCCTCGTCTCTGGATCGTTTCGTCTCTTCGTTCCTCGCGATGACAAAAAGGATATGGAACGCCGGAAGACGCAGGGCCGACCTCCGCACCTTGGGGTGCGGCGCTGCCCCCTGAACGGGAGGGGGCAGCTCGCCTTCCGGCGTTCCACCACGGTTCTTCCCAAGGG
>JBAQAB010000365.1:0-2667 GCA_049285535.1 Xanthobacteraceae bacterium
CCACACACCCCTTGGGAAGAGCCGTGGTGGAACGCCGGCAGGCGAGCGCGCCCGATAGCGGAAGGCGCGGCGCAAGCCGCTCCTTCCGTGGCGCGCTCCGCACGCCGTATGCGTGCGGGTTTACGGCCCGCGTTTGCCGGCGTTCCGCTTCCCTCCTTTATTTTCGTCATTGCGAGGAGCGGAGCGACGAAGCAATCCAGAACCTCTCCGCTGCACTGGATTGCTTCGCTTCGCTCGCAATGACGAGGAAAATGGCATCGCTATTTGACATCACTCGCGCGCGGGGTGCGCGCGCGGGAACGGGATCGTATTGCATCCGCCCCCGCGAAGCGAGGGAGGGGGACCATCCGTAGCTCGCGCAGCGAGCGAAGGATGGTGGAGGGGCCTCTGAGATGGAGCTTCGTTGTCGGATCAGAAAGATCATTGCGGCCCGCGCCCCGCCCACCGCGCAAGAGCGCGTTCCCACTCCCCGCTATCGCGGGGCGGGAAAGTCTACCCCTCCGCCAAGCGCAGGCCGATCAGGCGGTCGAGTGTGGCGTGGTCGGAAAGGAGCGCTGCCGAGGGGCCGCTGTGGGCGATCTGGCCGCGTTCGAGCACCAAGGCGTGCTGCGTCAGCGGCAATGCGAGCTCGACATGCTGCTCGACCAGGATGAGGGCGCAGGTGCCTTCTTTGGTCATGCGGGCGATGGCGGCGGCAAGCTCATCGACGACGATCGGCGCCAAACCCTCCAGCGGTTCGTCGAGCAACAGCAGCGCCGGATTGGTCATCAGCGCGCGCGCGATCGCCAGCATTTGCTGCTCGCCGCCGGAGAGCTGGTTGCCGAAATTGCGCCGCCGCTCGGCAAGCCGCGGGAAGAGGTCGTACACCGCGGGCAGGTTCCAGCGCCCGGCGCGCGCGGCGACGGTAAGATTCTCCTCCACCGTCAGCGAGGGAAAAATCTCGCGCTCCTGCGCCACCCAGCCGATGCCGGCGAGCGCGCGGCGATGCGGCGGCAGCGCAGTGATGTCCGCGCCGCGCCAGAGCACGCGGCCGCGGTTGACCTGGGTGTAGCCCATGATGGTGAGAAGGAGCGTCGACTTGCCGACGCCGTTTCGCCCCAGCACGGCAAGGCCGCCGCGCTCCCGCAGCTCGAACGACACGCCGTCGAGCACCACGGCAGGGCCATACCCCGCGCGGACGTCGTCAAACGACAACAGCGGCGCGCTCACGGCGCAATTCCCGACAGGCTTCTTTGCAGGGCGCCGTCGTGATGACCCTTGCCGAGATAGACCGCGCGCACCCGCGGATCGGAGGCGATCTCGGCCGGCGTGCCTTCGACCAGCACGCGGCCGCCGACCATGACGATGACGCGCGAGGCGAAACGAAACACGAGGTCCATGTCATGCTCGATGAACAGCACCGTGATGTCGCGCGACAGCCCGGCGATGGCGGCGAACAAATCCTTGCTCTCCTCGCGCGGCACGCCCGCTGCCGGCTCGTCGAGCAACAGTACTTTGGGTCTCGTCGCCAGCGCCAGTGCGATCTCCAGAAGCCGCTGCTGGCCGTACGGCAATTCGCGGGTGACGCGATGACAGGCCGGTCCGAGCGTCAAGGCCTTGAGGATCTCATAAGCCTCGTCGATCTCGTGGCTATAGGCGGCAAGCTGCCGCCACCAGGTTTGCGCCACGCGACGCCGTTCGCAGACGACCAGCGTCACCGATTCCAGCACGGTGAGATGGGGAAACAGCGAATTGATCTGATAGGTGCGCACCAGGCCGCGCCGCACCCGCTCGTCCGGCGGAAGCGCCGTGATCTCGCCATCGCCGAGAAAGATCGCGCCGGCGTCGGGGCGCAGCATGCCGGTCATCAGATTGATCAGCGTGGTCTTGCCGGCGCCGTTGGGGCCGATCAGCGCGTAACGCACGCCGGCCGGCAGTTCGATGGCGATATCCTCGGCGACGACCAGCGAGCCGAACCGCTTGGCAAGGCCGCGCGTCGCAAGCGCCGGCGCGGTCACGGGTGGCTCCAGCGCGCGGAAAGCTTGGCGAGGCCGCCGAGAATGCCATTGGGCAGGACCATGACGACCGTCACCAACAGCACGCCGATCCAGAAATACCAGTATTGCGGCTCGATACCGGAGAAACGGTCACGCGCGATCATGTAGATCACTGCGCCGACGAGCCCGCCATAAAGCCGGCCGGCGCCGCCAAGCACGAGGATCACCAGCAATTCGGCCGAGCGCTCGAAGCCGAGCGAATCGAGCGACAGCGTTTCCGTGGTCTGCGCCAGCAGCGCGCCGGCGATCCCGGCCATCGCGGCGGAGATCGTATAGATGGTGCGGATATGGGCGCGGCTTGGCGCGCCGATCGCCGGCATGCGCACATAGTTTTCGCGGATGCCGCGCAGCGACAGCCCGAACGGCGAATGAATGAGCCGCCGCGCGAACACGAACAGCACGAACAGCACGACGAGAGAATAGGCATAGGCGACGTAGCCATAGAGATCGAATTCGAAATGGCCGAGCAGTTTCCAGGTGGCGATGCCTTGCAGGCCGTCGAAGCCGCCGGTCAGCCAGCCGGCGCTGTTGGCGAGTTCCTCGAGCATCAGGCCGAAGCCGAGCGTGAGCATGATCAGCGCCAGATGGCGGAACCGGCAAATGACAAAGCTTGTGGCGTAACCGACAATAC
>JBAQAB010000366.1:0-4944 GCA_049285535.1 Xanthobacteraceae bacterium
GCCGGAATTCATCGCTGACGCCAAAGCCAATCCGGGAAAGCTGCGCTATGGCACGAATGGCGTCGGCGGCGCTTTGCATATCGCAGTCGAGATGCTCAAGCTCAAGACCGGCATCGATATCATCCACGTGCCGTATCGCGGTGGCGAGCAGGTCGCGACCGATGCCATGGCCGGTCAGATCGATATGGCGTCGCTTGGGCTTTCCACTGCGCGGATGGCGGAAGGCGGCAGACTTCGCGTTCTCGCGCAGACCGGTCGGGAACGGCATCCGCTGTTTCCCGACGTGCCGACGACGGCTGAATACGACCTGCCCGACGTGCGCATGGATACCTGGTTCGGCCTGGTCGCGCCGCCGAAGACGCCGGCTGCGATCGTCGCGCGGCTCGACCGGGCCGCCGCCGCGCTTGAACAGCAACCAAGCTTTCGCGATGCGCTGGAAAAGATCGGCTGTGCGCCGGCTTATCTGCCGCACGACCAATTCGCCGCCTACATCGCCGCCGATTTGAAGAAATGGCGGGACTTGATTCCCGCTTTGGGTATTCCGCAGATCGAATGAAGGAGTGAGTTGGAATGGCGACGAAGCCAGCCTGGCCGAACGGCAAGAAAATAGCGGTGTCGGTCACCGTGATGTTCGAAACCTGGTCGGAAAACGCGGCGCCGAATTATTCGGTGCAGACCACCCATCTCAAGGCCGGCACCGTCGATCACGCCAGCAAGGCCTGGTCGACCTATGGCGGCCGCGTCGGCGTCTGGCGTCTGATCCGGATGCTCGACCATTTGCAGATCCCCGGGACCTTTTTCACCAACGGACGCTGCGCCGAGGAATATCCCGACGCCGTCAAGCAGATCGTGAAATCGGGCCACGACATCGGCAGCCACGCTTATGTCCAGGACAAATTGCTCGCTTATATGTCGCTTGAGGATCAGCAAAAGACGATCCGCCAGAGCATCGATCTTCTGGAATCCTGCGGCGGCAAGAAGGTCACAGGCTGGGGCAGCCCGGTGATAGCATTCACGCCGGAAACCGCCGGCTTCCTGGCGCAGGCCGGATTGAAATGGACCTGCGACGTGACCTATGCCGATCTGCCGATCCGTATTCACACGCCGCATGGCATCATCGCCGGCGTGCCGACCACGGACTTTTCCGATAACCGTGTGATGCGCGCCAGCCCGCGCGATCTTTACGACGCCTACAAAGGCACGTTCGACTATCTCTCGGAGAACGAGCCGATGGCGCTGCTGGTGCTGGTCATTCACTGCCAGTTCGGCGGCCGGCCTTTGATGACGGCGGTGGTGCAGGAGATCTTACGCTACATCGCCAAGTCGCCCGATGTCTGGTTCGCGCGCCACGAAGAGCTTGCCGATTGGGCCCTGGCTTCGGGCGTCGACGAGCACAGCTATCGCGGCCGTTATTTCAGCGATCGGTAAGCGGGGTCAGAACCAACGCTCTTCCACCTGGATGGTGTCGCCGGGCTGTATCTGCGCGGTGATCGGCGTCTTGAAGCGATAGGCTTGGTTGCCGTAATTGCGGCTGATGACGACCTCTCTCTTGTAGCCCCGCGGCGTGAAGCCGCCGGCAATCGCCACCGCCGTCTCCACCGTCATGTTGGCGACGTAAGGGTATTGGCCGGGCTGTGTGACTTCGCCCAGGATGAAGAACGGCCGGTAGGCTTCGACCTCGACCGCGACATGCGGATCGCGCACATAGCCTTGGCGCAACAGGCCGGCGATGCGGGACGAGAGCTGGTCGGTGGTCAGGCCGCGCGCCGCCACCGAGCCGATCAGCGGCATGGCGATGTCGCCGCTGACGTCGACGACATAGGAGTTGGTCAGCCCATCCTGGCCGAACACCACGACGCGCAGGCGGTCGCCGGAATCGAGTGTGTAGGCGGCTTGCTGCGGCGGGGCGTAAGCGGCGGGCGCGGCGTAGGCGGTGACCGCTGCTCCGGGATAGCCGCCGTAAGGCGACGCGGCCGCTGTCGTATAAGCGGGCGCGGTGTAAGTCTGGCCGGTGACCGCGGCGTAGGTTGGAGTTGTCGCCATTCCATAGGCCGGCATGGCCTGGGGCGCATAGGTCGGCGCCGCGGCATAAGCGGGCGCGGGCTGATAGGGCGACGGCGCGGCGGGATTCGCGTAGCCGGCCGGCCCGCCGCCGTAGACCACATTGTCGATGCCATAGGATGGTGCCGGCGCAGCCGCCATCTGGACGCGCATCACGGGCTGCCGTGCGCATCCACCGACCGCAATTGCCAGGGCAAACAACACCAGAAGAGAGCGGGCGACCCGCATAGGCACAATCCGACCTCGTTTCGAGCCAAAGCCGAGGTCCGATTAACGCCGCTTATGGTTAACAAACCCTCACCGGGCCCGGCTTGATGGCGCGCCGGTTCTTATTCGCCGTGCTGCCTGCGCAGCCCAGTCAGCCAGTCGGCAACGGCCAACAGCAGCATGACGACGGCGAAGGTCAGCGGGAAGCCGAGCACCCAGATCAGCTTCGAGGTGTCCGGCTCTTTTTCCAGATCGAAGTACCAGGCCAGCGCGTCGACTGAGGCGATGCCGACGACCGAGCCAAGAAGCTTCTGCTTGAGCGCGCCGAAGTCGACCTGGGTGAGGCCGTGCGGCCAGTCCGGATGCGCCGACGCATCGATGCGGCGGATGAAATTCTCGTAGCTGGAGAAAATCACGATGAGGACGAGATTCGCCGTCAGCGCCAGATCGACCAGATTGAGCACGTTGGTGACGAGGTCGTGCCAACTCATACCCGGCACTTGCAGCGCCAACTCGAACAGATCGCCGAAGAAGCGATAGATCAGCAACAGCAGGCAGAGCAGCAGGCCAAGCAGGAACGGCGCCAACAGCCAGCGGCTGAAAAACACCGACGCCTGGATGTAGCGTCCGTCGGGCCAGGACATGCCGTCTCTCCGCGATGCTGGTCACTCTAGGCGCCAGCATACGCGGCGCGATGTTACGCTGCTACTCCCGTGCCGATCGGGCAGCTCACACCGGTGCCGCCAAGGCCGCAATAGCCGTTCGGGTTCTTGGCGAGATATTGCTGATGATAATCCTCGGCAAAGTAGAACGGCGGTGCGTCGACGATCTCGGTCGTAATCGGGCCCATGCGTTGCGCGTCGAGCGCCTTGGCATAGGCCGCCTTCGAGGCTTCCGCGGCGGTGCGCTGCGCCGGCGAAAACACATAGATGCCGGAGCGGTACTGGGTGCCGACGTCGTGGCCCTGGCGCATGCCCTGGGTCGGGTCGTGGCTCTCCCAGAACGTCTTGAGCAATTGCTCGTAAGAGATTTTCTTCGGGTCGTAGGCCACGAGGACGACCTCGTTATGGCCAGTGCGGCCTGAGCAGACCTCCTCATAGGTCGGATTCGGCGTCAGCCCGCTGGCATAGCCCACCGCGGTCACGTAAACGCCGTCGCCGAGCTCCCAGAATTTGCGCTCGGCGCCCCAGAAGCAGCCGAACCCGAACATCGCCATCTCCAGTCCTTCGGGGTAGGGGCCCTTGAGCCCGTGGCCATTGACGAAATGCCGCTGCGCGGTCGGGATCGGCGTCGAACGCCCCGGCAAGGCCTCGGCGGCGGTGGGTATTTCGAGCTTTTTGCGGAATGAAAACATGGCGGGGCTCCAATCGGGTATTGGCGATGGCGAAGCCAAATATAATCCGCACGCCAAGCCCGTGCACCCGGCACGGCGATCACAAAGCCGAACCAGGCGGCTTGCGGTTGGCTTTCGTCTGCCGCTTTTGCCCCTTATTGTGCGGCCAGATTCGGCATGTTCAGTCCACGCTGGTGGGAGGCTTTCCAGATGTTTCGCATGTTCGCATTCGCCTGCGCGGTTGCCGCCGGCTTCGCCTTGGCCGGATCGGCCGTCGCGCCGGCTTTGGCGCAGCAGCCACAGCCGGTGCCGACCGGGGCGACGCCGCCCTACGGGCCGCCGATCTCGCTCGACCAGGCCAAGCGCGTGATGGCCGCCGCCGAGCTCGAGGCGGCTAAGAATTCCTGGCAGGTCGCCGTCACCATTCTCGATTCCGGCGGCAACATGGTGATGTTCCATAAGGTCGATAACGCGCAGCTCTCGGCTATCACCACATCCGAGGGCAAGGCGCGCACCGCGCTCGAATTCAAGCTGCCGAGTAAGGCGCTCGACGACGCCATCGCCAACGGCGGCGCCGGCATGCGGCTTCTGGCGCTCAAGGACATCACGCCGCTGCAAGGCGGCATCCTGGTCGAGGTCGACGGCAAGATCATCGGCGCCATCGGCGTCTCCGGCGCGCTGTCGGTGCAGGACGAGCAGGTCGCCAAAGCCGGGGCCGACGCGCTCGGCAAACCGGGATTGTAAGTCTTTCTTTGTCATTCCGGATTGCCGCAAAGCGGCAAGTCCGGAATCCATAATCACAGGCTGTGCAGGACCTGCTCGATCCGTGGCTATGGATTCCGGGCTCCTCGCTTCGCTCGGCCCCGGAATGACGATCGGCTTCGCGACGGCTTATCTTGCCGCCAATCCGGCCTTCAGCGCCGTCGCGGCGGCGGCGTAGCCGCCCTGCGCGCCGTCGATGAAATGCACGTGATCGCTCTTCGCCGGCGACGGCGTAAAGCAGGTCATCATGGCGCCGTGCTGCCGATGCAGGCCGTAATTCGCCGTTCCCGTGGCCGCCGCGAGCCGCCGTTCCAGAACGTCAGCCAGTTCCTGGGTGCAGTCGATGATCATGCGCAGGCCGTCGTCGTATTTGCGGAAGTCGGAATTTTCCACGACCTGGCGCAAGTAGGTTGCCGGCACGAAACCGCCGACACGCAGGCCCGAGCGCATGACCAGGAAATAGAGCAGAGTGCGGGCCAGCACGCGCGCCCGCCTGAAGCCGCCGCCCGGCAGCGTGTGGGTTTCGAGCGCCACGCCCTGCGGCGGCCAGCCGAGCTTCGGGCCGCCGGCCGGCAGCGGCT
>JBAQAB010000367.1:0-5197 GCA_049285535.1 Xanthobacteraceae bacterium
CGGCTTCGGCGCGGGCAAGCTGGGTCTCGTCGCGCGCCGCACCGATGCGCTGGCGTGCTTCCTTGAGCGCCGAAAGGCGTGCGGCATTGCGGCTGATCTCGCGTTCGGCGGCTGCGTGTTGCTCGCGCGCGGCATCGGTGCGGTGCTGGGAATCGCGCCAGCGGGCGCGCGCTTCGGTTTCCGCAGCCGTTGCCGCGTTGAGCGCCGCTTCGGCGGCCTCAACGATGCCGCGCTTGCCTTCGACGTCGCTCCGCGCGCTCGCAAGCTCGCTCTCGATCGCTTGCAAACGGCCGCGTTCGGCAAGCCGGCGCGCCGCGCCGGTCGGCGCATGGGCAGCAACCGCAAAGCCGTCCCAGCGCCAGAAATCGCCTTCCCGCGACACCAGCCGCTGGCCCGGCTTGAGCATGGCGGCCAGGTGCGGCCCCTCGGCGCGTTCGACCACCCCGATCTGGGCGAGGCGGCGCTGGAGTTCCTCGGGCGCCTTCACATATTCCGACAGCGCCATGACACCGTCCGGCAGACGCGGATCGGATGGATCGAGCGCCGCGCCGGCCCAGTGCATCGGCGCTGAAGCGCCCACCGGCGCATCGAGATCGTCGCCCAAGGCGGCGCCGAGCGCCTTTTCGTAGCCTTCGGTTACGCTGATGGCGTCCATCACCGGCGGCCACAGGTTCTTGCTCTCGACCGCGAGCAGCTTGCCGATGGTCTTGGCCTCGGTTTCGAGCCGCTGCACGCTCTTCTCGGCGGCGGAAAGCGGCGCGCGTGCTGCGTCAATCTCTTCGCGGGCTTGCCGATGTGCGGCTTCCGCGGCATGCGCCGCACTTTCCGCTTCTGCGAGCGCCGCTTGTGCTTCAGCCACCGCTGCGGCCAGCGCCGGCAAATCCGGCGCGCCGGAATCGGTCGCGGCAAGGCCCGCTTCGATATTGGCGAACTCGGCTTCGAGCCGCGTGGCGCGCTCTTGGTGCTCGCGCAAGGCGGTCTGCAATTGATTGCGGCGCGCGGTGAGATCGGCGAGCGCGCCGGTCAATTCGGTAAAGGATTTTTCCGAAGCGGCAAGCGTCGTATCCGCCGCCAAGACCCGCTCATTGGCGCCGGCAAGCCGTTGTTCGGTCTCTTGCGCGACGGCGACAAGAGCTTTCTCTTCGGCATCGAGGCGCTGCAGCGCCGCAGCGGCATCGGCCGCCAGCGCCTGCTCGCGGGCCAGGTCGGCCGCGAACTGCTCGATGCGGCGGTCGAGTTCGCCGATTCGCTCCTTGGCGCGGGCCTCCTCGCGCTCCAGCGTTTCACGCGCGACGACAAGGCGTTGCAGGCCGGCGGCGGCTCGCGCCTCGGCTTCGCGCTAGGCCGGTAACCCGGCGGCGAGTTGCGCCTGGCGGGTCGTAGCTTGCGCCTGTTCGCCGGTGCGCGCCGCGACGACGCGGACGGCTTCGTCCTTAGCATGACCGGTTTCGCCGACTTCGGCCTGCGCGGCGATCCAGCGCAGGTGGAAAAGGAGCGCCTCGGTGCGGCGGACTTGGCCTGAGATGTTGCGGTAGCGCACCGCCTGCCTAGCCTGGGTTTTCAACGCCGCGACCTGGCCAGCCAATTGGCCGATGACGTCCTCGGCCCGCGCCAGGTTTTGCTCGGCGGCTTTGAGCCGCAGCTCCGCTTCATGACGGCGGGCATGCAGGCCGGAAATGCCGGCGGCTTCTTCGAGGACGCGGCGGCGCTGATCCGGCCGCGCCTGGATGATCTCGCCAATGCGGCCCTGGTGCACCAAAGCGGGCGAATGCGAGCCGGTCGAAGCGTCGGCGAACAGCAAGCCGACGTCGCGCGCGCGCACCTCGCGGCCGTTGACGCGGAACGTCGAGCCATGCTCACGCATGATGCGTCGTGAGATCTCGAGCGTATCGAATTCATTGAACGAGGCCGGCGCAGTGCGGTCGCTGTTGTCGATCGAGACGGCGACCTCGGCGTGATTGCGCGCCGGCCGGCCGTTATTGCCGGAGAAGATGACGTCGTCCATCTCGGCGGCGCGCATCGCCTTGTAGGAGGCTTCGCCCATGACCCAGCGCACGGCCTCGACCAGATTGGATTTGCCGCAGCCGTTCGGGCCGACGACCCCGGTCAGTCCGGGTTCGATCTCGAAATCGGTCGGTTCGACGAAGGATTTGAAGCCGATCAGGCGCAGCCGCGTGAGCTTCATTCGCTTGGCACGTCCCTCTCCCATGCCGCGGCGGTGCAGGGAATCATTAAATGCTCACGCCGAAAGCCGGAACGCCTTCGGCGCGGGAGATGTGCCGCATCGGCGCGGAGAATGAATCGTCGGGTTTGCCAGCGCAACACGCGCCGCCGATTTATCCAGACCTTCGCGCAGCCGGACCGCTTCGGCCGGCGCCCGGCGAACGCTCAGCCGGACCCGCTCGGAAGCAAAAAACCCTTATCCTGTCTTGAGATAGGGGTCGATCTCCTTCGCCATCTGGTCGATGGAGAGGTCGCCGATCAGCTTCTTGCCATTGATGAAGAAAGTGGGCGTCGAGTTAACCCCGAGCTTCTGGACAGCGTGGTCGCGCACCGCCTGGATGTCGTCGAGCACCTTCTGATTCGCCAGACACTGCTTGAACTGGTCGTCGGTGAAGCCGAACTGCTTGGCGATTTCCTCGAGGGGGGGCACCGGATCCTTGACGATCCATTGTTCCTGCTTGGCGAACAGGGTCTCGACGATCGGCATATATTTGTCCTTGCCGCCGCAGATCGCCACCATGAATCCCGCCGCCGCCAGCTGGTCGAGCGGGAAGGTACGCAGCGTGAAGCGCACTTTGCCGGTATCGATGTAGCGCTTCTTCAACTCCGGAAACGTATTCTCGGAGAAATGCGCGCAGTGCGGACAGGTCATCGAGGCATATTCGATAATCGTCACCGGCGCCTTGTCGGAGCCGAGCATCACGTCGCCGTTCGGACCGGCATCGGCCAGATCGGCGGGCGAAGCCGTCGTATCGTCCGCTCGGGCCGGAGTTGAGAAGGGCAGCAGGGCGGCGGATACGCCGGTTCCGACAAGGGCGAAAGCCGCGCCGGCCAATAGCAATTCACGACGATTAAGCGTCACGGGAGGAGGCTCCTGGTTCGAACGGGAATTTCGAGGAATTCTTGGCGCAGGAATGTGGCATTAGCGCGCCTGGGAGCCAAGTCCCTTGCTATGCCCCTGCGGCAACCGGCTTCACGGGCGTTTGATCGCAGCGCCGAGCCGCGCCAGCGCGCCTTTCAAATCGTCATCGCGGATGTCCGTCAGCGTTTCGGCAATCCGTGTCGCCGCCGCCGTATCGAGGACGCGGGCCGCTTTGCGTTCGCCATGGTGCAGCGGCGCCTGGCGCAGCGCCAGCCGCGCCACCGCGCGCCAGCCGAGAAAGCGATTGACCCGCTCGCAGATGACGTCGCCCAAATGCTGGATCTCGATCGCCGCCGGTCCCTCGACCCGCAGCACCAGCGTGCCGGGCTCGCGCTCGTCGCCGTCCGCCGGGCGCGTCCATTGGATTCTCATCGGCTCGCTATGGGCGGCGATTTCCACGCCGACAATCTCGGTCCAGCGCGTGACCAGTTCGGCCGAGGCAAAGCCCTGCTGCGTAAAGGTCTCGCCCACGATCTTAGGGACAAGATCGCGTAGCGGCTTGGCGAACGGGCGCGGCTTGTTCATGAACGGAGCTTGTTCATCAGGTTTGGCTCTGTCATCCCACAGTCTATGACCCTAGCAGCGAAGCCAGCGAGACGACAGCGCCGCATGGGCGCGGCCGCGATTTCGCCGCCCCGGTCCATGGACTTGCTGGCTTGGTACGACCGCCATCGCCGCAAGCTACCCTGGCGCGCGCCGCCGGGGGAGCGCGCCGATCCGTATCGCGTCTGGCTGTCCGAAATCATGCTGCAGCAGACCACGGTCAAGGCGGTCGGGCCCTATTACGCGCGCTTTCTGGCGCGCTGGCCCGATATACGGGCGCTGGCGGCGGCACCGCTCGACGACGTGCTCAAGGCCTGGGCTGGCCTCGGCTATTACGCCCGTGCCCGCAATCTGCATGCTTGCGTCCGCGTCGTGGTCGAGCAGCATGACGGTCAAATTCCCACCAGCGAAGACGGTCTTCGCGATTTGCCCGGCGTCGGCGCCTATACCGCGGCCGCCATTGCGGCCATCGCGTTCGATGCGGCGGTGACGCCGGTCGACGGCAATATCGAGCGCGTCATCGCGCGGCTTTATGCGATCGATACGCCGCTGCCGGCCGCGAAGCCGGAGATTTCCCGGTTGGCGCGCGGACTGACGCCGCCACGGCGTGCCGGCGATTTCGCCCAAGCCATGATGGATCTCGGCGCCACCCTCTGCACGCCAAAGACGCCGGCCTGCGCGCTCTGTCCCTGGAACGAAAGCTGCGCGGCTTATGCGCGCGGCGATGCCGACACATTTCCGCGACGCGTGCCGAAGCGGGAAGGGGCGTTGCGCCGCGGCGCCGCCTTTGTGGTTCGCCGTGCCGACGGTTTCGTGCTGCTGCGCACGCGGCCGGAGAAAGGTCTCCTCGGCGGCATGACCGAAGTGCCGATGACGGAATGGACGAAAGATTTTGACGAAAGCGGCGCGTTAAGGGGTGCGCCGCATTTTGCCGCGAAGAAGTTGCTGAAGTGGCGGCGCACCGCTGGCGTGGTGCGCCACGTCTTCACCCATTTCCCGCTCGAACTGACCGTCTACGCGGCCGATGTGCCGGCGCGGACGCCCGCGCCCAAAGAGACGCGGTGGACTGCAATTGCAGAGCTTGCCGGAGAGGCTCTACCGAGCCTCATGCGCAAGGTCTTGGCACACGCACTGACTTCGGATCGAATACACAAAGTCCAACCGGGAGAGGATCGATCATGACAATCGAACGTCACGAGAGCGGACCGCGCATGAGCAAGGCCGTCGTCCACGGCGACACGGTCTATCTCGCCGGCATCGTCGCCGACGCGCCCAAAGGCAGGAACACGGCCGAGCAGACCAAGAGCATCCTTTCCCAGATCGACGGCTTTCTTGCCAAAGCCGGGACCGACAAGAGCAAGCTCCTGTCCGCCAATATCTGGATCACCGACATGGCGAATTTCGCCGAGATGAACGCCGTGTGGGACGGCTGGGTGTCGCCCGGCAATGCGCCGGCGCGCGCCACCGTTGAGGCCGGACTCGCGTCGCCGGATTACAAAGTCGAGATCA
>JBAQAB010000368.1:0-2945 GCA_049285535.1 Xanthobacteraceae bacterium
AGAGCCGTGGTAGACCACCACGTTGATAGGCCGGGTGTGTAAGCGCGGTGACGCGTTCAGCTTACCGGTACTAATCGCTCGAATGGCTTGATCGTCTCTCATTACATCAATGCTCATCGAAGAAAGATTGCTTGCTTCATCAATTCCGTTGCTGTCATCGTCCGCGAAAGCGGACGATCCAGTATTCACCGCACGATCGGTGTCTACTGGATGCCCCGCCTGCGCGGGGCATGACAAAGATGGAATTACGTTCCGTCCTTCGCCGACCTGGTGGTCATAGCGAGGAGCCTCTACCCGATCCCATCCCGAACTCGGCCGTCAAAGTCCTCTGCGCCGATGGTACTAAACCTCAAGGTTTGGAAGAGTAGGTCGCTGCCAGGTCTGCCAAGAACGGAACGCTTCACATCTCCTCATCACGATCGTTATGCAAAAAGCCCCGCGGGAAACCGCGGGGCTTTTTTGCTATTGCTGTGCCCGGCCCTGTAGCTCGTCATGTCCGCGTTTGTCGCGGGCATCTTCGTCGTGAGACAGCCATGTCCGAATCATCCGACCCGCGCCTCTATCGTCCCCACGTCGTGCGCAATCGCGAGCCCATTCTCGAAGTCTTGCGGCGTGTCTTGCCCGCTCAGGGGCTCGTGCTCGAAATCGCGAGCGGCAGTGGCGAGCATGCCGATTATTTCGCGCAACACCTGCCGTCGCTGATGTGGCAGCCGAGCGATCCGGATGCCGAGGCGCTGGCCAGCATCGCCGCGCACCGCGCGGCGGCCGATGTGTCAAACCTGTTGCCGCCGCTGCGGCTCGACGTCACTGCGGCGACTTGGCCCGTCGCGCACGCGGACGCCATCGTCTGCTGCAACATGATCCACATCGCGCCATGGTCCGCCTGCGCAGGCCTGATCGGCGGCGCCGCGCGCGTCCTGCCGGCCGCAGGCATTCTCTATCTCTACGGCCCCTACAAGATCGACGGCCGGCACACCGCGCCGAGCAATGAGGCCTTCGACGCCGACCTGCGCGCGCGCAATCCGCAATGGGGGATCCGCGACCTCGGCGACGTCACGGCGCTGGCAGAACGTCACGGCTTCGCCTTGGCGGAAACCGTGTCCATGGCCGCCAATAATCTCAGCGTGATATTCCGGCGTGGCGGCTGATCGTGGATTGATCTTCTGCTACAACGATTTTCCCGAAGCGGTGGGTTTCACTTCGTTCGACCCACCCTACAAAGCCAGTCCGGAGGAAACCGCGCCATGCCCACCAACCGCGTCTACAACATCGCCGTTATTCCCGGCGACGGCATCGGCAAGGAAGTCGTTCCCGAGGGCGTGCGCGTGCTCGAAGCAGCGGCCAAGAAATTCGGTTTCGAACTGCGGCAGGACGACTTCGATTTCGCCTCCTACGACTATTACGCCAACCACGAACGCATGATGCCGGAGGACTGGAAGGACAAGATCGGCGGCCACGACGCCATCTTCTTTGGCGCGGTCGGCTGGCCGGCGAAGGTGCCCGATCACGTTTCGCTGTGGGGCTCGCTCATTTTGTTCCGCCGCGAGTTCGACCAATACATCAATCTGCGGCCGGTGCGGCTGATGCCCGGCGTGCCGTCGCCGCTCGCCAATAGGAAGCCCGGCGACATCGATTTCTGGGTGGTGCGAGAGAATACCGAAGGCGAATATTCCGCTATCGGCGGCCGCATGTTCACCGGCACCGAGCGCGAGGTGGTGATGCAGGAAACCGTGCTGTCGCGCATCGGCGTCGATCGCGTACTCAAATTCGCCTTCGAGCTCGCGCGCAAGACCCCGAAGAAGCATCTGACTTCGGCCACCAAGTCGAACGGAATCGCCATCACCATGCCGTATTGGGACGAACGCGTCGAAGCGATGGCGAAGAACTTTCCCGACGTGAAGTGGGACAAGTATCACATCGATATTCTCACCGCGCTGTTCGTGCTCAAGCCCGACAAGTTCAACGTGGTGGTGGGATCGAACCTGTTCGGTGACATCCTCTCCGACCTCGGGCCGGCCTGCACTGGCACCATCGGCATCGCGCCGTCTGGCAATATCGACCCCGAGCGGCGATTTCCCTCGCTGTTCGAGCCGGTGCACGGTTCGGCGCCCGATATCGCCGGCCAGGGTATCGCCAATCCGATCGGCCAGATCTGGTCCGGCGCGATGATGCTGGAGCATCTCGGCGAACCCGAAGCCGCCGCGGCGATCGTGAAAGCAATCGAGAAAGTCTTGGCGGAGCCAAAACTGCGCACCCGCGATCTCGGTGGCGCCGCCGATACGGTGAGCTGCGGCAAGGCGGTTGCGGCGGCGCTGATGTAGTCACGCCAGCGCGACGCAATCGATCTCGACGTCGAACGGCCCGTGCCAAGGCAGCACGCAAACAAAGCCGCGCGCCGGCGGATCGCGCGGGAAATACCGCGCATAGACGGCGTTGATGGCGGCGAAATATTTGGCATCGGTGCAATAGATGGTGCACCTGAGAACCTTGTCGAGCGATGAGCCCGCTGCGGCTAGGCAAAGCTTGATTTGCGCAAGCGCAATCTCGGCCTGCTGTTCGACCGGCAGGCGTTTAATCTCGCCGGTTTCCGGGTCGTAGGGCGGAATATTCGACACGAAGATCAGGCCGCCGCCGCGCACGGCGGGTGACGACGGTACGTTGCGGGCTTCGCTTCGGCTTGACAACGGTTCGACGCGGATGACTTCGCGATTCATGGCTGATCCTCTTGCTTGATGCTGTCCGCCGAATAGTCGCCGCAGCGTCGGCATTTGTCGCGCTCAATCGGTTCGGCGCAGGCCGAAGCATCTTCGATTGCTCGTCTGACGGCAGGAGCGGTACAATTGCTCATGGTTGCCGCCGCCAATATGGTCGAGGTTGCCGCGCTGGTGGGTGACACCGCGCGCGCCACCATGCTTGGCGCGCTGATGGGCGGACAATCGCTGACC
>JBAQAB010000369.1:0-5350 GCA_049285535.1 Xanthobacteraceae bacterium
GTCTACGCCAAGACCGAGCCGACCGCCGGCGCGCGGGGCATCACCGCCTTCATTGTCGAAAAAAACTTTCCTGGTTTCTCCACCGGGCAAAAACTCGACAAGCTCGGCATGCGCGGCTCCGACACCAGCGAGATCGTGTTTGAGGACTGCGAGGTGCCGCGCGACAACGTGCTCGGTGTCGTCGGCAATGGCGTCAACGTGCTGATGTCCGGCCTCGACTACGAGCGCGCGGTGCTGGCGGCGGGACCGATCGGGGTGATGCAGGCCTGCCTCGACCTCGTCATTCCCTACGTGCATCAGCGCACGCAATTCGGCCAGCCGATCGGCCGGTTTCAATTGATGCAGGCCAAGCTCGCCGACATGTATGTCACGCTCAACGCCGCCAAGGCCTATGTCTATGCGGTGGCGCGCGCCTGCGATCGCGGCGAGACCACGCGCGAAGACGCCGCCGGCGCCATCCTCTATGCCGCCGAGCGCGCCACCTGGATGGCGCTGGAAACCATCCAGTGCCTGGGCGGCAATGGCTATATCAACGACTATCCGGCCGGGCGTTTGCTGCGCGACGCCAAGCTCTACGAGATCGGCGCGGGGACGAGCGAAATCCGCCGCATGCTGATCGGGCGCGAGATCTTCGAAAAGACGCGGTGAGCCATTTGTCGCCCGCTGACGGTTCCCCCCCGGTTGCCATTGTACGCATTTTGTTTGTTAATTACTGATCGATCATCCGCCCGCAGTGAAACTCGGCGGCGGAAAGGGTAGGGGGCGTGGGTGTCGTCGCCAGCCGAACAAGGATTGCAATTCGTCGAACGCTGCGCCGGAAGCGACGCCGCTACGGCGGCGGCCGATTTCCTGGAGACGATCCGGCGCATGGGGTTTTCCTGCGCGGCCTGCGGCGCCTGGGCGGGCATCGGACGGCACCGCCAGAACCGCTTTTTCTTCGTCGATTGGCCGGCGGACTGGCTCGATTTCTATCAAAACAACGGCTTCGTCGAGCACGACATCTTGCCGATCGAGGCCCGGCGGCGCGTGCGGCCGTTCTGGTACAGCGAGGCCATTTCCCGTCTCAAGCTCAGCGCCAAGCAGAAAGAGCTTTACGAGGCGGGCGCCGCCTACGGCTGGACGGACGTCTTCGGCGTTCCGATCCACGGTCCGGGCAGCCTGCAAGGCCTGGTGACGATGGCGGCGCGGCAGGAGCTGAAACTCAGCCTTGCCGACTGCGCCGTTCTGGAAGCGATGGCGCGCGCGGTGTGGGAACGCTGTCGTACCGCCGAAGGTTTTGGCATGTCCGACGCGCGCCCGGTGCAGCTTAGCCCGCGCGAGATCGAGTGCCTGCAATGGGCGGCGGCCGGCAAATCGGATGCCGACATCGCCGTCCTGGTCGGCATCAAGCCGGCCACCGCGCACTTCCACATCGAGCGGGCGAAGAAGCGCTTCGGCGTGCGCACCCGCGTCGAAGCCGTCGCGGTCGGCGTGTTGCGCGGCGCCATCTGATCTGCACCCTCTCTGGTTAGCTAGGGTGACGCGCAGGGGCGGCGCTTGCATAAGGGATTGCGTAAAGCGAACCGGTCGCTTCAGGCCCGAGCCAAAGACCCGGAGGACAAGGAATCCGTGAGATCGGTCCCCCTTGCGGTTTCTTGCCAGCAACTCCGCCTTTGGCTCGGGCGATCGGCCTGACGTCATCGCCGCCCGCGCCACGCGGGTAAAGGCAGTCTCGATCTTAAAGCACGCCCCATAGCAAACATTTTGCTCCTCCAAGGCGCTTGCACCTCCCTCGCCCCGCTGCGCGGGGAGAGGGTTGGGGTGAGGGGGCCTCTCCGCCGGGCGGAGACCAGCGGTGCTCAGACTCGCGGAGAGGCCCCCTCATCCTCGTCGCTTCGCTCCTCGACATCTCTCCGCACGCGGGGAGAAGCGAATAGAATCCCGTTCCCGCGACGCATGCGCGCCCAAGTTTTGCCGACGCCACTGTCAAAAGTCCTCCGGAGCCCGATCGCGTCATGCCTGAAACCGGCGGTGGGTCCGGTCTTCGGCTCGATCACGCTCCGTCACGCTTTGCGGCTCGCCTCCGGCAAAAAAAGAAAGGAAGCGGAACGCCGACAGACGCACACTGCATGAAACCGCATCAGCGGATGCGGCCGCGCGCCAAGCGTCGCGCGCTCGCCTGTCGGCGTTCCACCACTGCGCTTGCGGCGGCGACCGAACGCCACCGCTCAGCTCCAGTTCACGCACTTCCTGAGACGGAACGAGTTAGGAGCGGGTGTCACCCTCTCCCTGCCGTCCCGGTACAGCGGGCGATGTAGGCGTCGTCGTGGCCGTCGGTTCACGCCGCCGCGTCAAGCGGCTTGGCGCGTCCGATGCGTTTACGCTGGCGCGGATTGTTCATCGCCTCCCATAGATCGCTGCGCCGCTGCACGTTGAGCCAGAAGTCGGGGCTATTGCCGAAGACGCGCGCGAGGATGAGCGCGGTCGCGGCCGTGATTTTTCTGCGATTCTTGCACAGCTCGTTGACATGCTTGCGCTGAACGCCCATCGCCTTGGCCAGCGCGGCCTGGGTCAATGCCATCGGCTGCATGAATTCCTCGACAAGAATCTCGCCGACCGTTGCCGGCTTACGCTTGGTCATCAGCATAGTGTCGCCTCATCTATAGCTGTGGTCATCGAGATAGACGCCCTCCGCCTCGCCGCGGCCACCGTGCCATCGGAATACCAGCCGCCACTGCTCGTTGACACGGATCGAATGAAATCCCGCCAGGTTGCCGTGTAGCTTCTCGAAATGATTGCTCGGCGGTACCCGCAAATCTTGATCTGTCCTCGCGTCGTCGATCATCTGAAGCTTGCGGAAGACCCGGCTTTCGAGATCCGGCGGGATGTTCCGCGACCGTGTATCGGCGACGAAAAACGCGCGCAGCCACTCGTCACGAAAGCTCACGATCATGGCCGCCCTCGCTGTAACTATGTACCACTCTATGGTACACAAGGCAAGGGCGTGTTGCTCGCAATGATCGGGATGTCGGCGTCATTGCGAGCGCAGCGAAGCGATCCACGGGCTGGCTCGGCGGTGAGGCCAGTCTGGATTACTTCGTCGCTTCGCTCCTCGCAATGACGAACGCGAGCCCCTCACCCCAACCTCCGATCAAACTCCAGCACCGCATTGAGCATCACCTGCGCCCCGGCGGCGCATTCGTCGAAGCTCGTCGACTCCGCCTCGTTGTGCGAAATGCCGCCGCGGCAGGGGACGAAGATCATGGTGGTGGGCGCGACGCGGGCGACGTAGCAGGCGTCGTGGCCGGCGCCGGAGATCATGTCGCGCGACGTGAAGCCGGCCTTTTCCGCGCCGGCCCGGACGCAATCGATCAGCGCGGGGGCGAATTGGACCGGCGGGCAATCCCAGATTCGCGCCTCGCTGTAGGTCAGTCCTATCGGCGGTAAGATGTCGGCGAGCGCTGAGCGCAGGCTCGTCTCCATGGCGTTGAGCACAGTATCGTCCGGATGGCGGAAATCGATGGTGAAGAACACTTCGCCGGGAATGACGTTGCGGCTGTTCGGCCGGTTTTCGATCAGACCGACGGTGCCGACGGCGTAGGGCGCGTGCTCGCGCGCGATGGTGTCGATGCGCTCGATGATGCGCGCGGCGCCAAGGAGCGCGTTTTTGCGCAAGCGCATCGGCGTCGCGCCGGTATGCGCTTCTTGGCCGGTCACCGTGACCTCGTACCAGCGCATGCCCTGCACGCCTTGGACGATGCCGATCGTGCGGGCTTCGTCTTCGAGGATCGGGCCTTGCTCGATGTGCAATTCGAACATGGCGGCGAATGCGCGCGCGCCGGCTCTTTCCTCGCCGCGATAGCCGATGCGCGCCAATTCCTCGCCGAAGGTTTTGCCGTCGCGGTCCGTCCGCGCATAGGCGTAATCGCGCGAGAACACGCAGGCAAAGACGCCCGAGGCCAGCATCGCCGGCGCAAAGCGCGCGCCTTCCTCGTTGGTCCAGTTGACGATCTCGATCGGTGCATTGGTCTCGTAAGCCGCCTCATGCAGCGTCCGCAGCGCTTCGAGCGCGGCGAGAACGCCGAGCACGCCGTCGAATTTGCCGCCGGTCGGCTGGGTATCGAGATGCGAGCCCATGGCGATCGGGGGAAGCGCGGGGCTCTTGCCGGGCCGGCGCGCGAACATGTTGCCCATGTCGTCGACGGTCACTCTGCAGCCGAGCGCCTCACATTGCGCCTTGAACCAGTCGCGTACCTGGCGGTCGAGATCGGTCAAGGTGAGGCGACAAATGCCGCCCTTCGGCGTGGCGCCGATCTGAGCGGTCTCCATCAGGGAGTCCCACAGGCGCTGGCCGTCGATTTGGAGGTTCTGCAAGTTCGGGGCTCCGATGGCGGGACGGGGAAGGGCGGGTTTGAGTCAAGCCATTCGATTGTCGTGGCCGGACTTGTTCCGGCCATCCACGTCTTAAGCGGCCGAGGAAACTAAAGACGTGGATGCCCGCGACAAGCGCGGGCATGACGATACTATTCACCCGCTTCGGGGATCATCCCGCGATTTTGCACTTGAACCAAGCTCGGCGCGGCTGCGACAGTTGGAACGAGAGGGAAGCGGGGCCGGCGATGGGCAGATGGCTGTTTGCGGTAAGTATGCTCGCCGCCTGCGCGTTCGTGATGGGCGGCAACGCTCATGCCCAATCGCGAAAGCCGACTGCGCAGGAAGTGGCGGCGATCCGCAGCTGCGCGACGAAATACCAGGACGATCTCGACGCGGGCGAAGATAATTGCCTGTTCAAGCTCGTGGCCGATCCCTGCGCCGGTCCGCCCGGGAGCAAGGACGGTGCGACCGTCGCCGATTGTTACGACATCGAGAGCAAGATCTGGGACGATCTCCTCAACGCCAATTACCAGGCGCTGCGCGGTGAGCTCGACGCCGATCAGACAGCGAAGGCCAAGGCCATGCAGCGCGCCTGGATAAGCTATCGCGACACCACCTGCGGCTTCTATGGCGACAAGATTCGGGGCTCGATGTCGCTTGCGATGCACGCGGCCTGCGTGGACCGGGAGACGGCGCGGCGGGCCATGCTGCTGGCCTTCTTCAGCCAGCTGTAGGAGCCGACGTTATCCGCCAGTGGCCTATCCGCCGTTGGCCGAGTAGGCCGCTGTCGTGGCTCGGTGCGGCTTCCGGCGTACTAACTCATTGAATCCACGACGAATCAGCTATGATGCGGGCAGCCCAAATGCCGGGGCAAGCGCGGGGGCCTGCGCATGCTGCGTGTACGATTAAAAGCGGACGGACGTTTGGTCGAAGTGCTGCCCGACGGCAGCGAACGCGCCATCGCCAGCGACCCGCGGGCGATTGCGACTGCGGCGCA
>JBAQAB010000370.1:0-12202 GCA_049285535.1 Xanthobacteraceae bacterium
ATTGAGACCCTGGATGAGCGACGCCGACGGCCATAGACGCAGCGCGATCTGCTCGAGCTCGAAACGCTGGCCGAGATCGGCCGTCACTACGTCCGGTTTGCCGCCGTTGACATAGGCGTTGTAAAGACCGCCGTCCTTGGCGGTGAGAAATTCGCGCGTGGCGACGAATTGTTGCTGCGCCAAGAGCGCCGCCATCAAGCCCGACAGCGCACCGCGGCACTGGTGAAATTTCACCGTCGGCGTGCCCCACGCCGCAAACGTCCCTGCCGCCTGACTGCCGGCAAGGCCGAACGCCCGCGCCATGGTGTCGGCATCGAATTTCAGCAGCGAACCGACCGCCGCTGCGGCGCCGAACGGACCGAGAATGCCGGGCCCATGCCAGCCCCGCGCGCGAAACACCGGATAATCGAGACCGATGCCGATCCGCGTCGTCACTTCGCAGCCTGCGGCGATGGCGACCAGAAGATCGCGGCTGGACAGTCCGTCGCGCTCGGCGATGGCGAGCGCCGGCGGCACGATTTCCGGCGTGATATGGGTCATGGTCGCGCGGTGGACATCGCACATCGTCACCGCGGTGACGAGATAACCGTTGAGCAGCGTCGCACCGGCAAGCGACAGATGCTCGCCGCCGATCACGCTCGACTCGCGGCCTTGCGCCAGCGCGGAAGCGAGCGCCGCCATCTGGCCGGTCTCCTCGCCCTGGTGGCCAGCCACCGCGCACGCGAGCGCATCCAGAAACAGCGACTTGCAATGCTCACGGACCCGTTCCGGCAAATCACCATACCGTAGCGTCGCGGCAAATTTCGCCAGTTTCTGAGTGGTTTCCAGCATTGCTTCCGCCATGGCGATGTCCTCCGGCCAAGCTCCGCCGAAGGTTAGGGTTAGCGGCAGCGGCTGGCAAATCGGCGGTTTGCGCTGCGCGCCGTTCTGCCCTTGTGGGGCCCATGTCCCTTGTGGGGCCCATGTCCAACCCACTACAAGCGTGCAACGCCGGTGCGTCGGGCTCCGGCAACCGGGAGACCTGCATGCGGCCAAGCCGCCGACAACCTGACGAATTACGCCCTGTGTCGCTGGAACGCGGCGTCGTGAAATATGCGGAAGGCTCCTGCTTCGTGAAATTCGGCGACACCCACGTGCTGGTTACGGCGACGCTCGAGGATCGTCTCCCGCCGTGGCTCAAGGGTCAGGCGCGCGGCTGGATCACCGCCGAATACGGCATGCTGCCGCGAGCGACGCTTGAGCGGACGCGGCGTGAGGCCTCGGCGGGCAAACAGAACGGCCGCACGGTCGAGATCCAGCGTCTGATCGGCCGCAGCCTGCGCTCGGTGGTCGATCTCAAGGCGCTCGGCGAGCGGCAGATCACCATCGATTGCGACGTGATCCAGGCCGACGGCGGCACCCGCACAGCGTCTATTACCGGCGCCTGGATCGCGCTTTACGATTGCCTTGCCTGGATGAAGGCGCGATCGATGATCGAGGCCGAGGTGTTGCGCGACCATATCGCGGCGATTTCCTGTGGCGTCTACTCGGGCACGGCGGTGCTCGACCTCGATTATGCCGAGGATTCGCAGGCCGACACCGACGCCAATTTCGTTCTCACCGGCTCCGGGAATATCGTCGAAGTGCAAGCCACCGCGGAAAAAGACCCGTTCTCGGAGGCGCAATTCTCGGCGCTCTTGGCGCTTGCGCGCAAAGGCATCGCCAAGCTGATCGATCTGCAGAAGATGGCGGTGATGTGAGTAGCCCGGCGCACCGCCATATTTGTGAGTAGCCCGGCGCACCGCCATATTACGGGGCGCCTCGTGATCGCCACGCATAACCCCGGCAAGCTTGCCGAAATGCGCGATTTGCTTGCGCCCTATGGAATCGACGCCATATCGGCGGGGGAGCTCAAACTTAAAGAACCGGACGAAACGGGAATGACGTTTCGCGACAACGCGCGCATCAAAGCGGAAGCCGCGGCGAAGGCGGCCGGGCTTCCCGCTTTTGCCGACGATTCCGGGCTTGCGGTCGATGCGCTCGATGGCGCGCCCGGCATTCATTCGGCGCGCTGGGCGGGTCCTAACCGCGATTTCCGCCGCGCCATGGAGATGATCGAAGCCAAGCTTCACGACCGCGGCGCGATCACGCCTGACCGCCGCAAGGCGCATTTCGTCTCGGCACTTTGCGTCGCCTGGCCGGACGGCCACCTCGAGCAATTCGAGGCCCATGTCGACGGCACCCTGGTCTGGCCGCCGCGCGGCACCAAAGGTTTTGGCTACGATCCGATGTTCCTGCCGGACGGCCAAGAAAACGGCCAATTGCGCACCTTCGGCGAGATGGCAAGCGAGGAAAAGCACGGCCTGCCGCCGCGGGGCAAAGGCCTTTCGCATCGCTCTCGCGCCTTCCTCAAACTTGCGGAGGCGTGTCTTGGCTGAACCTGTCTTGCCTGAACCTGTGTCAGCTGAACCTGTTGTGGCCGGTGACGAGCAAGCCTTCGGCGTCTATATCCACTGGCCGTTCTGCCTATCGAAATGTCCGTATTGCGATTTCAATAGTCACGTCCGGCGCGAGCCGATCGACGAGCAGCGTTTCCTGAAAGCTTTTCACACTGAGATCGGGACCATAGCCGAACGCCTGCGTGGCCGGACGGTGTCGACGATTTTTTTCGGCGGCGGCACCCCTTCGCTGATGCAGCCGGCGACCATCGCAGGCGTGCTCAATTCCATCGCCCGGCAGTGGCGCGTCGCGCCGGACGCGGAGATCACGCTCGAAGCCAATCCGACGAGCGTCGAGGCGACGCGCTTTCGCGGCTACCGCGCTGCCGGCGTCAATCGGGTGTCGCTCGGCGTGCAGGCGCTTGATGATCGCGCGCTTGCCGAGCTTGGCCGCATGCATTCAGCGCGCGAGGCGCTCGACGCCGTTGCCATCGCGCGCGGCGTGTTCGACCGCTATTCATTCGATCTCATCTATGCCCGGCCGAACCAAGAGCCCAAAGCGTGGGCGAGCGAACTGAAGGCCGCGCTTGCCGAGGCCGGCGACCACCTTTCGCTCTATCAACTGACGATCGAGCCCGAAACTCCGTTTTTCACGCTGCACGCCGCGGGCAAATTGCGCCTCCCCGATGAGGACACCTCACGCGCCCTCTACGACACGACCCAGGAGATTTGCGCGGCGGCCGGGCTGCCGGCTTACGAGATTTCCAATCATGCGCGGCCGGGCGGCGAATGCCGGCACAACCTCGTTTATTGGCGCGGCCAGGAATACGCCGGCATCGGCCCCGGCGGACATGGCCGGCTCGATATCGACGGCGAGCGGCATGCCACCGCGACCGAAAAGCGGCCCGAAAGCTGGCTGATGCGGGTCGAAGGCCAGGGCCATGGGGTCGTCACTGACGATGTGCTCACCCGTGAGGAACGGTCCGATGAGTTTTTGCTGATGGGGCTGCGGCTCGCCGAGGGCATCGATATCGATCGCTACACGACAATATCCGGCCGACCGCTCGATCCGGCTCGCATTGCGATGCTGCACGAGCATGGTTTGGTCGAGACTACCGCCAAGGGTCGCCTGCGGGTGACCTTACCGGGCTTCCCGGTCCTTGATGCGGTGGTCGCCGATCTCGCGGTGTAACGGCGCATACGCGCTGGATTTCCCCGGGTTGAGGCCCAAAAATTCATAAGCTAGCTTATTATCCTGCGGCCGAACTGCTGAAGCTGCGGGGCGACGGGGAGATGATCTGAGCCCCCGATGCGGCAACCCGCAGCACCGCCAGCCCGCGCTCATTGGTGCCGTCCGGCTTGAAGCGGAACAGACCGTCGATGCCGGAAAAACCCGATGGATTGGTGAGCACCTGCGGCGTGAAAGGCTGCGGTCCTTGCGTCTTCACCAAGGCGGCAACCAGGGCGACGGCATCATAAGACAGCGTCGCGGTACGCACCGGGTCCTGATTGTAGCGCTGGCGATAGCGGGTGGCGAAATTCCGGTAGCCGGTGCCGTCCGGAGCCGCGTACCAGCCGCCGGCGAGCGCCGGCGTCGCGAAGACGCGCGGGTCGTCCCACAAACCGGTGCCGAGCAGCTGCAGCCGCTTGAGATTGACCGCATCGGCGACCAGACCCTGGACCACGTCAGGCACCACATCGCCGCTGTCTGGGATGAACAGGCATTCGGCGCGCGTCGAGCCTTGCGCCATGGTACGGATCGGCCCCGCCATGGCGGCTTTGTCGTGCGGATAGCGCTCGAGCGCGACGATCTGGCTGCCGGTGCGCCGCGCAATGGCCTGCTTGAACGCCGCTTCGACCACCGTGCCATAAGGGTTGTCGGGGATGAGCGCGGCGTAGGAGCGCTTCCCCACCGAACTGGCATATTGCACGATCCGGTCGACGTCGGATTCCGGCAGAAAGCTCAGCAGATAAACGCCGTTCGATGCGACATTGGTATCGGTCGAAAAAGCGATCACCGGCACGTTGCGCGGCCTCGCCGCTTGGGCGACGAAGCCCACCGACTGCGAAAACAGCGGGCCGAGAATGATTTGGGCGCCGTCGTCGAGCGATTGCTGCGCAGCAAGCTGCGCGGCCTGGGCGGTGCCGCCATCGTCCTTCACCAGAAGCTGGATGTTCGGATTGTTGAATTCCGCGATCGCCATTTCCGCGGCGTTGCGCATCGACATGCCGGCGAGGCCGGCGTTGCCGGGCGCCGACAGGGGCAGGATCAAACCCACTTTGACTTGGCCGGCGCCGATGGTCGCGCCAGGCGGCACCTGCGAGCTCTGCGGCGCCGCCGTCGTTGACACGTACTGCGAGTTACTTGAGCAGCCCGTTAACAACGCGCCTGCCGTGGCCAGCAAGCCAACAATCGAGCGGCGCCGCGTTGGCATAGCCGCCGACCCCTGAACCTGCATTTCCGCGGACACGGCGGTTCTCCCCACGACGCCCCGAAACGTCGATGCTACGCCAATCAGACATATTGGCGGCGAATGGTTAACTAAATGGAAAGGTTAGAGAATCTGCCGCGGCATGACGCCACAAGGCGGCCCGGCTAGAGTGATGCCAATGAGCGACAAACTCCGCAATCCGCCGGCCGGTGTCGAGGGGACGCCGCGCCGGTTCCTGCTCGGCGGCCAAGCCGTCGAGGTCGCACGGCTCGCACCCGGGCTGCACATCGTCGCCACCCCGATCGGTAATCTCGGCGACATCACGCTGCGCGCATTGGAGACGCTGGCGGGCGCCGACGTGATCGCCTGCGAGGACACCCGCGTCACGCACAAGTTGCTCGACCGCTACGGCATCGCCCGGCCGCTGACGCCCTATCACGAGCACAATGCGGCGAAGGCGCGGCCGATGCTGCTGCGCCGGCTCACCGAGGGCGCGGCGATCGCATTGGTATCCGACGCCGGCACGCCGTTGATCTCCGATCCAGGCTACAAGCTCGTCCGCGCCGCACAGGACGCCGGTCACCCGGTCACGACCCTGCCCGGCGCGTCGGCCGTGATGGCGGCCCTGGCCGTCGCGGGCTTGCCGACCGATCAGTTCCTGTTCGTCGGCTTTCTGCCGCCGAAGGAGGCCGCGCGGCGCACCCGCATCGCCGAGCTCGCCCGCATCCCGGCCACGCTGGTCCTGTTCGAAACCGGCCCGCGCCTTGCCGCAACGCTCACCGACCTCGCGGCCGGACTGGGCGGACAGCGCGAGGCTGCTTTGTGCCGCGAACTCACCAAGCTGCACGAGGAAATCCGCCGCGGCGAACTTACGAAACTGGCCGAGGCTTACGCCGATCAACTGCCACGTGGGGAGATCGTACTGGTCATCGCGCCGCCGCCGGCGAGCGAGCCGGTTGGCGCGGCCGAAACGGAGACGATGCTGCGCAAGGCGTTAGCGCGCGTTTCGCTCAAGGACGCCGTCGGCGAAGTTGCCGATGCCACCGGACTGCCGCGACGCGAGGTTTATCAGCGGGCTCTGGCGCTGACGAAAGAAACCAAGGATGAGACGCGTGGCGCGGCGCGCTGAGCCGTCGAAACCTGCGAAAGCGGCGCCGCGGCCGGAGCGGGTCGCGGCCTTTCGGCTCGGCCTGTCGGCGGAAAGCCGCGCCGCCATGTATCTCATTGCCAAGGCTTACCGCATTGTGGCGCGGCGCTGGAAAACCCCTTTCGGTGAGATCGACATCATCGCGCGCCGCCGCCGGGCGCTGGTCTTTGTCGAGGTCAAGGCCCGGGCCAATCTCGACGACGCCGTCGAAGCGGTAACCGAACGCGGCAAAAGCCGCAACGTCGGCGCAGCCGAGTTTTGGCTGGCGCAGCACCCCAAGGACGTCAGCGCCGAAATCCGCTTCGACGTCATCGTGGTGGCACCCGGCAAAATCCCGCGCCATATTGCCAATGCCTTCGATGCCAGCCGCTAAGACACGATCGCCACATTGTCGCTACGTGGCCACCCCACCCAAAATTGCGTAAACAATCCCAATGGCCCTGACCGTCGCCGTGCAAATGGACCCGATCGAGCGGATCAACATCCGCGGCGATTCCACGTTCGCGCTGCTCTTGGAAGCGCAGGCCCGCGGCTTTCCGCTGTCCTATTACACGCCCGACCGGCTGGCGCTGCGCGACGGCAAGGTTTCGGCCAGCGTGCAGCCTTTAGCGGTGCGCGACAAGGCCGGCGATCATTTCACGCTCGGCGAAGGGCGCCACGTCGCGCTCGATTCCTTCGATGTCGTGCTATTGCGCCAGGATCCGCCGTTCGATCTCGCTTACATCACCTCGACGCATCTCCTCGAGCGCATTCAGCCGAAGACGCTGGTGGTCAACGATCCGGGCCATGTGCGCAACGCGCCGGAAAAGGTTTTCGTCACCGAATTTCCCGATCTAATGCCGCCGACGCTGATCACCCGCGACCTCGACGCCATCAAGGCTTTTCGCGCCGAGCACGGCGACATCGTCATGAAGCCGCTCTACGGCAAAGGCGGCGAGGCGGTGTTCCGGCTGCAGCGCGAGGACCTCAATTTCGGTTCGCTCTACGATCTGTTCGCCGCGACATTCCGCGAGCAATGGGTGGTGCAGAAATTTTTGCCAGCGGTGAAGGAAGGCGACAAGCGCATCATCTTGGTCGATGGCGAATTCGCCGGCGCCATCAATCGCGTGCCGGCGCCGGACGATCTGCGCTCCAACATGGTGCGCGGCGGCATTCCCAAGGCCACCGACCTGACCGCGCGCGAGCGCGAAATCTGCGCGCGGCTGGCAGAACCGCTGCGCGAGCGCGGGCTCTTGTTCGTCGGCATCGACGTGATCGGCGGCTTTCTCACCGAGATCAACGTCACCTCGCCCACCGGCATCCGCGCCGTGAAGAATTTCGGCGGCGCCGATATCGCGGTGTTGATCTGGGACAAGATCGAAGAAAGGCGGGGCTAGTTTCAGTTCCGCTGCATCCGACGCAATGTCCACGAATATCTAGACTCGTGGGACGAATTACGGGCGGCGTTTAAGCTAACCTTCGCTCTCGATCTTCTCCCGCGCGGCGCTGGCGAGGAAAGCTGAACGGGTCAACCCGCGACGTTCGGCGGCTTCGTCGATGGCCTCCAACAAGCCGACATCGAGAGACAGATTGGCTTTGACCGGACGTCCGGCATCGAGCACGAGCGGCACATAAGCGAGGATGCCGCCGTGCGCGAGTGCGATGGCGACTTCCGGGTCTTCGCGAAGCACTTCTGCCGACCGAGCCCTTGGAATTTTCTCGCCGTCGGCGCGGGCGTCCTCGACCCACAGCGTCACCGCCTCGACCGCATTGCGCAGCGCGTCATCGACGGTGGCACCACCGGAGGTGCACCCGGGAAGATCGGGAACGACGACGCCGAAGGCGCCGGGTTTGCCATCCACGAGTGCGACATAGCGGGCCATGACAGTTTCCTTATTGCCATCCGGCTTGGCGCGCGACGGCGCGGGCCACGCCAGGAGAAAGATCGCGGTGACGCGGGACGACGATCCGGCCCGGCTTACTTGGATGTTTGTACACGTCGTGGTCGCCGCCGTGGCGCTCGATCCAATCGTCTCGCTTTAGCCTCGCCACGACCTTGTTCCGGTTCGTCTCGGCTTGAGCCACGGCGATGCTCCAATGCGTAAATATTGGCGCATTTCCGGATTTCAATCAATCAGTTTCTGCAGGTCTTTCGGGGCGTAATCGATTACTCAGCCGTGTTGCGATCGCCGTTTGGCTTCAGCCGCGCGCCGGCGCCGGTGCGGCGACGCCGATGCCGTGGGGGGACGGCTTGCGCACCGAGATCACCGCCAAAGCCGCGATAAGGCAGAGTGCGCCGGCGACGAAGAACGCCGGCAGGTAGGTCGAATACTCCGTCCGCACGAGGCCCGCGCCGAACGCCGCGCTTGCCGCGCCGATCTGATGACCGGCGAATATCCAGCCGAACACGATGCCGGCGCGCTCGCGCCCGAACCGGTCCGCGGTGAGCTTCACTGTCGGCGGCACGGTCGCGATCCAATCGAGGCCGTAGAACACCGCAAACAGCGAGAGGCCATAGAAGCTGAAATCGGTGAACGGCAGATAGAGCAGCGAGAGCCCGCGCAGTCCATAATACCAGAACAGCAGCCAGCGAGGATCGAAGCGGTCGGACAGCCAGCCCGAGCCGATAGTGCCGAAGAAATCAAAAAAGCCCATCATCGCCAGCACGCTCGCCGCCGTCGTGGCGGCGAGCCCGTAATCGTGGCACAGCGTGACGAAATGGGTCTGGATCAGGCCATTCGTGCTGCAGCCGCAGACGAAGAACGTGCCGAACAGAATCCAGAAGATCGGCACGCGCACGCAGTCCCGCAGCACGATCAGGGGCGACAGCAAAAGCGAGACCAGACCGACACCGCCGGCGGGCGGCGGCGCGATCGCCGTTTCGCCATAGAGCGGCAGGCCAACGTCGCTTGGCCGATCGCGCATCAGCAGCATTGCAACCACGCCGGCAAGCGCAAGCAAACAGCAGATAAAGACCAGCGACATGCGCCAGCCGTAATTGGTGGCGAGCAAGGCGATCAGCGGCAGAAAGATAAGCTGACCGGTGGCATTGCTGGCGGCAAAGACGCCCATTACCAAGCCGCGGTGGGCATTGAACCACCGCGTCGCAACGGTAACGGCCAAAACCATGGCGGTGAGGCCGGTGCCGACGCCAACCACGATGCCCCACAACAGAACAAGCTGCCATACCTGCGTCATGAACAGCGACGCCAGGTAGCCCGCGGAAATGAGGATCACGGCGCTGACCATTACCGCGCGCACGCCATAGCGGTTCATGAACGCCGCAGCGAACGGGCCGAACAATCCGAACAGCATGAGCCGGAGCGCCAACGCCGAAGAGATTTGCGCGTCGGTCCAGCCGAATTCCTTTTCCAACGGCACGATCAGCACGCCGGGCGTGCTCATGGCCGCCGCCGTGATCACAGTGGTCAGCAGTGTAGCGCCGACAATGATCCAGCCGTAGTGGATGTTGCGGCGGGCGAGCGATGCGGCCAATGCAGTAGACGCCATTGCGATCTTTTCCGTTGTGACGACCGGCGGTTAGATGACCATCGTCATGATTGCTTGCTTATTGATGACGGTCATCATATAATTTGTCAATCGGGTGGCTTGCAAGGCAGAGGTGCGGCGTGAGAGTGAGCCGGCAGAAATCGGCGGAAAACCGCGAACGCATCATCGATGCGGCAAGCGCGCTATTTCGCGCCAAGGGCTTCGGCGGCATCGGGGTCGCCGACATCATGAAGGCGGCCGATCTCACGCATGGCGGTTTTTACGGCCACTTCGCGTCCAAGGACGATCTCGCCGCGCAAGCCTGCCGCAAGGCGACGGCGCAGGCCGCCGACAATTGGCAACGAACCGCCGCGAAAACGCCGGACGAGGCCTATGCCGCCTTGCTCATGCGCTATCTGCAGCCGAGCCATCGCGATAAGCCGGGGCAGGGCTGCGTATTCGCAGCACTGGGCGCCGACGCCGCGCGTAGCGATCCGGTGGTGCAGCACGCTTTCGCCGACGGCCTCGCGCCCCTGATCGATCTCCTCGCCAAATCCGCTCCCGGCCGTTCCAAGGCGGAGCGCCGCCGCAAAGGCGTCGCCGCCATGGCCGGGCTGGTCGGCGCATTGCTGTTGGCGCGGGCTGTCGGCAAGGGCAAACTTTCCGACGAAATTCTCGAAGCGACCCGGCGCGAACTGCTGGCCGCCGGCGGACGCTGAAAGCGAAACCCCAGAACGCTCAGGGTTGAATCTTGAGGCCGGCGCGGTCGATCACGTCCTTCCAGCGGACGAGCTCGTCGTTGAAAAACGCCTCCGCCTGCGCGGCGCCCTCGCCGATCGGCTCGACGCCGAGTTTGAGCATCTTGGCGCGGAGTTCGGTATCGTTGCGGATCGCGTCGACCAGCGTGCGGCTGAGCAAGCCGCGGATATCGTTGGGCAGCCCGCGCGGACCGAACAGTTCGTTCCAGCTGCTGACGTGGAAACCGGGAAGCCCGCTTTCGCTCAGCGTCGGCACGTCCGGAAGCTGCGACAGCCGGCCGGCGCTGGTGACCGCGAGCGCGCGCACCTGCCCCGAATTGATCAAACCGAGCACGGCGGGCAACTGGGGAAACATCACTTGCGTGCTGCCGGCCATCATGTCGCTGAGCGCCTGGCCGCCGCCCGCATAAGGGACGTCGACCATTTTGGTTCCCGTCTGCAGCATGAACATTGCCGCCGCGAGCAGATCGGACGTCGCGCGCCCCGACGAGCCGAAATTTACCGCGCCAGACCGCGCTTTCAGATAGGCGATCAAATCCGGCACCGAGTTGACCGGTAACGACTCGTTGACCACGAGTACGTTGCCGAATTCGGCGGTCAGCGCGATCTTGACCAGGTCGCGGCGCACGTCGAACGGAAAGTCGTCGCGCATCAGCGGCGGAATGATCTGGCCGCCGAAGCCGCCGACCAGAAGCGTGTAGCCGTCGGGCACAGCGCGCACGGCATCGCCCATGCCGATCAGGCCGTCGCCGCCGGGCTTGTTCTCGACCACGACGCTCTGATTGAGCCGCGACTGCAGCGCCTGCGCCACCAGCCGTCCCATGACGTCGGCGACTCCGCCAGGCTGGAAGGCCACGATGAGCTTGATCGGGCGGGATGGATAGGTGTCGGCGGCCTGCGCGCTTGTGAGAATGCTGAGAAGAAACGCGACGCCAAGCACAATGATCGTTGCACGCTTCATGCTTCAGCCGGCCTCTTTGACGAACGAATCGACCAACAGCAGCCGCAGATTCGAATTGCCCTGCCGCAACGTTTCTGGCGCCGGCCGATCTGCCCAAGGAAGGTAGCCACTATGATCTGCCGATCGCGCTGGGCTTGATGGCGGCGATCGGCGCCATTCCGCACGATGTGCTGGCCGGTTTCACGGTGTTGGGCGAACTCGGGCTCGACGGTTCGATCGCGCCCGTGGCCGGCGTCCTGCCCGCCGCCATCGGGGCCAATGCGCGCGGCGAGGGCCTGATGTGCCCGGCGGCCTGCGGGCCGGAAGCGGCCTGGGCGAGCCCCGAAATCGAGATCATCGCTGCCTCGTCGCTCATTCAGCTCGCCAACCATTTCAAGGGCACGCAGGTGCTGTCGCGGCCGCAACCGAAAATCCTCGAAGTGAACGGCCCGGCGCTCGACCTTGCCGAAATCAAAGGCCAGGAAAGCGCCAAACGGGCGCTCGAAGTCGCCGCCGCCGGCGGCCACAATCTGCTGATGGTCGGCCCGCCCGGCGCCGGCAAATCGATGCTGGCGGCGCGGCTGCCGTCGATCCTGCCGCCACTGGCGCCGGCCGAGCTTCTGGAAGTCTCCATGGTCGCCTCGGTCGCCGGCGAGATCGAGGGCGGGGCGCTGACCAACCGGCGGCCGTTCCGCGCGCCGCACCACTCCGCCTCCATGCCGGCTCTGGTCGGCGGCGGTCTGCGCGCGCGGCCGGGCGAAATTTCGCTCGCCCATCACGGCGTGCTGTTCCTCGACGAATTCCCGGAATTCCAAGCGCAGGCGCTCGACTCGCTGCGCCAGCCGCTCGAAACCGGCGAAGTGTCGATCGCGCGCGCCAATCATCGCGTCACCTATCCGGCGCGCTTCATGCTGGTGGCGGCGATGAACCCGTGCCGCTGAGGCCGCGCCGACGAGCCGGGCTTCGCCTGCCGCCGCGGCCCCAATACGCGCTGCTCGGCCGATTATCAGGGCCGCATTTCCGGGCCGCTGCTCGACCGC
>JBAQAB010000371.1:0-3998 GCA_049285535.1 Xanthobacteraceae bacterium
GGCTATGGCCAGATCTATGTTGGTGTCGTCAACTGGCTGCTGATGATAGTGACGATCGCCCTGACGCTGCTGTTCCAAAAGTCGGATAACCTTGCTGCGGCCTATGGCATCGCGGTGTCGTTGACCATGCTGATGACCTCGTTCCTGCTGTTCATTGCCATGCGCGAAATCTGGCGATGGAATTTATTGATCAGCGCGATCACCGCCGGTTTCTTTATCGTCATCGACGCCGGATTTTTCTCGTCGAACTCGCTGAAGATCATTGACGGCGGTTATGTGCCGCTGCTGCTTGCCGCCGCCGTCTATGGGCTGATGCTGATCTGGCATCGCGGCACCGTCGCCGTTGCCCATAGCCTGGAGCAGGCGCCGGTCCCGATTCCGGAATTTCTCGACGATATCGAGAAGCGCGGCGTTCCGCGCGTGCCGGGAACCGCGGTCTTTCTCACGCGCACGACCGGCGGCGTGCCGCCGGTGCTGCTCTGGCATCTCCGGCAGAACCGCGCGCTGCACGAGTGCGTCGTGGTCTTGCGGGTCGTCACCGAATCGAAGCCGCGGGTGCAATGGCCGGAGCTGATGACCGTGGCGCGGGAGGGCGACAGCTTCTGGCGGGTGACGGCGCATTTCGGTTTCATGCAGCGCCCCGATATCCCGCACCTCCTCCGAGAGTCCCAGCAAAAAGGCTGCGAAGTCCGGCTCGACGATGTGACCTATTACGTCGGCCACGAGATCATCGTGCATCGCGATCGCGGCGCGGTGCTGCCGGTCTGGCAGGAGAAGCTGTTCGCCGGCATGGTGCGAAACGCCTCGCACGTCACCGACTATTTCCAGCTGCCGAGCGAACAGGTGGTCGAGATCGGCCGCCAGATTTCGATTTGAAAAAACCCAAACGGAGCGCGGAAAAGGCGGTTGTGCCGCAGCTCGCTATCGAGCAGATTGCGCCCCCCCGATACGCGCCGCTCAGACGGCGAGACGTGAGCAAGGAAACTCCCATGCCCGAACTGTGGAACAAGTACGGCCCGACCGCGGCGCGCAAGCCCGGCAAGCCCGGCCGCGAGGTGCGGCCGAAGAGCGTCACCATCGACATTCATGCCCATGTCGACGTGCCGGAAGCGGCGAAATTCGTCGCCCCGCATCTCGATATGAAGACCGTGCCGCTCGCCCATTTCGCCACGCCGGAATCGAAGGCGCTCACGCAGAAGCAGGCCGCCGACATCAGTGCACGGCGCGGTCACGAGCACCGGCTTGCCGACCTCGACGCCATGGGCGTCGACATCCAGATGATCGCGCCGCCGCCGCTGCAATGCTATTACACGGTGCCGCTCGATATCGCGGTGAAGGCGGCGCAGATCGTCAACGACGGCATCGCCGAATTCTGCGGCAAATATCCCGACCGCATGAAGGGCTTTGGCACGGTGCCGATGCCGGACGGCCAGGAAGCGGTCAAAGAGCTCGAGCGCTGCGTCAAAAAGCTCGGCTTCACCGGCGTCGAGGTTTTGACCAACGTCGCCGGCAAGGAACTGTCCGACCCGGCCTTCGCCCCGTTCTGGAAAAAGGCCGAAGAGCTCGGCGTGCTGGTGATGATCCATCCCAACGGCTTCACCGAGGCGTCACGCTTCGAGCGCTTCTATTTCAACAACGTCATCGGCAATCCGCTGGAGACGACGATCGCACTGCATTATCTGATCTTCGACGGCGTCCTTGAACGTCATCCCAATCTGAAGCTGCTTGCCGTGCATGGCGGCGGCTATCTCGGCGCCTATCCCGGCCGCATCGACCACGCCTGGGGCGCGCGTTCGGATGCCCACGGCGACTTGCCGCAGCCGCCGACCACCTACCTCAAGCGCATCTATGTCGACACCGTGGTGTTCACGCCGTATCAGCTCGCCGAATTGGTGCGGGTGTTCGGTGCCGATCACGTCGTGCTCGGCACCGATTATCCGTTCGACATGCTGGAATACGATCCGGTCGGCCACATCGCCGAGGGTTTCGACGCTGCGACGATCGCGGCGCTCGCCGGCGGCAACAGCAAGAGGCTATTGGGGCTATAGCAGTGCGTCGTGAATCTCGCGCCGCTCCGGCGATCCGCCGTTAGGCGGCAATTACTTCGCGGCTGGTGCGGTCGGTGCGGGACTTGCTGCCGGCGCCGGCGGCGGGGCCATCTGCGTTGGCGCGGGTGGCGGCGAATCGGGAGGAGGCGGCGGGCTTGCGAGCTTTGCATAAACCGCCCCCGGTATCACCGCCATCACGAAAGTTGTCGGGGTCTCGTTTGGCCCGAACGGCCCCGGGACCTGATGAGAAACCGCCGGCAAGCTTTTGAGATAAGCGGCGATCGCTAGGGCGTCCGATTTCGTCAGGTTGGCGTAAGCGTGCCACGGCATGACCGGCGCCAGCGTGCGGCCCTGCGGAGTTTGCCCTTTTGTAATCGCATCGACGATTTGCGTAGCGGTCCACTTGCCCAAGCCGGTCGCCTTGTCGGGCGTCAGATTGGGGCCGACAAAGACGCCGAGATGCGGAATGGCAAAACCGACGTCGGAGCCGCCGAGGAATTTGCTCATATCCGGCTTGCCGAAGAAACTGCCCGGCGTGTGGCAATCGGTGCAGCTGCCGACGGTCACCAGATATTTGCCGCGGGCGATCTCGTGGCTGTCCGCGGCATAAGCGCGATGCGGCATCGCCAGACTGGCGGCGGTCAGGAACAGGGCGGACGCCGGGACGATCATCCGCCGGCGGCCCGATGTCTTGCCGGGGCGGCCCGTCGCCCAATCAAATGATGCAACGCCTCGCATTTTATTCCCCTTGCTGGTTGATTCGCGAAATATGGTCGGCGGGAACTGTCACGGGCAATCCGGCGCGTTGTCAACACGGAACAATTCACGCCGTGTCGGTGCGTTTTACATTTTGGCGCACCTCAGCCTTCCCCACGACGGTCGGCCGACATCTCGACCACCGCCGCTGCAAGCGCCAGCGCAGCCGGCACGATCATGGGATAGTCGATCAGATGCAACGCCAGCGCGCCGGCGACCGCGCCCGCGGCGTAGGCGGTCCAGGCGATCGTGAGCACCGCGAGCGTCGCCTGCTGCTGCGGCGGCGCCGAAGCTTCCGGTACCGTAGTGCCGAGCCTGACCAGGTTGCCGGTGATGAAGACGGTATTGATCGGCACGCCGGCAATGCTGCGCACCGCAGCGTTTTGCATGCCGAGCGCGGCGGCGCAGATCGCCGCGCTCCATTGGTCGGTGATGAATTCGGAGCCGCCCAGCATCAGCGCGGTGAGGGCGACCGGCAGCGCAGGCGGAATCTTGAGCCTTAATGCGATTTCGGTGACGACGACCGCCACCAGGAAAATCGCGACAATGCCGAGATGGAAACCGGCGCGGTCGAGGTTGCCTTCGGCGAGGTCGATGCCGAGCAGAACGGTGTTTCCGGTCATGGCGCCGACGAAGGTGTCGTAGCGCAGGAAGGCGATCGCATCGGCCGCGCCGCCGGTCGCACAGAGCAGCACCGTTCGTCCGAGATCGCGCGGTTGCATGACCGGCAGCCCTACCTCAACAGGCGATTGTTAGCGCCGCTTCTTCTTGTCCGGCTTCAGGCGATGCACGGTGGCGGAGGCGCCGGCGCTGCGGCGCAAGGCCTCCTTCAGACTCGCCGGCCGGCCGCGCTTTTTCAACAGATCGCGGAACGCCTCGTCGGCGAGCTCTTGAAAGTCCTTCATCTGATCGCGGCCGAGCAGATCGAGCGCGCGCCAGGTCTCGTCGTCGAGCTGGACGCGCTTGCCCGGCATCAGAGCATGATCCCGAAAAAGCCTGCCCCGGACGCGATCCGGGGTGGAAACCGGTTTTGCGAAAAGGACATGCTCAAACAAAAGAGCATGTCCCGCAAAAGTGGATGCCAGTTTTGCGAAAAGGACATGCTCAAACAAACAGCGAGAGTGGGATCGCGCTTCATCCCGCTCTAGCTCGCTTTCTTATGCCGCGCGTGATTGCGCGCGGGCGAGCGTGCCG
>JBAQAB010000372.1:0-3063 GCA_049285535.1 Xanthobacteraceae bacterium
TGGACCATGTTTTTTAACGGGGTTGCACGCCACCAAAATCATATCGGCCGCTCCCTTCCGGGCCCAACTTAGCGCCAACCCGTTTCTATCCCACAGGGGGCGCGCAGCGCCGTGCATAGTTTTTTAGCAAAACGTACTGTCCGTACTGCCGTCTGCACCACGAATGGTTTGTTGGAGACGCATGGGTTTGCGATTCTGGGTCTTCTGAATGTAAGCCCGTGTCTGAGCCGCAAGTCGCGTAGCATCCCGGACTACGTGCGAGACGGTTTCTCACTGCTTCATGCAAAGGAACTGTCGTCAGCACGAACGGGGAGCGGCTAAGAGCATTAGTCCTCATCAGTGCCCAGTACATTTCCATCTTCAGGGTTGGCTAAGTGGACATTGCCGCATGCCGTGCAGGTGACCGCCTCATAAAATCCCTCGCCCTTTTCGGGATCGTCAGCAATCCAACCCTGTACGTTCAGGCCAGTATTGGGGCAGCGAAAAATGAAAGTCGCCATCTGTTCAACTTCTGGGGATCAGCCGACCGCAGATCGCCAAAGGCGACGATCCCGGGCGTCCGCCTCGTGGTTGTCGCTAGAACGCACCGGTGATTGCCGTGACGTAGACGAACACAGCCATAAGCCCGAGCCAGGCCACTACTTCCCACTCCATGGTCGACAATCGCCGAGCGGGAGTGGCGTTTCCCTGGGCTAACCTGGACATAGTGTCACCGGCCACACCTCCGCTTTGGGCGACATAGAGCGGTCCGGTAGCCCCCGGGGCGGAGCGCGGAACCGCCCGCTACAGCCGACTGCCGCGCGAGGATTGTACCCGCGAGCCCCAGGAGTTAGCCGTGTTCGACCTAACCCAGAAGCTTTGCGGCAAGAAACAGCCCGACCAGGACAATGGAAGAGGCCAAAAGTCTCCCGCAGCGCACCATCATGGTATGCCGCCTAATCCGTTGAAGCGCCAGATTTGTTGTGGTCAATGCTGACCCTCCGGCTTCGTTGCATGTACGTTTATCCGTTATTACGCGGATGCTCGGGGAATGGTTCCATTTCTTGAGAGGGCTGCCACCGCCTCAAGTACAGCCGCACGCCACTCACGTTTGACGGGCCATAATAGGAGGCATTGGAGAAGTATCGGCCGCTGGAGTCGGGACCGCAATCGGATCGATCTGCTCTGTAGCCGCACCCCTTCGCATGAACATGTTGTAAAGCAGCCATTGTGCGCGATGACGTCCGCCTAGTATCGGGAAGCGGCCAGCGATCGAGGGCAGCGAGTAGAACGTCTCCAAGGCGCAACTCGTCGCCGGACATCTGTGCCGGACGATAGACCACCTGACCCTGGTCATATTTATTCCAATCGTGACGCCCGCCTGCCGGCGGAACCCGCGGCCTTTTAGTGCGCGCATCGCGGTCAGGCGCGGCGGTGAGCGAAGGAACATCCACAGCTCGATCGCGGCGATCTGCACCCCCATTCATAACTTGAGCGCTAGAACTTCGACGCTCTGCTTGCCAGTCACCGCATCTGGGTTGATGGCACCGAGTTCCGCTGGACCAGGGCACAAGCTGCTGCTGCAGCATGAAGACCGTACGGGATCAGATCCAATAGGAGGAAACTCGAGATCCACCGATCGGTGGAAAGATGTCCCTCGCGGGACGACGGATGAGGTGAGTTCGCATGTCCGCTTGAACCTGCCGTCAGTCTAACGGTAAGGCCGCGGAAGAGATTGTTCCGCCTCGTCTTCGAGTCCCATGATAGAAGGGCCCTGGTACCGATTCCGAAGAGAAGCACGGGCCCGCGAGAGACATCGACACTGAGGCGGCGGATAGTCTGAAAGTGCTTGACCCCGAATGGCCGATTAGAGAAGCGGACATTGAGCGGACATCGCAGATCGGTCGGTCGTGACCCAGACCCTTACTACCGTTATTTGCCCTTGAATACGTAAGTGGCCGAGTATGCGACGCTCCTGAAATCGCCGGCCTTATCGCAACCGCCGCTCAGTGCGCCACCATGGGTGTCGAGCCGCTGAACGGTTGTCACGCTAGAGAGTAGTCCGCGACCCTGATGTTCAACCACATTAAACTTGAGCCAAGGAATATCTTCTGACGCGGCACCGGACGCGTTGCCTACCGCTTTGCCGACGATCTTGCTTCCGTCTACGTCCTTCCAGGTTGGACCGCCGTAATGCCGTCCAACGGTCTTACCGTCGTCGATGAGCGCCGCGATCGGCTCGCGGAACGACCAGGCGAGCTTGCCGTCGCTGCCCGCTTTGCATTCGTAAATTTGCGCGCCGACACCCTCGAAAGTCGCAATTGTTTTCCCGCCCGGTGCGGCCACTGCGGCCGGTATTTGCGCGACAGCGCTTCCGGCCCAAAACACGGCTGCCACGATAACGAGCGTCGGTAAGCAAATCCGCCTAGCCATTGAAAACTCCTTTTTACGGGTAACCGGACCGCCACGCGGTGCCACGGTGAAGCTGGCAGGATGAAAGCAATAAATCCACACCCATGGGACGTGTAAACTCGCCTCACCGCTCCGGCGCCGTGGCGGAGCCGGTGATCGAGGAGACGATCGAACTCCCCAGCATTGCCCGACAACATGGCTGCTTTCCCGGCGGGCGCTCGGTGAACTTGATTACTTCAGGGGCGTTGATCTTTGGCAATTTAACCAGTTCTAAGTCGCTTTTGCGGCGACCTCCGATCGCAAAAGGAGGAATGTCATGCCCATCTCCGCCGAAGACAATTATCTCCGTAGTCGCGTAAGTGTTCTTGACAGCGATATGAGTTACATCACCGTCGGAAGTGGGCACCCGATCGTTTTCCTGCACGAACCCCACCTCATCGTATATTTGGCGCAACATCATCCCCTACGTCAGCGATCTTGGTTGGTGCCTCGGGCCGGACCTTATCGGTATGGGCCAGTCAGCCGCCTCCCCGAGCGGGGCTTGCCGAAGCTAATCATCCGCCCTCTCTCCAAGGCTGAGATGGATGCATATCGCCGCCCGTTTATTGAACCAAAGTCGCGCTTGCTGACGCTGGCCGCGCGAGTTGCCAATCGGGGGCTAACTTGCCGACG
>JBAQAB010000373.1:0-8294 GCA_049285535.1 Xanthobacteraceae bacterium
CGCATCGAGCGGCACGACGATAGAATTAGAGCCTTTTTCGACAGCATCGGCCCTTAACGGACATGATGCATTGGAGTCGCAATGTCCGCGTTGCCCCCGAAGGCGGACAACGCGGATAGCCGGGGAGGACGATGCAAATTCCCTGTTCCGAAGCTTTCCTTCCCTGTTATCGTTTTTGAAAATCCCTGTTCGGACGCACAGTGAATTCATTCAGAAATCCCGATTGCATCGGCACTATTCGAGACTTCGGTAGCCGTAAGAGCCTAAGTTTCGCAAAATTCCCTGTATTTTTCGCTGTTATCAGGGAATTGCGTACGGAGACTGGTTCGCGCTCCACTGGCTCGTCAGCCAGGCAATGATTTACCCGCTTCAGGCGATGCTTGATCTCGCTTACCTGTCGGCGCAGTCTTTCCCAAAACTGGAGGAAACGCTGTGAGCATTGCCGAATTGCGGCCGGCCTCCGCGCCGGGAAACATTCCGAGCGCTGAAGACCTCGTGGCGCGGGCCCGCGTGCTGGCGCCGAAATTGCGCGAACGTGCCGTGCGCGCCGAGCGCGACCGCAATATCCCGCAGGAATCGGTCGACGAATTTATCGAAGCCGGCCTTATTCACACGCTGCAGCCGAAGCGTTGGGGCGGTTACGAGCACGACCACGAAGTGGCGTTTGATATCGCGGTCGAGCTCGGCAAATCCACCTGCGGCTCGTCGGCATGGTGCCTGAATTATCTTGCCGACCACGCCTGTATGCTGGCGCTGTTCCCGGAAGAGGCGCAGCACGATGTCTGGAGCCGCAATAATGCTGCCTGCATCGCCACCTCGGCGGCGCCGACCGGGAAAGTTGCGCCGGCGTCCGGCGGCTACCGCCTCGACGGCCGCTGGTCGTGGTGCTCGGGCCTGCGCCATTCGCAGTGGATCATGATCGGCGGACTGGTGCAGCGTCCGGGTGAGGATCATCCCGACATGCGGCTCTATCTCGTTCCGGTCTCGGAGCTGAAACAGGACGATACCTGGTACTGCGCGGGCCTCCGCGCCAGCGGCTCCAACACGGCCGTGCTCGACAATGTGTTCGTGCCCGAGCATCGCAGCGTCTCATTCTCAGTGTTGCGCGAAGGTTGCTCGCCGGGATCGAAAGTTAACGCCAATCCCATGTACCGCGCACCCTTCATCGCCCTGCACAGCTATGCGCTGCTCGGCCCCGTGCTCGGCGTCGCCCGCGGCGGCTATGCCGAATTCGTGCAGTGGACGCGGCAGCGCTATCTGACCTACACCCAGCTCGCCATCGCCCAGCACGTACCGGTGCAGATCCGCGTCGCCGAGATCGCCGCGCCGATCGACGCCGCCGAGCTATTGGCGCGGCGCGCCTTCGCCATGGCGCGGGCCGATTACGCCGGCATGCCGCTCGCGACCCGCACGCTGCTGCGCCGCGATTTCACCTATGCGCTGCGCATATTGCGCGAGGCGCTGGACGATCTGGTCAAGATTTCCGGCTCCAGCGGGCTGATGGACGACAATCCGGTGCAGCGCTGCTGGCGCGACGCTCACGCCATTTCCTCTCACGTGGTGATGAACTGGGACGTGCCGGCGGAAAACTTCGGGCGCAGCGAGTTCGGGCTGCCGCTCAACCCGGCCTATCCGATGTTCTGATCGGCAGAACGCGGCAGTGAAGATTCATTACATCACAGCAGCCTATCAAAGCCATCGTCGTGCCGGGTTGGATTACATCGGCGCCCTGAAGACACGGGGCGCGCATCTGGTTGAGGATCTCGCCGACGCCGATGTCGTCATCATTCATGATGAACCGGCGACATTGCCGTATTATTATCAGAACTGGCCGATCCTGCAGCAGCGGTATGTGATCGCTTACGCCGTATGCGAGACTTCCATCATGGCACCCGATCGACTTCGATCGCTGGGCTATGTCAACGAGATCTGGACCTGTTCGGCATATTGCCGGACGGCGCTAGCCGCCGCTCAGCGACCGGTCACGGTGATTCCGCATATTGTCTCGCCGATCGAAGCCAATGACGCGGCCGCGGCGCGGCTGCGGTTGCGGCTTGGTCTGTCCGCGGACACCTATATCTTCTATACGATCGCCCAATTTGAAGAGCGCAAGAATATCGAGGCCGGCATTCGCGCCTTCGCCGGGGTCGCCGCCCCGGATGTTCGCTACATCGTGAAATCGACGCTGCCTCTGTCGGACGAGATGCGCTCCGTGGCCGGCGTCATCAACCCGATGGATCATTTCAGCGATGATGACATCGCCGCCCTGCACCGCCTTGGGCATTGCTATGTGAGCCCGCATTGCGGCGAAGGCTGGGGACTTTGCATGTCGGATGCCATGGCGCTGGGTAATCTGGTCATAGCGACCGGCTACAGCGGCAATATGGATTGTATGGACGGCGAGAGTGCCTTGCTGGCCCGGTACAGTGTTGAGACGATCCGGCTGCCGGAGAGCCGGGAGCGCCTTGGCTTTGATCCGTCTTCAGCGGCGCCGCAATGGGCCTATGTGGACGAAGGCGATCTTAGCAGGTTGATGATGCGAGCGCGATGGTTTTGGGACGAACTCGCGCCGATGCGCGAAGAGGCCAAGCGCCGCGTGACGGAATACACCGCCGCACGCATCGGCGATATGATGATGCGCCGGCTCCATGCCATCGGCGCCAGCCTGAAGCCGCCGGCGGCAGCGCCCGGGTAACGGGCCGTCGAAAAATTTCGGCGGGTAGAATTCCGTCTTTTGTTCAACCCGGCATACCCCGATGTTCTGATGGGTGAACATTGACTGCCTGATCAATGTTGCTAGGCTCTTGCAACCTCGGCGCAATTTTGCGCGATCGCTTTGTTGCGCGATTGGGCCGAAAAAATTTAAGAAACAAAAAATACTGAAGCTTTTACGGGGAAGGAAAGCTCCAATGCAAATGGCGAACGCTGACATCGAATCCGTAGTCATCGGCAAGGTGACGCGGCGGTTGTTTCCCTTCATGATCATTCTGACAATGGTCAACTTCATCGACCGCGTGAATATCGGTTTCGCGGCGCTGACCATGAACAAGGACCTCGGCATCGATCCAGCGGTCTTCGGCTTGGCCGCCGGCATCTTTTTTCTCGGCTATGTCCTGTTTGAGGTGCCAAGCAACGTTCTCTTGCATCGGATCGGGGCGAACATTTGGCTCGCTCGCATCATGCTCACCTGGGGCGTGGTGGTGATCGGCTTGGCCTTCGTCAACGGCGCCACCGGCCTCTATGTCATGCGGTTTCTCCTCGGCGTCGCGGAGGCCGGATTCATTCCCGGCATGACGCTCTATATCTTGCTATGGGTCCCGTTGCGGCATCGGGCACGCCTGACCGCCTATTGGATTTTGGCGACGCCGTTTGCGGGCATTGTCGGCGGACCGCTCGCGGGGTTGCTGCTGCAGCTCGACGGTGTTTTTGGTTTCAGGGGCTGGCAATGGTTGTTCATTGCCGAGGGACTTCCGGCGGTGCTGCTCGCCGTCGTCACCTATTTCTATCTCACGCCCACCCCGGCAAAGGCGCAATGGCTTTCCGACGACGAGCGGCAATGGCTGCAGCGAACGCTTGCCCAGGAGGACGAGAAAATTCACGCCGAAACGCGGCAAAAGCTGTCGCTGGGCGCGGCGTTGCTCAACTGGCGCGTCCTGGTGTTGGGGCTGCTCTATATCGGCATGAACATGGGATTGTCCGGCATCAATAACTGGATGCCCACCATCATCAAATCGCTCGGCACGCTCAGCAATTTCGAGGTAACTTGCGTGTCGGCCATTCCATGGATTTGCGCCGCGTTTGCCGCCATCCTCTGGGGCCGCCACTCGGATCGCCGCAACGAGCGTTACGTCAATCTGGCGATACCGCTGATCGTCGGCGCGCTCGGCTTTGCCGCCAGCGCCTATGTTGGCTCGCCGCTGCTCGGCATCGTTTGCCTGTCGATTGCCGTGATGGGCGTCATCGCCGGCTACACGGTGTTTTGGGTCGTGCCGGGGACGTTCCTCACCGGTGTTGCCGTGGCGGGCGGCATTGCCCTGGTGAACAGCATGGGCAATCTCGGCGGCTTTATCGCGCCGTTTGCCATCGGTTGGATCAAGCAGGGCACCGGCTCGTTCACCGATGCTCTGCTCGTGCTCGCCGGCGCGATGGCGGCTTCGGGCGTTATTGCATTCCTCATCCGGCCGGCCCGCGACGAAGTGGTTCTGGCCGGCGAATCCAGTCAGCCGGTGTGAGTGAAAGATGAGCAAAGGCACAGGCGGCTACGTCATCTTGGTTCGGTTTCGCGCAAAAGCCGGTCAAGACCGGCAATTCGCGAAGCAAATGCTGTCGGTCGTTCCGGTGACGCGCTCGGAGCCCGGCAATCGGCAGTTCGAGTTCTATGTCGATCAGGACGACCCGTTGAACTTCATGCTCTATGAGGAGTTTGTCGACGAGGCGGTGCTGCAAACGCATCGCGAGCGGCCGGAAATGGCGGCGAACCTCGCGGCCATCAAACCGATGCTCGACGGTGCGCCGGATGCGACGTTGTGGACGCAGACGCTGACCAACGCCGGTACAAACGGCGGCAGCCGCGGCGAGGTCGGGCATGTCACGCTGGTTCGCTTCCGCATGAAGCCCGACACCGTTGACGCGACGCTCAACGCAATCGGCGGCGACCTCGACGACATGCGAGGCAACGTCCGCTTCGACCTCAATTGCGGCCGCGCCGATCCGCTCGACTGTATGATTTGCGCCCGCTGGCTTAGTCGCGCCGTTTGGGAGGCGCACAATGCGCGGCCCGAATTCAAGGAATTCGCGGGGCGCGTCGAACCGTTGCTTGATCAGCCAATGCGCCGGATGCTTTGGAAACCGGCGGCGCCTTGAACTGCGGGGTAGGGCAGTGAAGATCGGCGACGCACTGAGCATCGGCGATATCGAGCGCTTGGCCAAGCGGCGTCTGCCGCGCGTCGTCTATGAGGGCATCGCCAGCGGCGTCGAGGACGAGCGCGGCCTCATTCGCAACGAAGAAGAATTTCATCGCCACCGCCTGTTGCCGCGCCACCTGGTCGACGTCTCCCAGTGCGACCAGTCGACCTCGCTCTTTGGCCGCACTTACGCCAGTCCGTTCGGTATCTCGCCGACCGGCGTCGCCGGGATTTTTCGCCGCGACGCCGAACTGATGCTGGCGCAGGCCGCATCCGACGCTAACGTGCCGTTCGTGATGTCGGGCGCCAGCATGGTCTCGATCGAACGGGTGGCGCGTATCAACCCGGCCAATACTTGGTTCCAGCTCTACGCCGCACGCGATGCGAAAATCTCCGACGATTTCCTGCGCCGCGCGCGCGACGCTGGTTTCGGCACGCTGATGCTCACCGTCGACAATCCGGTGCTGCCGAAACGCGAGCGCGACATGCGCAACGGCTTCCGCCTGCCGCCCAAGCTCGCGCCGTTGGACTTGATCGAAGCGTTGCGCCATCTGCCGTGGGTGCTTGATTATCTCCGCCAGGGCGGCATGCCGGTGATGGAGACCTGGGCACCCTATGCAGCGCCGGGCGCTGGCGCCGCCGAAGTCGCGCGGTTTTTCCGCACGCAGAGTCCGTCGATTCAGGCTTGGCGCGATCTCGATAATTTTCGTCGCGCCTGGCCGGGCAAGCTCGTCGTCAAGGGCATCATGCGGCCATCCGATGCGGTGCGCTGCGCCGAGCAGGGCGTCGACGGCATCGTCATTTCCAATCACGGCGGCAAAGCGTTCGATCGCGCTCCTGCGTCGATCGAAGTTCTGCCGGGCATCAAGGCGGCCGTTGGCGACCGGCTCGCCGTCATGCTCGACAGCGGCGTACGGCGCGGCGCCGATATCATCGTTGCGCGCTGCCTCGGCGCCGATTTCGTCTTTGTCGGGCGCGCGACGCTTTACGGCGTCGCAGCCGCCGGCGTGGCCGGCGCGACTCGTGCGCTTGACATATTGCGCGGGGAAATCGATGTTAATCTCGGCTTGATCGGCTGCCCGCGATTCGCGGACCTGGGACCGGACTTTCTCCTGCGCGATGGCGGCGAGACGTCATCGCCCGACAGCGTGCCGGCGATCGCAGAAGTCGTCTAATTCCAGCGCCAGACGCCGTAAGCGTGGCCGTTCTGCATTTGCGGCGCGACATAGGTGGGCTTGCGGTCGCCGATGGCGCCGAGCATGGCGATCCAATTCAGCAATTCGCCGCCGACATTCCCGGCCTTGAGCATCTGATGCTCCGACGCTTCGGCGATCAGCCGATCGATCTTCTGCTCCTCGAGCGACTTGATCACGCGCATTGCCCAGTCCGGATCGGGCACACCATCGGAGCGGCCCGGCGCCATGCGCGGGCCGCCGACTTCGAGCGAGAAGCTGCCGGAACCCATGATCACTACACGCAGCTTATCGGGCCACGCTTCGATGGCCCTTGCCACCGCCTGGCCGAGGTCGTGGCAGCGCCGTGCCGACGGCAAGGGCGGTAGATGGCCGCTGACGAAGAACGGGATGACCGGGACTTGCATGTCGGGTGTGAGGAAATGCAATGGCACGGTGATCGAATGGTCGACCGAGAAATTCTGCGTCATGCCGACGTCGTAGCCGGCGCCGATAGCCGCGGCGCGGATATGCGCAGCGAGAGCGGGAAGCGACTTTACCGTGTAATTCGGTACGTCGCGCGGTTCGTCGTTCGGCGCCTTGAAAGTCTTATCGACGCCGACCGCGAAGATCGGCAGATCGTTGAGGAAAAACGTGTTGAGATGATCGGTGTCGAACATCACGATGAGATCGGGCCGCGCGGCGGCGAGCTGTTCCTTCTGCGCGCCGAACAATTTCGCGATTTCGCAATCGGGTCCGTCGCGTTTGACGAAATGCGGAAATATCGGCGTGTGCGGCACACCGAACCCGGCAACGATCTGCGCCATGTCTATCCTCCCGTTTACCGCTGCCGCGTCACGCGACCGGCTGGCCGATCTCGTCGACCTTCACCGCGCGCATGCGTTCATTATAGCTCTGCACGTTCAGTCCGCAGACTTCGAAGCGCGCCAGATAGCCCATGAGAAAGCCGTTGACGCCCATGCGAAACAGCGTGCCGACGTCGCCGGCAATCAGCGCGCGCCGCTCGTCATCGGTCAGATCGAGCGGCGCCAATGCCTTGGCCGGGTCGGCTTTCATGGCGGTGCGGAATGCATGATCGCGCAAAACCTCGCGGCACAGATAGTTCACGGCAAAGACCGACATGCCCGTCTCCCATTGGCGCTGACGATATTTCTTGCACGGCGGCGCGCCGATTGCCACCGCCACCTTGCCGTGGCTAAGCTTGCAGCCCTGTTCGGGAGGAATGCCGGAGGAGTGCCATGGATGCAATTGTGAGCGCGCGGCAAGACCGCCGCCTGACCAATCCGGTCTTCAATGACCGCAAGCTCAAGCTCGGCACCTTCGGCACCAACCTCGACCGCGGCTGCGCGATCTCGACCATCGATGGGGTGCTTGAGATCAATTGGCCGAACACGCTGGAATTGGCCAAGACGTCGGAAGCCATGGAATTCGAGGCGCTGGTCCCGATTGGGCGCTGGCATGGCTTTGGCGGGGTGACGAATTTCAACGGCCCAGGCTTCGAGTGTTTTTCCTGGGCCGCGGCCATCGGCGCTTCGACGCACTATCCCGGCATCTTTGCCACCTCGCATGTGCCGACCATTCATCCGGTGATGGCGGCAAAGCAGGCCACAACCATCGATCACGTCACCGGCGGCCGCTTCGCGCTCAACATCGTGACCGGCTGGAACCGGCCGGAGATCGAAATGTTCGGCTCGCCGCTGATGGAGCACAACGATCGCTACGATTGCGCTGCCGAGTGGCTGCAAATCATGAAAGAACTATGGACCCGCGACGAGCCGTTCGATTTCGAAGGTCGCTTTTACAATATCAAGAAGGGCTATCTCGAGCCGAAGCCGATCCAGCGGCCGTTTCCCGCGGTGATGAACGCCGGCGGCTCCGAGAAGGGCCAGCACTTCGCCGCCAAGCATTGCGACATGGTCTATGTGGTGTTCGGCTCGCATGATTTTGACGACTGCAAGACCAAGGTCGATTCCTACCGCGAGCTGGCGCGCAAGGAATACGGCCGCGAAATTCAGGTTTGGAGCTACGCTTATGTGGTACAGGGCGAGACCGAGACGGAGGCCAAGGACTATTTCCGGAATTACGTTCAGGAGAAGGGTGACTGGGAGGCGGTCAGCAACCTGGTCGACACCATGATCGCCAATGCCAAGACCTTGCCGCCGAACGTGCTCGCCGAAATGAAGAAGCATTTCATCGC
>JBAQAB010000374.1:0-5229 GCA_049285535.1 Xanthobacteraceae bacterium
GGCCGGCGCCGCGCGATTGTGGTGCGGCGGCGGCGGCGCCAGGTGGGAGCCTCGATGCGCAGCGCCCCCAATCGCGCGAACGGCTCGCGCAAATTGCCGTCGCCTTCGGCGACCAAGAGCGGCAGCCCGAGCACGCGGCCCCAGGACTGCCATTCGGCGACGATGTCGTCGGCCTCGGCGGAAGCAAACAACGGCAGCGACAAGGCCGGATCGTCGTGTTCGAGCACGACGGCGATCGAGGTCGGTGCGGAATTTTCAGAAGACACGCCGGCATCGCGTTGCAACCGGATCGCCACGCCGCGAAAGGCCGCGACCGGCATATTGAGTGCCATGCGCATGCCGCGCACCGAGCGCCGCAGCACCACGCGCTCGCGGTGCAGGTCGACGATGCGGCGGCGTCCGTCGGCCGCCTCGTCGGCAGCCTCGAAACGCACGGGCAGAGAGAAGGGGTCGAGCCGCTGTGGGGTTGCCCACGCGCGGCCCGACCCGGCAGCGATCCTGCCGGCTTCCATTTTGACGCCCCGAAAAACTTCGGCTCCCGCCGGGCTGTTACCGCCCGGTCTGTGGCGACCATGCCACGGCCGCCTCGCAATCGGCTTAAGGAGACTGGTTAAGGCGGCGTAGCGCGCCCGCATGATTGACGAGTGGTTGCCGAAGGGGCGCCAATTCGAATGGTTGCCGGTTGAAACATGCCCCTGACGGGCACATCTTCGGCTTGACCCATTCCAGCTTGTCTTGGGGCCTCCATCCACATAAACGGATTGCTGAACACAAATGTCTTCCCTCCTCGATCAATCCGCCCTTACCGATCTCGCCTCCCGCCTCGTCGCCGCGGCGCAGCGCGCCGGCGCCGACCAGGCCGACGCCGTCGCGGTGCGCTCGGTCTCGCTGTCGGTCGACGTGCGCGACGGCGCGGTCGAGGAATCGCAGCGTTCCGAAAGCGACGACGTCGGCTTGCGGGTGCTGGTCGGCCGCCGCCAGGCGTCGATCTCGACGAACGACATCAAAGGCGACGGCGTCGATGCGCTGGCCGAGCGCGCCATCGCCATGGCCCGCGTGGCGCCGGAGGACAAATTCGCCGGGCTCGCCGATCCGGCGCTCCTTGCCCGCGAGTTTCCCGATCTCGATCTGCTCGATCCCGACATGCCCGGCATCGACCTTCTGGAACGGCGCGCGCGCCAGGCGGAGGAAGCCGGGCTCGGCGTGCGCGGCGTCAGCAAATCCGGCGGCGCCTCGGCGTCGTCCGGCATCGGCGGCATGGTGCTGGTGACGAGCCACGGCTTTCGCGGCGCGACGCTCGGCTCGCGGCATTCGGTGTCGATGGCGGCGATCGCCGGGGCGGGCACCGGCATGGAGCAGGACTACGATTTCTCTTCGACGCTGCACGCCGGCGATCTCGAAGCCGCCGACAAGGTCGGCCGCACCGCCGGCGAGCGCGCGGTCGAGCGGCTCAATCCCCGCAAGGTGGCGACGCGCCGCGTCCCGGTGGTGTTCGATGCGCGCATTTCCGGCTCGCTGGTCAATCACCTCGCGAGCGCCGCCAACGGCGCCAGTGTGGCGCGCAAGACGAGCTTTTTGCGCGAAAAGCTCGGGCAAAAGATTTTCGCGCCCGGCATCGACATCGTCGACGATCCGTTGCGCAAGCGCGGGCAGCGCTCGCGCTCGTTCGACGCCGAAGGCGTCACGACGCGGCTGCTCAAGCTGGTCGAAGACGGCGTGCTCAAGACCTGGCTGCTCGATTGCGCCACCGCCCGCGAGCTCAATCTGCAGACCACCGGCCACGCGCAGCGCGGCGTGTCCTCGGTGCCTTCGCCCGGGCCGAGCAATCTTTATCTGGCGCCCGGAACTAAAAGCCCCGACGAACTCATCGCCGACATCGAGGACGGCTTTTACGTTACCGATCTGATCGGCTCGGGCGCCAATATGGTGACCGGCGACTATAGCCGTGGCGCGGCGGGGTTTTGGATTGAGAAGGGCAAACGCACTTATCCGGTGAGCGAGGTCACCATCGCCGGACACCTGACCGAGATGTTCGCCAAGCTCACGCCGGGGAACGACCTCGAATTCCGCTTCGGCACCAATGCGCCGACCGTGCGCGTGGAGGGCCTGACTGTTGCCGGCCACTAGTGTGGTGGATTTGAAGTTCCTATGATCCAGCCGCGAACTCGCATAGGAACTTCAAATCCAAAAATCCACACTAGAGATATATCACAGCTAGTGTCCCTTTGCTTCTGAAGTTCGCATCAGAGGTGCGGCAAACGTGAGCGAACTTCAGAATCGGGACACTAGGGTCGACGAACTCTCGCAAATTTCGGCGCGGCTCGAAGCCGCGGTCCGCGAAGCAGGGGTGCTGGCGCGCGGCATGGCCGGCGCGTCGTTGAAAAACTGGACCAAGGGTCCGACCGAATCGCCGGTTTCGGAAGCCGATATCGCCGTCGACGACTTATTGCGCGCGCGGCTCACCGCCGGCAACGGCAACATCGCCTGGCTGTCGGAAGAAAGCGTCGACGATCCGGCCCGGCTCGCCGCCCGCTACGTCTGGATCGTCGATCCGATCGACGGCACCCGCGCCTATATCGCCGGCTTCCCGGATTGGGCGGTATCGGCGGCCTTGGTCGCGGACGGCCGGCCGGTGGTGGCCTGCCTTTACGCGCCGGTCACCGAGCAATTCTTCGCCGCCCGCGCCAAAGGCGGCGCCACGTGCAACGGCATTGCGATCGCGGCGACCCAAGGGACGGAACTTGCCGGCGCGCGGATCGCCGGCCCGCGCGGGCTCCTTGAACGGCTGACCGCGGTGGTGCCGCCATTCACGGCGATGCCGCGCGTGCGCTCGCTGGCGCTCCGCCTCGCCCAGGTGGCGCACGGCGCTTGCGACGTCGCTCTTGCCGGCGGCAACAGCCACGACTGGGACCTTGCAGCGGCTGATCTTTTGGTGCACGAAGCGGGCGGCGCATTGACGTCCATTACGGGCGGCACTGTGACCTATAATCGTCCCGTGCCGCGGCACGGGATGCTCGTCGCGGCCGGCCGGGACCGGCACGCGGCGCTCATCGAGCTCCTCGGGGATGGACGCCTGGCGTTTTCATAAATCGCGTATTGAACGCGCGGATTGAACACCATGTCTGGCACTCCCAAGCCCAAGCAACTGCTGCATCTCGTTTTCGGCGGCGAGCTCGACAGCGTGTCGACGACCGAATTCAAGGATCTCGACAAAGTCGACGTCGTCGGCGTTTATCCGAATTATGCCAGTGCCTATACGGCGTGGCGGGCAAAGGCCCAAGGCAGCGTCGACAACGCCCAGATGCGCTATTTCATCGTTCACTTGCACCGCCTGCTCGACCCGGACAGCCAGGCGCCGCAACGCTAAAGGCACGCATGCGGCTGTGGCGTCAGATCGGACAACAACGTTGGGCCAAGGTGACGATCGGGATCGTCGCCGCCGAATATCTGCGCTTTGTCGGCAGGACGACGCGCTTCACGCTGGAGCCGGCGGATATCTATGCGCGCGGCGAAGCCGATATGCCGATCATTTTGGCGTTCTGGCACGGCCAGCATCTATTGGCGCCGGTGGCCCGCAAAATCGAGCACAAGGTCAACATGCTGGTGTCGCGGCATCGCGACGGCGAGATCAATGCGGTGGCCGCGCAGCGGCTCGGCGTCGGCACCATTCGCGGCTCGGGCAATCACGGCGGCGGCTTCGTGCATAAAGCAGGGGTCGCCGCGTTCCAGGCGATGCTCGATTCGCTTGCCGACGGCGCGTCGATCGCGTTGTCGGCGGACGTACCCAAAGTCGCGCGCGTTGCCGGGCTGGGCATCATCAAGCTGGCGCAAGTCTCCGGCCGGCCGATCTATCCGAGCGCAATCGCCACCAGCCGCCGCTACGTGGTCAACAATTGGGACCGCACCACGATCAATCTGCCGTTCGGCCGCGGCGCCGGCGTTGCCGCCGAGCCGATCAGCGTGCCGGCCGACGCCGACGACGCAGGGCTTGAAGCGGCGCGCCGTCTCCTGGAGGATCGGCTCAATGCGGCGACGCGGCGGGCCTATGAGATCGTCGATCAGCCGCGGCATGGAGTTTGAGTGTGGCCGGTCGGGTGCCGTTGGCGTTGCGCGTCTATCAGCTGGCATCCGCCGCCGGATCGCCGCTGGCGCAGCAAGTGCTGGCGCGGCGGCTCGATCGCGGCAAGGAACATCCGGAGCGGCTCGCCGAGCGGCGCGGCGAGGCGACCATCACGCGGCCCAACGGTCCGCTGATCTGGGTGCACGGCGCCAGCGTCGGCGAAATGCTCGCGGTGGTGCCGCTGATCGAGCGGCTGCGGGCGCAGGATTTCGCCGTGTTGGTGACTTCGGGCACCGTCACCTCCGCGGCGCTGGCGGAACAGCGATTGCCGGATGGCACCCTGCACCAGTTTATTCCGCTCGACGCGCCGCGTTTCGTGCGGCGTTTTCTCGATCACTGGCAGCCCGGTCTCGCGCTGTTTGGCGAATCCGATTTGTGGCCCAATCTCATTCTGTCATGCGCGGAGCGCAAAATTCCGATGATCCTGGTCAACGGCCGGCTGTCGGAACGCTCGTTCAGCCGCTGGCGCCTGTTCCCAGGGACGATTGCGGCCCTGCTCGGGCGTTTCGACATGTGTCTGGCGCAGTCGGCCGCCGACGCCGAACGTTACGCGCAGCTCGGCGCGCCGCGGGTGATGATGACCGGCAATCTCAAGCTCGACGTGCCGGCGCCGCCGGTCGACCAGGCCGCGCTCAAGCGGCTCAAGGAAATTATCGGCACGCGCCCGGTCGTCGCCGCGGCCTCGACCCATCCCGGCGAAGAAGCCTCGATTGTCGCCGCCCATGGCCTGCTTCGTGCCAAATTCCCCACGCTGTTGACGGTGATCGTTCCACGCCATCCGGCGCGCGGCGAGGGCATCGCCGAAATCGCCAAGGCCGCGGGGCTGCCCGGCGCGCTGCGCTCGCAGCGCGCTCAGCCGATGCCGGATGTCGCGATCTACATCGCCGACACACTAGGCGAGCTTGGCTTGATCTATCGGGTGGCGCCGATTGTGTTCATGGGCGGCTCGCTGGCCAGCCACGGCGGCCAGAACCCGATCGAAGCGGTGCGGCTCGGCGCCGCCGTGCTGCATGGCCCGCATGTGTGGAACTTCGCCGAAATCTACGCAACGCTCGACGCCGCGCATGGCGCCGAACTGGTCGCGGACGAAGCGGCGCTTACCGCACGCC
>JBAQAB010000375.1:0-8199 GCA_049285535.1 Xanthobacteraceae bacterium
TCCTTAGGACGCTCCGGCTGTGGAATATTGGCGTCGACCGCCTTCATTAGCTCCAAAATTGCGTCATGGCCGAGTTTCGGATCCTTGCCCTCGAGCGCCATCAGCGCCGAGCCCTTGATGATCGGAATCTTGTCGCCGGGGAAATTGTACTTCGACAGGAGCTCGCGCACTTCGAGCTCGACCAGTTCGAGGAGCTCGGGGTCGTCGACCATATCGACCTTGTTGAGGAACACGACCAGCGCCGGCACCCCGACCTGGCGGGCGAGCAGAATATGCTCGCGGGTTTGCGGCATCGGGCCGTCAGCCGCGCTCACCACCAGGATCGCGCCGTCCATCTGCGCCGCGCCGGTGATCATGTTCTTGACGTAGTCGGCATGCCCGGGGCAGTCGACATGCGCATAGTGGCGCTTCTCGGTTTCGTACTCGACATGCGCCGTCGCAATGGTGATGCCGCGCGCCTTCTCTTCCGGCGCCTTATCGATCTGGTCGTAAGCGGTGTACGTCGCACCACCAGTTTCCGCCAATACCTTGGTGATCGCCGCCGTCAACGACGTCTTGCCGTGGTCGACGTGACCAATCGTGCCGATATTGCAATGCGGCTTGGTACGTTGGAATTTTTCCTTGGCCATGGGACTCTCCGTTCGGCTCTCTCTAATCCTTGTGAATCTTCGTCAGGCGAACTTCGCCTGAACCTCTTCAGCGATGGCTTTCGGCACTTCTGCATAGTGGTCGAACTGCATCGTGAACGTGGCGCGCCCTTGTGACATGGAACGCAAGTTATTGACGTAGGAGAACATGTTGGCGAGCGGCACCATCGCGTTGATGACGTTGGCGTTGCCGCGCATGTCCTGGCCCTGGATCTGACCACGGCGCGAATTAAGGTCGCCGATGACGGAGCCGGTATAGTCCTCCGGCGTCACCACTTCGACCTTCATGATCGGTTCGAGAAGAACCGGGCCGCCCTTTTGCAGCGCCTCACGCATTGCCGCGCGGGCGCAAATTTCGAACGCCATCGCCGAGGAATCGACGTCATGCGAGGCGCCGTCGACGAGGCTCACTTTGATATCGACCACCGGGAAACCGGCGAGCACGCCGGAGCCCAACGAGCCCTCGAGGCCCTTCTCGACGGCGGGGAAGAACTCGCGCGGCACCGAGCCGCCAACGATCTCGTTCTCGAACACGAATCCCGCACCCGGTTCGCTCGGCTCGGCGACGATCTTGATGCGCGCGAACTGACCGTGACCGCCGGTCTGCTTTTTGTGGGTATAGTCGACCGGCGCCGCGCGGGTGATCTTTTCGCGATAGGCGACCTGCGGCGCACCGATATTGGCGTCGACTTTGTAAGTGCGCTTGAGGATGTCGACCTTGATGTCGAGGTGCAGTTCGCCCATGCCCTTGATGATGGTCTGGCCGGATTCCTGATCGGTGTGAACGCGGAACGAAGGATCTTCGGCCACGAGCTTGGCGAGAGCGACGCCGAGCTTTTCCTGATCGGCTTTCGACTTCGGCTCGATCGCGATCTCGATGACCGGATCGGGAAATTCCATCTTTTCCAGAATCACCGGCTTCTGCGGATCGCACAGCGTGTCGCCGGTACGCACCTCCTTGAGACCGGCCAGCGCAACGATGTCGCCGGCGAAGGCTTCCTTGATGTCTTCGCGGTTGTTGGCGTGCATCAGCAGCATGCGGCCAACGCGTTCCTTGCGATCCTTGGTCGAATTCATCACGCCGGTCGAGCTCTCGAGCTTGCCGGAATAGATGCGGCAGAAGGTAATGGTGCCGACGAACGGATCGTCCATGATCTTAAACGCAAGGAGCGCCATCGGGTCGCTATCCGAGGCTTGGCGCTCGACTTCGTTGCCTTTGAGGTCGACGCCTTTCACCGGCGGCACGTCGACCGGCGACGGCAGATAATCGACGACGGCATCGAGCAGAGGCTGCACGCCCTTGTTTTTGAACGCAGAGCCGCACAGCACCGGAAAAAACGTGCTGGAAATGGTGGCCTTGCGGATGAGCCGTTTCAGGGTGGCAACGTCGGGCTCTTTGCCTTCGAGATAGGCGGTCATCGCGTCGTCGTCGAGGTCGACCGCCGCCTCCACCAACTTTTCGCGATATTCCTTGGCCTGATCCAGCAGTTCGGCCGGGATTTCGATGTCGTGATATTTCGCACCAAGCGTCTCTTCGTCCCACACCACGCCGACCATGCGGACGAGATCGATGATGCCCTTGAATTGGTTCTCGGCGCCGATCGGCAGCTGGACCGCAACCGGCTTGGCGCCGAGGCGGTCGACGATATCTTTCAGGCACTGGAAAAAGTCCGCGCCAGTCTTGTCCATCTTATTGCAGAATACGATGCGCGGAACGTTATATCTGTCGCCTTGGCGCCAGACTGTTTCGGTCTGCGGCTCCACACCCTGATTGGAATCGAGCACGCAAACCGCGCCATCGAGCACGCGCAAACTACGCTCCACCTCGATGGTGAAATCGACGTGGCCGGGCGTATCGATGATGTTCAGACGCTTGCCGTTCCACTGCGCGGTGGTCGCGGCCGACGTGATCGTGATGCCGCGTTCCTGCTCCTGCTCCATCCAGTCCATGGTCGCGGCGCCTTCATGCACCTCGCCCATCTTGTGGCTTTTGCCGGTGTAATAAAGGACGCGCTCGGTCGTCGTCGTCTTGCCGGCATCGATGTGGGCCATGATGCCGAAATTGCGATAGTCCTCGATCGGGTTTGTGCGGGGCATTTTTGGGGATCCTGCGCTGTCGCCGGCTTTACCAGCGATAGTGCGAGAACGCGCGGTTGGCTTCCGCCATCCGGTGCGTATCTTCGCGCTTCTTTACGGCGTTCCCCCTGTTATTCGATGCATCAAGCAGCTCCGCGGAGAGCCGCTCGGTCATGGTTTTTTCGTTGCGTTCGCGCGCGGCGGAGATGATCCAGCGGATACCGAGCGCCTGCCGCCGCGAGGTGCGCACTTCGACCGGCACCTGGTAGGTGGCGCCGCCAACGCGGCGCGAGCGCACTTCGATCGACGGCATGACGTTGTCCAGCGCCTGCTGGAAAACGCCGACCGGATTGCCGCGCGTCTTGCCTTCGATGATGTCGAGCGCGCCATAAACGATATTCTCGGCGACCGACTTCTTGCCGGCATGCATCACCGAGTTCATGAATTTTGTGACCACGACGTTCCCGAATTTCGGGTCCGGCAGGATCTCGCGCTTATCTGCCCTGTGGCGGCGGGACATCGATCTCTTCCTTACTTCGGCCGTTTGGCGCCGTACTTCGAACGGCGCTGTTTGCGGTTTTTCACGCCCTGCGTGTCGAGCACACCGCGGAGGATGTGATAACGCACGCCGGGCAGATCTTTGACGCGGCCGCCGCGGATCATCACTACCGAATGCTCCTGCAGGTTATGGCCCTCGCCGGGGATATAGCCGATCACTTCGAAGCCGTTGGTCAGCCGCACCTTGGCGACCTTGCGCAACGCCGAGTTCGGCTTCTTCGGCGTCGTGGTGTAGACGCGAGTGCAGACGCCACGCTTTTGCGGCGACTGCTGCAAAGCCGGCACCTTCTTCTTCGCGTGCTGCGTGACCCGCGGCTTGCGAATGAGCTGGTTGATCGTCGGCATACGTTCTTTCGCTCCTCGTCGTCATCCAGTCTGGCGCACTACGCGAATCCATCCGCGCAAAACCAAATCGCGCCATCCGCTTCCCGGCACGGAAGGGCGCTTGGCCTGCGCAGAGGACCGCGATGCGAGCGCGGTCTTGCCCTAGGTAGTCTGACTTTCCGAAGTCAGAGGCAGCGTTTGAGCTTCCTTCGTCGAGGCGTCACGCCGCGTCCCTTGGCCCAAGAAGTGCCAACAAAGCTATCACGTTCAATAGCTTACAAGGGGGCCCGGCAGGGCCGTTCCGACGGGCGAAGCTCACCGCCTGCCGTAAAGTTCGCGGTATGTATCGGCGCTACCGCCCCAAGTCAACCCCGCGTGAAGGCGATATGGGCATGAAAGCGCGATGGCGCAAGCACATCTGCGATATCGACGAGTAACCAATCAGCCCGGCTCCATGCCCTTGGCACGGATTAGGCGCACGGCTTGCGAACCGCGCATAAAGTCGATGCAGGTCTTGGCCGCGCCGCCATTTTGGGCAGCTGCGGAAAGTCCGGCGGCATAAATAATGACGTTTTGCAGTTCGCTTGGCAGCGAGGCCACGAGTTGGGCACCCTTAACGGGCAGGATGGCCACGATCTGCTGCATGCCGATCTCAGCCTCGCCACTGGCCATGAGTTCGGCGACGGGACGACTGGTTAGCTTGGTTTTTGGTTTCATCGCGTCGGCGATACCAAGGAGTTCCAGCAGCGCAGCAACATAGGCGCCGCTCGGTCCGTCGCTATAAGCGATCGATTCCGCGTTAAGCAAAGTCTGCTTGAGAGCTTCGACGGTGGCGATATCCGGTTTGGGCGCTCCCGAACGTACCGCAAGTCCGACCGACGAGCGCGTTATGTCGGCGGTCGCGTCGGCTGCAATCCTGCCGGCCTGCACCAGAGCATCGACCTCCGGCCGCGGGAGGAGCGCGATGTCGAACACCGCGCCGTCCTCGATCTCCTTCTGCAGTACCGATGTCAGCCGGAATTCGATTTCGACTTTCTCGCCGCTTGCGCGCTCAAACAGCGGCACGAGGTCGACCATCAGCGGGCGCATGGCGCCGCCGGAGAGGATCTTGAGAGGTGTGGGCATGAGGAATGAAAAGGGCCGCCCACCGGGCGGCCCTCATTGTCGTTGTGCAAGCGTTACTCCGCCGCGGGAAGTGCCGCGGGCTCGGCGGCAGCTTCCGCTTTGACGGCGGCTTCCTTCTCGCGCTCGGCGAGGATGAGCGCGTCGCGCTTGATGGCGACTTCGCGGATCTTGTTCATCATGGCGCCGGTCCCGGCCGGGATCAGCCGGCCGACGATGACATTTTCCTTGAGCCCATCGAGCGTGTCGGCCTTGCCGTTGACCGCGGCTTCGGTGAGCACCCGCGTGGTCTCCTGGAACGATGCCGCCGAGATGAACGAGCGTGTCTGCAGCGAGGCTTTGGTGATGCCGAGCAGCACCGGATGCGCGGTCGCCGGCTTTTTGCCTTCGGCCGCGAAGCGGGCATTGACCTCGTCGAACTCAGTCTTGTCGACCTGTTCGCCTTGGATCAGGTCGGTCTCGCCGGAATTGACGATCTCGACCTTCTGCAGCATCTGGCGGACGATCACCTCGATATGCTTGTCGTTGATGGCGACGCCCTGGAGCCGATAGACGTCCTGGATCTCGTTGACGAGGTAGCCGGCCAGCTCCTCGACGCCCTTGATCGCCAGAATGTCGTGCGGCGCCGGATTGCCCTCGACGATGAAATCGCCCTTCTCGATCACGTCGCCGTCCTGCAAGTGGATGTGCTTGCCCTTGGCGACGAGATACTCCCTGGGCTCCTCATCCTTGTTGGTCGGCTCAATGGAGATGCGCCGCTTGTTCTTGTAGTCGCGGCCGAAGCGCACCGTGCCGGAGATTTCCGCGATCACCGCGGACTCCTTCGGCCGCCTGGCCTCGAACAGCTCGGCGACACGCGGGAGACCGCCGGTGATATCGCGCGTCTTGGCGCTTTCCGTCGGAATCCGCGCGATGACGTCACCCGCGCCCACGTGGCTGCCCGGATCGACCGAGATGATCGCGTCCACCGCCAAGAGATAGCGGGCTTCGCCACCCCGCGCGAGCTTGAGGATCTTGCCGTCCTTGTCCTTGATCACCAAGGCGGGGCGCAGATCCTGCTGGCCGCGGGCGGAGCCCGAGCGCCAATCGATCACCACGCGCTTGGCAATGCCGGTCGATTCGTCGAGCGTTTCAGTCAACGACTGACCGTCGACGAGATCCTCGTAGCCGATCGCACCCTCGACTTCGGTCAGGATCGGCCTCGTATACGGGTCCCACTCGGCGATGCGTTGGCCGCGCTTGATGTGTTCGCCGTCGGAAACCTTCAGCCGCGCGCCGTATTGAATGCGGTGCACGGCACGCTCGGTGCCATCGGGATCGAGTACGGCTACGATGAGGTTGCGGTTCATCGCGATCATATCGCCTTCCGAATTGCGGGCGACATTGAGGTTCTTGATCTTCACCGTGCCTTCGAAGTTCGACTCGACGAACGATTGCTCCGAAATCTGCGCCGCGCCGCCGATGTGGAACGTGCGCATCGTGAGCTGCGTGCCTGGTTCGCCGATCGATTGCGCGGCGATGACACCCACCGCCTCGCCCATATTGACCGGAGTCCCGCGGGCAAGATCGCGCCCGTAGCACATGCCGCAGCAACCGCTGGTCGTCTCGCAGGTGAGCACGGAGCGAATCTTCACTTCCTGCACGCCGGCATTGACCAGCTTCTCGACGTGCGGCTCCTCCAGCAGAGTCGCATTCGGCACCAGCAGTTCGTTGCTGTTCGGGTCGCGCACGTCCTCGGCAGTGGTACGGCCGAGGATGCGGCTCGCCAACGAAGCGACAACGGTGCCGGCGTCGATGATGGCCCGCACCTTAATGCCGCGCGTCGTGCCGCAGTCCACATCGGTGATGATGCAGTCCTGTGCCACGTCGACGAGACGCCGGGTCAAGTAACCCGAGTTTGCCGTCTTGAGCGCGGTATCGGCAAGGCCCTTACGCGCACCGTGCGTCGAGTTGAAGTACTCGAGCACCGAGAGCCCTTCCTTGAAGTTCGAGATGATCGGGCTCTCGATGATCTCGCCGGACGGCTTGGCCATCAGGCCGCGCATGCCGGCGAGCTGGCGCATCTGCGCCGGCGAGCCACGCGCGCCGGAATGCGCCATCATGTAGATCGAGTTGACCTGAGCCTCCTGGCTCTTATCGGCCGACGGCCGCGCCGTGGAGATCTCCTTCATCATCGCTTCCGCGATTTCCTCGGTGCATTTCGACCAGGCGTCAACGACCTTGTTGTACTTCTCACCCTGCGTGATCAGGCCGTCGTTGTATTGCTGCTCGAATTCCTTGACGAGATCGCGCGTCTTCTCGACGCTCGCTTTCTTGGAACGCGGCACCACCATGTCGTCCTTGCCGAACGAAATGCCGGCCTTGAACGCGTGATGGAAGCCGAGCGCCATGACGCGATCGCAGAAGATCACCGTCTCCTTCTGGCCGCAGTGGCGATAGACCGTGTCGATCATGCCGGAGATTTCGCGCTTCGTCATGAGCTTATTGACGAGGTCGAACGGCGTCTTGGCGAGCTTCGGCAGCACCGAGCCGAGAATGACGCGGCCAGGTGTGGTGTCGTACCAGCGCGTCACCGGCTTGCCGTCCCCGTCGAGGCCTTCCCAGCGGTATTTGATCCGCGAATGCAGGCTGACCACCTTCTCGTGCAAGGCCAGCTCGATCTCCGACAATTCGCCGAATATTTTGGGCCTCTCGCCCTCCACGGCGTCGCGAATGATCGAAAGGTAGTATAGGCCGAGAACGATATCCTGCGACGGCACGATGATCGGCTGACCATTCGCCGGATGCAGAATGTTGTTGGTCGACATCATCAAGACGCGAGCTTCGAGCTGCGCCTCGAGCGACAGCGGCACGTGAACCGCCATCTGGTCGCCGTCGAAGTCGGCATTGAACGCCGCGCAAACCAACGGATGCAGCTGGATCGCCTTGCCTTCGATCAGAACCGGCTCGAACGCCTGAATGCCGAGACGGTGCAGCGTCGGCGCGCGGTTGAGCAGCACTGGATGCTCGCGAATGACCTCGTCGAGAATATCCCAAACTTCGGGCTTTTCCTTCTCCACGAGCTTCTTCGCTTGCTTCACGGTGGTCGACAAACCCTTGGCGTCGAGCCGCGAATAGATGAACGGCTTGAACAGTTCGAGCGCCATCTTCTTCGGCAGCCCGCACTGATGCAGCTTCAGCTCAGGGCCGACCACGATCACCGAACGGCCGGAATAGTCGACGCGCTTGCCGAGCAGGTTCTGCCGGAAGCGGCCCTGCTTGCCCTTGAGCATGTCGGCCAGCGACTTCAGCGGCCGCTTGTTGGCGCCGGTGATGACCCGGCCGCGGCGGCCGTTGTCGAACAGCGCGTCCACCGCCTCCTGCAGCATCCGCTTCTCGTTGCGGATGATGATGTCCGGCGCGCGCAACTCAATGAGCCGCTTCAGCCGGTTATTGCGGTTGATGACGCGGCGATAAAGGTCGTTGAGGTCGG
>JBAQAB010000376.1:0-6211 GCA_049285535.1 Xanthobacteraceae bacterium
TCGATCTGTGGGGCAGCGCCACCTTGCGCACCGGCGGCGAGGAGATCGCGCAAGGTCTGGCGCTGCTCGGCTGCCGGCCGATCTGGGAAAACGCCAGTGGCCGCGTCACCGGCATCGAAGTGCTGCCCTGCGCGACCATGGGCCGCGCGCGTGTCGACGTGACCTGGCGCATTTCCGGGCTGTTCCGCGACCTGTTTCCCGCGCAGATCGCGCTGATCGATGCCGCGGTGCAGGCGGTCGGGGCGCGCGACGAAACGGACGATGAGAACCCGCTGGCGGAGGCGCACCGCGCTAACGGAGTTCGTCTGGATCGTATCTTCGGCACCGCGCCCGGCGTTTATGGCGCGGGCGTCGAGGATCTGATCGGCCGTGACGCCGACAACGAGGCCGTCGGCGCGGCCTATCTCGCCGCTGCCTCGCATGCTTACGCCGGCGCGGACGGTGACGCGGCTGCCGCGCCCGGCGCTTTCGCGCAGCGCGTCGCCGGTGCCGACATGCTCGTGCATATTAGTGACGATCCCGCGCGCGATCTGCTGGAAGGTGCCGAAGATGCCGCCTTCGTCGGCGGCTTTGCCGCGGCGGCCAAGCTGCTCGGCCGTTCGGTCGACCTGGTGATGCTGGATATGACCGACCCGCAACGGCCGCGCGCACGCGCGCTATCGGCGGCTTTGGCGCGCATCGTGCGAGCGCGGGCGGTCAATCCGCGCTTCATCGGGGGACAGATGCGCCACGGTCCGCGCGGCGCGGCGGAGCTTGCCGAAACCGTCGACCGTCTCGTTGCCTTCGCGGCAACCACCGGCGCAGTTGCCGGCAATTTGTTTGATCTATTGTATGACGCCTATGTCGCCGATCCCGAAGTGCGCGATTTTTTACTGCGCGAGAATCCCGCTGCCGCGGCGGCCATCGCCGAACGTCTCGATGCCGCGCGGCGCAGCGGCCTGTGGCATCCGCATCGCAACGACATCGCTACCGGTTTCGCCGTGCTGCAGGCGGAGGGCGTGGCATGAGTGCGCGCGCATTAGCCGCGCCGGAACGGCGCGGCGCTTGTCCCGGCCTCTCGGCGCCGATGCCAACCGGCGACGGCCTGCTGGTGCGGCTCCATCCGGCCGGAACGATCCCGCGCGCCGCATTCACCGAACTATGCCGGGCGGCGCGGCGGCATGGCAATGGCGTGATCGAGATTACCTCGCGCGGCAGCATCCAGGTGCGCGGGATACGCAACGAGACCGCGCCAAATTTCGCAGCCGATATCGCTGCGCTCGACATCGCGGCGAGCGCAGGCGTTCCGATTCTGTGGAATCCGCTCGCCGGCATCGACGCCGAAGAAATTCTCGACAGCGCCGCGCTCGCCGCAGAACTGCGCCACGCTTTGGCGGACACAGCGTTGGCGAAAAAACTCGGCGCCAAGGTTTCGGTGACTATCGATGGCGGCGGAGCAATTGGTCTTGCAAAACTGCCCGCCGATATTCGGCTAGCGGCCGACGGGGATAGTGGAGATTCCTCGTTCCGTATCGCCGTCGGCGGCGATGAGGCAGGCGCAAGTCTTGTCGGCGTTGTGGCCCCCTCCGATGCGGTCGTTGCGACAACACAGCTGCTGCGGATGCTGGCGAAACGCGGTCCCGACGCGCGCGCGAGAGATATAGTCGCAACCGAAGGAGTGAAGCCGTTCCGTTTTGCGGTCACGGACCTGCTGATTCCCGCTCATTCCCGCGAAAGCGGGAATCCAGGGGCGGGTCCACGCTTTCGCGGTGGCGAGCGAAACAGGCAGGACGCTATCGGCATGCATCGGCTGCGCGATGGATCGCTCGCCTGCGGCATCGGTCTTGCCTTCGGCCATTCCGACGCGACCGCGCTGGAGCGATTGATCGACATTGCGGGTGCGGCGGGGGCGCACGATTTCCGCACCGCGCCGGGCCGCGCCCTGATGATCGTCGGGCTTACGGCGCCGTCTGGATCGGCCTTGGTCGCCGGCGCCGAACACCTCGGTTTTGTCGTGCGCGCCGCCGATCCGCGGCGGAACGTTGTCGCCTGCGCCGGCGCGCCAATCTGCGCCTCTGCGCACGTCGCCGCGCGCGCCCTTGCGCCGGGCGTTGCAGCTAAAATCGCGCCGTACTGCGGTGAGGCTATTACGGTTCATATTTCCGGCTGCGCCAAGGGCTGTGCCCATGCTGCGCCCGCCGCACTGACGGTCGTCGGAACCGCGGACGGCTACGCGCTGGTCGCCGACGGCTCGGCGCGCGATGCGCCGTTCGCGTTGGTGACAAGCAACGAACTTCCGGAAGCGATTGTCCGGTTCGCGCGCGAACGAAAGCGGGGGGTGACTCATGGCTGAGCGCGCTGCCTATCTGCGCGACGGCGGGGTGATCTACCAGCGCTCGTTTGCGATCATCCGTTCCGAAGCCGATCTGTCGCGATTCTCGGCCGAGGAGGCCGATGTCGCCGTGCGCATAATCCACGCCTGCGGCCAGGTCGATGTCGCCCAGCACATCGTATTCGACCGCGGCCTCGTCGCCGCGGCACGCGGGGCGCTTGGCGCGGGCGCGCCGATCCTCTGCGATTCTGAAATGGTGGCACACGGCATTACGCGCGCGCGGCTCCCGGTGCACAACGAAGTCATCTGCACGCTCAACGATCCGCGCACGGCGGCCATGGCCGAGAAAAGCGGCACGACCCGCTCGGCGGCGGCGCTCGATCTGTGGCTCGACCGTCTCGCCGGCGCGATGGTCGCCATCGGCAATGCGCCGACCGCGCTGTTCCGCCTGCTCGAACTGATCGATGCCGGCGCACCGAAGCCGGCGGCCATACTCGGCATCCCGGTCGGCTTCGTCGGCGCGGCGGAATCGAAGGAGGCACTGGCGCAAAATCCACGCGGCGTGCCGTTTCTCGTCGTGCGCGGCCGCATTGGCGGCAGCGCCATGACGGCGGCGGCGATCAACGCTTTGGCGAGGCCCGGATTATGAGCGCGGCCAAGCTGATCGGCGTCGGCGTCGGGCCGGGCGATCCGGAATTGCTGACGCTCAAAGCGATGCGGGCGCTCGGCGCGGCCGACGTGATCGCGCATTTTGCCAAAGCGGGAAATCCGAGCCATTCGCGCGCCATCGCTGCCCACCACCTGCGTGCCGGAGTAGCCGAGCTGCCGCTGTATTATCCCGTCACCACCGAATTGCCGGCTTGCAGCGACGGTTATCGCGATGCGATCAGCGATTTCTACGATGATGCCGCAGCGGAAATCGCCGCGCAGCTCGAAGCCGGGCGCACGGTCGCTGTGATCTGCGAAGGCGATCCGCTGTTCTACGGCTCCTACATGCATCTGCATACGTGGCTTGCGGCGCGGTTTCCGACCGAAATCGTCGCTGGCGTCACGGGTATGTCGGGCTGCTGGTCGGCGGCGGGAATGCCGATGGCGCAAGGCGACGACGTCTTTACCGTACTGCCGGCGACGCTGCCTGAAGGTGAACTGAAACGTCGTCTCGCCGAAGCGGACGCCGCGGTGGTGATGAAGGTCGGCCGGCATCTGCCGAAATTGCGCCGTGCGCTGGAAGCGAGCGGCCGTTTGCCGCGCGCCATCTATGTCGAGCGCGGCACCATGGCGGCGGAGAAGATGATTCCGCTCTCGGCCAAGCTCGACGATGAGGCGCCGTATTTCGCCATCGTGCTGGTGCCGGGCTGGCAGGAGCGGCCAGGAGCGGAGAAATGAGCGGCCGTCTCGCCGTCGTCGGTTTGGGGCCGGGGGATCCGCGCTATTTGACGCCGGACGCCGAGGCCGCGCTTGGCGATGCTGAAGCCCTCTACGGTTACGGACCTTATCTCGACCGCGTGCCGGTGCGCGCGAGCCAGACCCGCCATCCGTCTGACAATCGTGAAGAAGGCGCGCGCGCGGCGGCCGCGCTTCGCCACGCCGCCCAAGGCGTCCGCGTCGCCGTTGTCTCCGGCGGCGATCCGGGCGTGTTCGCCATGGCTGCAGCGATCTGCGAGCAGATCGAGCAAGGTCCGGAAAGTTGGCGCGACCTCGATGTGGTTTTCATTCCCGGCATCACCGCCATGCTTGCCGTCGCGGCGAAAATTGGCGCGCCGCTCGGCCACGATTTCTGCGCGCTGTCGCTGTCCGACAATCTCAAACCCTGGGACTTGGTCGAGCGTCGGCTCGATGCAGCGGCGAGCGCGGGTTTTGTCATCGCGCTCTACAATCCGGTGTCGCGGGCGCGGCCGTGGCAGTTCGGCCAAGCGATCGAGCAACTGCGCCGGCATCTGCCGGCGACGACGCCCGTAGTATTCGGCCGCGCGGTGGGCCGGCCCGACGAACGCGTGAGCGTCGCGGCGCTCGCGGAGGCCGATGCGACGCCGGCCGATATGGCGACGCTGGTGATCGTCGGCACCCGTGAGACGCGCGTCATCGCGCGGCCCGGGCGTTCGCCGCTCGTTTATACGCCGCGGGCCGCGGTGGAGGTGATCGCATGATCGAGCCAGGCGATGGCATCCTCGATCGTGTCGACCGCGGGCGCTGCCGACTCCGGCGGCCGGCGCAGCAGAATGACCTCAATCCCCAGGGCGCGCGCTGCTGCGATTTTGCCATAGGCCGCGCTGCCGCCGCTATTTTTGGCAATGATGACATCGATCTCGCGCTCCACCATCAGCGCGCGGTCGGCGGCTTCACTGAAGGGGCCGCGGGCGGTGACGTAGGACACCTGCGGCAATGGCAGTGGCGGATCGACCGGATCGACGCTGCGGATCAGATAACGATGCTGCGGCGCGCTGGCAAACGACGCGAGCTCGTTGCGACCGAGCGCGACGAAGACGCTGCGCGCTGTCTCGCCGATGGCGCGCACCGCGGCGCCGGTATCGTTCACCTCGATCCAGCGGTCGCCGGCGACGGCACGCCACGGCGCCCGGTGCAGTGTCACGAAAGGCACGTCGCCGTCGCGCGCGGCGGCGGCAGCGTTTTGCGAAATGACGGCCGCGTAGGGATGCGTGGCGTCGATCAAAGCATCGATGCGCTCCGCGGCGAGATAATCGGTGAGCCCCGCGGCGCCGCCAAAGCCGCCGATACGGACTGGCACGGCATGTGGGACCGGCGCGGCGGTGCGCCCGGCAAGCGACAGCGTCACGTCGAGATCGCCGCGCTTGGCAAGCCGTTCGCCGAGCAGCCGGCCTTCCGTGGTGCCGCCGAGAATGAGGACGCGTGGCATGCAAAAACCTGAGCCGCTTCCGCGCGACACTGCCGCATCGCCGCGCTGGCTGTCCATCGTCGGCATTGGCGAGGATGGCGTGGAGGGGCTCAGCCCGGTGGCGCGCGGCCTGATTGAGTCAGCGGAAATCGTATTCGGGGGCCGCCGGCATCTCGCGCTGGCGGCGCCGCTCATTCGCGGCGCTTCGCGGCCATGGCCCAGCCCGTTCGACGGCGTTACCGAGGAAGTGCTGCGCCATCGCGGCCGGTCAGTCTGCGTGCTGGCGTCCGGCGACCCGTTCCACTATGGCGTCGGCGCGGTCTTGGCGCGCCACATCGATGCGCGCGAGATGACCGTGGTGCCGGGGCCGTCCGCCTTTTCGCTCGCCGCGGCTCGGCTTGGCTGGTCGTTGCAGCGCACGGTTCTGCTGTCCCTGCACGGCCGCATGCTCGACTTGGTCCGTCCCCATTTGCAGCCCGCCTCGGATATTCTCGCGCTGACCTCCGACGGCGACGGGCCGGCCGCACTGGCAAGGCTGCTGACCGAAAGCGGCTTCGGCGCGTCGCGCCTGACCGTGCTCGAAGCGCTCGGTGGTCCGCGCGAGCGCATCCGCGCCACGACGGCCGCGGGCTATGAGTTCGGTACGACGGACGCGCTCAATGTCGTTGCAATTGAAGTGACGGAGGCACCTGACGCGCGTGTCCTGGCCCGGACGGCCGGACTTGCCGACGATTTGTTCGAGCACGACGGGCAGATCACCAAGCGCGAAATTCGCGCGGCAACGCTGTCATCGCTGGCGCCGCGCCGCGGCGAGCTGTTGTGGGACATCGGCGCCGGATCGGGTTCGGTCGCCATCGAATGGCTGCTGGCCGATCCGGCGATGCGCGCCATAGCGATCGAGCGCCGCGCTGACCGCGCCGCGCGCATCCGCCGCAACGCGGCGGCATTCGGCGTGCCCGGGCTCGACATTATCGAAGTCGTGGCGCCGGCTGCCTTGTCGGGCCTGGAAATGCCGCAAGCCATCTTCATCGGCGGCGGCGCCGGCG
>JBAQAB010000377.1:0-25344 GCA_049285535.1 Xanthobacteraceae bacterium
AGCTCGATCCGCTCTACGGTCTCTTGCTGACGTTCGGGCTGGCGCTGGTCATCGAAGGGCTGTTCCGCAACGCCTACGGCTCATCAGGACAGCCCTATCAGGCGCCGCAAGCGCTGCAGGGCGGCCGCAATCTCGGCTTCATGTTTCTCCCCAATTATCGCGGTTGGGTCATCGTGCTGTCGCTGGCGGTGTGTCTCGCCACCTGGTTTGGCATTGAACGCACGCGGCTAGGTTCATACTTGCGCGCGGCGACGGAAAATCCGGTTCTGGTGCGCGCCTTCGGCATCAACGTGCCGCGCATGGTGACGCTGACATACGGTTTCGGCGTCGGACTTGCCGGTCTCGCCGGGGTGATGGCGGCGCCGATTTATAATGTGTCGCCGCAGATGGGCTCCGATATCATCATCGTCGTCTTTGCTGTCGTGGTGATCGGCGGCATGGGTTCGATCATGGGTGCGATCCTCACCGGCTTCGCGCTCGGCATTGTCGAGGGCCTCACCAAGGTATTTTTTCCCGAAGCTTCGAGCACCGTGATCTTCGCAATCATGATTGTCGTGCTACTGGCCCGGCCGGCCGGATTGTTCGGACGGGGCATCTGATGGCAAGTCTGGCCGGCGTGCCCGAAGTCAACCGGCAGCGTGAGGGCGCCCGCAGCGCGGCGGTCGCGGCGGCCATTCTGGTCGCGTTCCTCGCTGCCGCGCCCTTCGTGCTCTATCCGGTTTTCGTAATGAAGGCGCTGTGTTTTGCGCTGTTCGCTTGCGCTTTCAACCTTCTGATTGGCTACGTCGGATTGTTGTCGTTCGGCCACGCGCTGTATTTCGGTTGGGCCAGCTATCTCGCGGCCTACGCCGCGCAGAGCTGGGCCATGCCGCCGGGGCTCGCCATTATCATCGGTACGGCGACGGCCGCAGTCCTCGGTATAATCGCCGGGCTGATCGCCATTCGCCGCCAAGGCATCTATTTCGCCATGATCACGCTCGCGCTGGCGCAGATGATGTATCTCGTCGCACTGCGGGCCAAGCTCACTGGCGGCGAGGACGGCATCCAGCTGCCTTCGCGTGGACGATTGTTTGGCGTGTTCGACCTCAATAACCAACTGACGATGTATGCCTTTGTGGTGATCGTCGTGCTGGCCGCGCTGTTCCTGGTTCATCGGATCATCAATTCACCGTTCGGCGAGGTGCTCAAAGCGATCCGCGAAAATGAGCTGCGCTGCATTTCGCTCGGCTACCGCACCGAGCGATACAAGCTCGTGGCTTTCGTGCTCTCGGCTGCGCTCGCAGGGCTCGCCGGATCGCTAAAAGCCATCGTTTTTCAGCTTGCTTCGCTAACCGACGTGCATTGGACCATGTCCGGCGAGGTGGTGCTGATGACGCTGGTCGGCGGGCTAGGGACGATTTTCGGCCCGGTGGTGGGCGCCTTTTTCATCGTCGCCATGGAAAATTATCTGGCGCCGTTCGGCCAATGGGTGCTGGTGATCCAGGGCGGCATCTTCGTCGCCTGTGTGCTGACCTTCCGCCGCGGCATCGTCGGCGAGCTGGCGCACTGGCTGCGGGTCAAACTTTAAACCGAATCAATCTTCCCCGCTGTTATCAACAAACAAAAAGTCAACAAATAGTCCTTGGTGTCGCCACATTCATTTTGATTGCCGAATCAACAAACACACGTTGTTTATCCGGAAGCGTCGATTTCAACCGCGTTTTTTTTGACTTTACGCTTCTGGCTGCACTTCCATGTCGGAGCCGCAATACGGCCGGTACGACAGCATCGCCCGCCGCTGGCTTGCGCTGATCGAGCGCCGCCAGGAGCATTTCCTCGATTTGTGCGACAGCGGGCGCTGGCGGCACTACTTCACCGAAGCCGAATTTCTCGACGAAATGCGCAAAGTGCTGCGGGTGCGCGACCAATGGGCCGCGATCGCCGGGGTGCCGCTCGCCAGCGAGGATCTGCTGCCGGACGATCACCCTCCGCCGCGGCGCCGCGCGAACGGGGTAGCGGCGCCGGCTTGGCCTGACTAGATTCTGCGGCTGGAACGCGTTATCCACAGCCCGAAAGTCCCCGGCGGCGTACGCGGGCGGTGCCGCGATCCGGGGGCTGTCCTGGCCGTTCATCCCCATCTTTTCGACCCTTTGGCTCTTCCTCGAAGCCTAATCTCTTCCTCAAACATATGTGAGCATCGATGCCGAGCGCCTTGTTCTCGCCGATTAAACTTGCCGACCTCATTCTGCCGAACCGCGTCGTGGTGTCGCCGATGTGCCAATACAGCGCCGACGATGGGGCCGGTAACGATTGGCACATGACCCATCTTGGCATGCTGTCGAACTCCGGCGCGGGACTCCTGGTCATCGAGGCCACCCATGTCGAGCGGCGCGGCCGCATCACCCATGGCTGCCTGGGCCTCTATTCCGATGACTGCGAAGCGGCCCTGGTGCGAGTGGTCAATCATTGTCGCCGCATCGGGCATGCCAAGCTCGCCATTCAGCTGGCGCACGCCGGCCGCAAGGCGTCCTCGCAGCGTCCTTGGGAAGGCGCCAAGGCGCTCACGGATGCCGAAGACGCGTGGTCGACGATCGGGCCATCGGCGGTGCCGTTTGGGCCGGGCTGGCATACCCCGCGCGCCATGACCGAGGACGATATGGCGCGCGTCACCGCGTCGTTCACCGATGCCGCTAAGCGATCGCTGCGGATCGGTTTTGATGCGATCGAATTGCACTTCGCCCATGGCTATCTGCTGCATAGTTTCTTGTCGCCGCTGTCGAACAAGCGCAACGACGCTTATGGCGGCTCGTTCGAAGGCCGCATGAAATTCCCGCTTGAAGTCGTGCGTTCGGTCCGTGCCGCGGTGTCGCGCACCGTTCCCCTCGGCGCCCGCATCACTGGCACCGACTGGGTGGAGGGTGGGCTGACCGCCGACGATGGGGTAGCGACGGCCAAGGCGCTGAAGGCGGCGGGACTCGACTACGTCGATGTCTCCTCGGCCAATATCACGCTCGACAGCCGCTGGCCGAGCGACCCTGGCTTCAACGTTCCGATCGCGGAGCGCGTGCGCCGCGAAACGGGGATTGCCACCCGCGCCGTCGGCATGATCGCGGGCGCCCAGCAGGCCGAAGAGATCGTCGCTTCCGGCAAGGCGGATATGGTGGCGATGGGACGCGCCTTCCTCGACGATCCGCATTGGACCTGGCGCGCGGCGCAGATGCTGGGCGGCGAGGTTGCCCGGCCGCCGCAATATGCCCGTTCCGCACCGAAGCTATGGCCCGGCGCGACCCTGCGCGGGTGACGAGGGGACGGGTCCGTAATGCGGCGCCAGCCGCGCCGGCTCGACGCCGAAGTAATAAGCGAGCCGCAAGCGCCACATCAGAACGATGGTGCGTAGAACGCCGTGGTGTTCCCAGCGCCGGCCGGAGGTGACGACCGGCTCGCCGATGCAAAACGGCCGGCACAGGCGTTTGAGCCGCCGCGACATCGCGATGTCCTCCATCAACGGCAGATCTGGAAAGCCGCCGACCGCCACGAACGCTTCGCGTGTCACAAAGATCGCCTGATCGCCGCTGGCAATGCCGGTCAGCCGCGAGCGCCAAGTGATCATGCGGGCGACGACCGCCAAGAACGGATGCCGTCCGGCAATGCGCAGATCAAAGCGGCCCCAAGCGCGGTGCGTGAAAGCCGCAGTAATCAAGCGGTCGGCGTCTGGCGGCAGCGTCGTATCGGCGTGCAGGAAAAGGAGCGCGTCGCCGCTGCCGAGCGCGGCGCCCGCATTCAATGGCCCGCCACGTCCGGGCGGACCCGCGATCACCCGGTCGGCGAGCGGCCGCGCCAGATCGGGCGAGCCGTCGCTTGAGCCACTATCGACGACAACGATCTCGGCGCCGCGGGCGCGCAATGGCGCCAGCGCCGTCAGCGCGTCAACAATAATGCCCGCCTCATTGAGCACCGGGACGACGATGGTGAGCCGACGCATAGCGCCAGATTGGCGCGTTCGATCCGCTATGTCGAGGCGAGGGGACGCGTCTTAAATGCGGTATAAAATTCAGCGTAACTTTTGATCCCGTCGCGGAGCGAATAGCGCGGCCGGTATCCGAATACTTTTTCGGCGGCAGCCCACGACAGTGGTGCGCGCTGCTTCAAGGTCGCCTTTTCGAATTCCGTCATCTCGCCGCCGACCTCGATGCTGGCCTTGGGAAATGCGGCGCGAGCGGCTTCGGCGATGTCGAACGTGCTGGTCAGTTCGCCGCGTGAGATATTGAAGATGCGCTGAGAGACGGCCCGCGTATCGGCATTGAGAATGCCGACGATGCCGGCGGCGGAATCCTCGACATAGGTATAGTCGCGCACGACGTGGCCGCCGGAGGCGATCTTTACGGCTTGACCGTTCGCGGCGCCTTCGACGATCTGCTTCAACTGCATTTGCCCGGGCTTCATGCCAAAGCCGTAGATGCTGGTGATGCGGAGCGCCAGCGCGTCGATGCTGTGGAAGGTGTGATAGGCCAGAGCGACTTGCTCGGCCGCCATCTTCGATGCGCCGTAATGGGCATTCGGATTGCCGGAATAAAGCGATGTCGTCGGATGCGTTTCGTCGAACGCGTCGCGTTCCTTGCGGTGATAGGCGGCATTGCTGCTGATCAGCAAAATCTTGCCGATATTGGCCCGGCGCGCGGTTTCGAAGACGTTGACGGTGCCGCCGACATTGACGGCATAGGTCTTCGCCGGATCGGCAAGCGACGTATCGTGCCCGACCAGTCCGGCGGCATGAACGATGGCATCGGGCGCGTACTGCGCGCAGATGACGTCGAGCCCCGCCGCGTCAACAACGTCGCCCCGAACGAAACGCGTCGTGGCAGCGGCATCGCCGAGGACGAACTGTGCTTCCTCGGAAAAAGGCTCGATGCCGACGGCGATGGCCAACTGTCCCTGCTGCGCCAAGAGGCGGCAGACGTAAGTCCCGACGAAGCCGGTGCCTCCGGTGACCAAGACGGTCTTCGGCTTCGGCCACACGGGGTTCGGCATCGCGGCTTTCGGTTGGGTAACGCGGGGAGGGTGAAGGAGCGTCAGCTCCGGCCTTCATAGTCCAGAATGTAAAGCCCGGCGTTGAAATCGGTCATGTAAAGCAGGCCGTCGGCGGCGGCAAAGACGTCGCCGGACTGGATGACCAGAGGCCGGTTCGGCCGCGGATCCATCCGGAGCGTCGGCGGCGGCGGCACGAAATGCCCGGCGTCGCGCGGCTGGAACGGATCGGTGATGTCGAAGACGCGCAGTCCGGCATTGCAGTAGGTCGCGAAAACGAGATTCGAATTTTGCAGTGCGCCGGGACGGTTCTCGTGCAGATTATGCGGGCCGAATTTGCCGGGCAGCTCGCAATAACGCTGCTCGTCGGGCAGCGGCATAGTGGCGATGCTGACCGGGTTACTCGGCTCGTATACGTCGAACACCCAGATGCGCTTGATGCCGTCGGCGCAATTGTCCTGCGCCGGCTCGTCGGAGACGATGAGGAGATTGCGATCCGGGAATTGCAACGGCGAGTGCGTCGTCGAGCCGAGCGGCGGATGCCAAACGCGATGCGCAAGGAGCCGCGGCTTGGCCGGATCGGCAACGTCGAGCACGGTGAGCCCGCCATCGAGCCAGGCGCCATACGCAGTGGTGCCGGCGACGACGGCGTGGTGCAGCGCATAGCGGCGGCCTTGCGGCCATTGCGGCGTCTCGCCGCCCGCCTGCCACATGCCGGGCAGCCACCACCGCCCGACGACGTGCGGCTTGGTCGGATCGCTCATATCGACGATGGCGAGGATGCGGTCGGTGAAACCCTCGAAATGCGCCGAAATGTATGCGTAACGGCCGCCGACATACCAGATGCGATGCGGTCCAAGTCCGTTGACCGGCATAAACGCGATCTCACGCGGTCTGGCCGGCTGCGAAATGTCGTAGACCCGAAGCCCGGCGGCAAACGACATGCCGTGCCGGTCAAAGGACTCGGTGAGCGGCCGCGAGAAAAATTCCTTGTCGCTCGCTACCTTCTGTGCGGTCCACACATTGGCGGCGTTGACGACGAGGAGGAGATCGTCATGCACCTGCAAGTGCAGCGCCCACGTGTTCTCCGGCGTCGGCACGAAGGCGACCGCCTGCGGCTTTTTCGGGTCGCGCACGTCGACGACGGAAAAGCCGCCGCTGAAGATATGGCCGACATAGGCATGGCCGCGATGGACCATGACCTGCACGCCGTCGCTGCGCCCGCCCTGGTCGCTATGCCCGACGAACCGTACGTTACGCTGACTTGCTGCCTGCATCGGGCTATTCAGCCGCCGGTGCGGCACGCACCGAAAGCGGCTCCGGCGCGCGATCGAGAACCGGCGCCGTCTCCTCGAGCGGCTTGGCGCGCGTCTCGACGCCGAGCACCCACAGCGCGACCAGCGCGATCGCCAGGAACACCGAGAACATCGTCGTCACCGCGGCGAGCCCGGCGAAGTCGAACGCCCAAACGATTGGGAACGGCGTGACGACGATACCGATGCGGGCGCAGGTGAAAGCGAGGCCGGCGCCGCGGGCGCGGTATTCGGTGGCGAACAACTCCGGCATGTAGACCGCGATCGACAGCGTGGTGAAGCAGAACAGCGAGCCGAGCAGCAGCAGTCCGAACGAGTTGACCCACAGCACGCTATCGCCTTGCGCGAACAGAATGCCGAAAACCAGCGCGCAAATACCGGCCACGGTCAGGCTCGGCTTACGGTCGAATCTGTCGCTGACCGCAAATGCGATCAAGGCGCCAAGCGTGCCGCCGAGGCTCATGATCACAGTGAAGCCGATCGACGTGTTCAGGCTCATGCCCTGCTTGATGAAGAAGGTCGGCAGCCAGTTGGTGTAGCCATAAGACACGGTCAGTCCGGCGGTCATCAGAATGATGGCCAGCAGCGTGCGGCGAATAACCGGCGGCGAGAACAGCACCATGAACGGCACGTCGGCCGTTACCGTGGTAGGCGCGGGAGACGGCGCTAACACGGGCGCTTCCTTCAGCCCCAATTCATGCACGATATCGTCGATGACCTTCTCCGCCTCGGCGAGGCGGCCCTGGCTTTCCAGCCAGCGCGGCGATTCCGGCAGCGTCTTGCGTAAGAACCAGACCACCAGCGCAGCGATGCCAGCGATGACGAAAACCCAGCGCCAGCCGTAATGCGGAATGATCAGAAAGCCGCACAGGCTTGAAATGAACACCGCACCGTTGGAGATGACCGCCATCGAGGCCTGCCAGCGGCCACGCGACTTCGGCGGTACGAACTCGCTCAACATGGTGTAGGCAATGACGAATTCCGCGCCCATGCCGAGTCCCATGAGGAAGCGGGACACCGTGAGCCAGCCCATCGTCGGCGACGCCGCCGCGGCGAACGAGAACAGCCCGAAGATCAGCAGATTCAATTGAAAGCTGAAGCGCCGGCCATAGCGATCGCCGAGCCAGCCGGCAGCGATCGAGCCGATGGTCATGCCGGCGGTGCCTGCGCTGATAAACAGCGCATTCATCGACATGGTCGACCAGCCTTCTTTGATCGCCGCGCCGAGAACGCCGCCGGTAATGTAGTTGTCGAACTGATCGACGAACAGACCGCCGACGATCAGTCCGGTGAGACGATAGTGAAAGCGGCCGAGCGGCAACGCGTCGAGTTTGCGCCCAACGTCATGAGTAGCGATGGCCATGCTTGCCTCCCCAAAGATTTTTTTGTCCGGGTCCCGATTATCCGCCAGCATTTCCCCGGGCTATGATGGAGTCAACTGATTGGGAGTCGCAATTCGCGCACGCTGCGTCCGCCTAGTTCTGAGCAAAGGTTGCGGTCGTGCAAATCTTCCACCAAGAAAACGCGAGGTACTCGTGACCATTAAAGCGCAGGAGACACACCGCATGGCAAACATCGCGCTGGTCGGCATGACCGGCAATATCGGCAGTCGAATTCTCAACGAGGCGCTGGCGCGCGGGCATCGCGTGACCGGAACGACGCGCGGTATGGCCGATCCGCCGGAGCGCGACGGCGTGACCGTTGCGACCGTGCATCCGGCAGATGCGGCGACGCTAGCGGCGGTGCTGCGAAGCCACGATGTCGTCGTTGTCTCGCTGAAATGGGACGTCAACGACATCGACGCGATGATCGAGGCAATCCGGAAATCGGGTGTGCGGCGGGCGCTGATCGTGGTCGGCGCGGGCAGCCTGCGGCGGGCCGACGGCAGGCTGCATTTCGATCACATGCCAACGCCGTCGCCGAGCTCGAAGCCGGCGATGATCGCGCTCGAAAAGCTGCGCAGGGTCGATGATTTCAATTGGACAGCGATCTCGCCGCCCACTTCGATCAAGCCTGGCGTGCGCACTGGGAATTACCGCGTTGGCACCGACACGATGGTGGTCGACACAGCCGATAACGGCCACATATCGCGCGAGGATTTTGCCGTCGCCATTTTGGATGAGATCGAAAATCCCAAGCACGTCGGGCGTAGATTCACGGTCGGCTACTAAGATCGAACATGAGCAATCCGGTCTTGGTCGAAGTGACGCGCGGGCCGCTGGTGGAGAGCCGTCACCGCGGCGCCGTGGCGGTGAGTGATGCCGAAGGCTGCAGCGTGCTGGCCGTTGGCGATGTCGCAGCGCGGGTCTTTCCGCGCTCGGCGATCAAGGCGCTGCAGGCGATTGCGCTTGTCGAGAGCGGGGCAGCCGACCGTTATGGCTTCAGCGACGAAGAGTTGGCGCTCGCCTGCGCATCGCATAGCGGCGAGCCGGCGCATGTCGCCGGCGTCGAACGCATGTTGGCGAAGACTGGCCTCGATGCTTCCGCGCTGGGCTGCGGCGTGCATTGGCCGATTTCGCAGTCCGCCGCTTATGCGCTGGCGCGTACCGGTGGGGCCTCGGCGCTGCACAACAATTGCTCCGGCAAGCATGCCGGCTTCCTCTGCCTCGCTTGCGCGATGGGCGCCAACACGGCCGATTATTTCCGGCCAGAACATCCGGTGCAGCGGCAAGTGCGCGCCGTGCTGGAAGACTTTACCGGCGCCGCCCTGGGGCAGGACGTCTGCGCCATCGACGGCTGCTCGGTGCCGACCTGGGCGGTGCCGCTGCAAAATCTCGCGCATGGCTTCGGCAAATTCGGCACTGGTCGCGGGTTGTCGCCCGCACGCGCCGCTGCGGCGTCACGGTTGCGACAGGCATGTACCTCAAATCCGTGGTTCGTTGCCGGCACCGAGAGATTCTGCACCCAGATCATGCAGCTGTTCGGCGGCCGGGTGTTCGTGAAAACTGGCGCCGAAGGGGTCTATTGCGCCGCGCTCCCGCAACAGGGACTCGGCATTGCGATCAAATGCGACGATGGCGCCGCCCGTGCGGCACAGGCGGTCATGGCGGCGGTGATCGCGCGCTTTTTGCCGCTCGACGCCGCGGAGCGCGCGTCGCTCAGGCCCTTCTTCGAGCCGATGTTGCGCAACTGGAACGGCTTTGAGATTGGTGCAATCAAAGTGACGACGGCAATTTAACGGGCCTCACCGCACACGGTTGCCGTCGATCGACAACTGCGCGTAACGGTTGGCGCCGTCTTTGCTGAGGTCGCCGGTGACTGTCTTGGACCATTCCTTGCCGACAATGGCGCCGAGCGGCGTGCCGGAGATGAGATTGTTGGCGATCACGGCGGCGCCGGCTCCCGACGCGACGGAAACCGCAATGCCATAATCGGTATTACGTACAATATTCGCGGCGACGGTGACGTCCCGCAGATACGGTCCCCAGCCGGCCTGGATACCGATGCCCTTGGTGCTCTCGATGATATTGCCGTTGACCACCGTATCGGCTTCGACGCTGATGCCGATCGTATCGTTGGGATCGCTGCTGGGCGGTTGTTGGCGCACCAGGTTGCGGATCAGGTTGCCCTGTACCACGCCGAGGCGGCCGCCTTTGTCGAAATTCGTCACCGAGATGCCGACCGCGGCCCCGTCGACGATATTGTTGGCGATCACCGCGCCTTCAAAACCGAACTCGGCGTAGATCGCGCACTCGCCGAGGCCGCTGCAGGTGTTGCCGACGATCTGCAGGTTGGACGCGCTGGTGCCGCGCACCGCGGAGAACACGGCGTTGCGGATGCGGTTGCCGCGCACGATGACGTTGTCGGCGCGGAACACGTTGATCGCATTGCCGTACTGGCCGGAGCCGCCGGCTTTGTTGGCGACGTCTTCGATGCGGTTGTCGACGACGAGGGTGCCGTCGTCGCCGGCCTTGCCGCGCCAGACCAGAATGCCGCCGTTACCGGCGCGCTGCACCGTATTGCCGGCGATGCGCAGGCCTGCGGCATCGTTGGAGAAGATCGCGTGATTGGCGGCGTCGATGACGGTGATGCCGGTCATTTCCCCGGCGATCGCGTCTAGCGTCACGCCGTTGCCGCCGGCATTGACGATCATGCAATCGGTCAGGCGGAGCGCGCGGCCTTGTGTCAGATGCACAAGTCCGCGGCCGTCGGGCAGCGTGACGTGATTGCCGTCGAGGACGAGGCCGCCGATGCTGACATAATCGCTGCCAGTCGCCATCAGCAATGACGGCCCGGCAGTCATGATAAGCCGCGTCGAGCCTATGACGCCCGCGATCGCCGCAAAGGGCGGCAATTGCAGCGCGCCGGCGCGATAGACTCCGGGCGGTAGCCGCAACAGCGATCCGGCCGCTGCAGCGTGCGTGATCGCGCTTTGCAGCATGGCCGACTGATCGATGTCCGCATTCGGCCGGACGCCGAGCGATGCCGCGTCGATTTCGGAGCGGGGCACCGATGCAGCCGCGAACGGCTCGCGCGCCGCTGAGGGCGTGGCCGCGCCGGCGGAGGCGGCGCCCGCAATCGCGGCAAACACACGGCGGCGATCAAACTTCATCGCGGATATTCCGGAAAAAAGGCGCGGTAAACCGACAGATAAATTGCCAAATATTGATGTGCGAAGGCCTCTTGAGGTCCTGACACTAATGCCGTTTTCGCCCGCAGGGTTAACGACGGCTTGCCGCCAAAAGCGCGATCAACAGCGCTTCGGCGGCGGCCACGAGTGGCGGCAACGAAAGTGAAGGTCGTTTCGCGGGTCGGCGTTGCGGATTCAGCCTGACCGGCGGAATGTGAATGAACTGAACGATGGGTTTGCCGTCGCGCCGTCGCTCCAAGGCGCGCCAATAGGCGTAGTTGCAGAGATAGCGGCCGGCGTCGCGCGATAGCCGTGCCGGAATGCCGGCTGACTTTGCCGCGCCGAGAAGCCGCGCAAACGGCGCATTGCCGCGACGTGATTGCCGCTCGGTTTGTGCGATGAGCCCGGACTTTGGCCGATATCCGCTCGCGTCGGGAAAAAGAACCGATACGGCATTGCGGGCCCGGGTCTCGATGCAAAGCTCGCTGCGGCGGCCGGCGAGTCCGATGATCAGCACGATGTCGGGCTTGGTCGCGATCAATTTTGGCAGATCGCGGTCGACGGCTTCGTAGGCGGTGGCAAAAATGTGCGTGGTGAGCTCGATGCCGGCCAAGGCTGGACGTCGTCTGCGCGCGAGTGCTTCGACCAGAACCGCGCTTGGATTGAACGGCGCGCCGGGGAATGGGCCGAACCCTGCGAGAACCACCTGCATCGCGTCACGCACTGAGCAGGTTGGCGATTTGCTCGACCGCGGTGCCGGGCGCCACGCGGCCGGCGGCGACGTCGGCCTCGATCCGCGGCAAGGCCGCCTTGAGCGCGCGATCGGTCCGTAACGGCGCGAACATCCGCTCTTCCAGCATGGTCCACATCCATTTCACCTGCTGCTCGCCACGGTGCGCCGCAAGCTCGCCGGACGCGGTGAGGCGCTGGCGATGATCGAGAATATGCTCCCACAGCGCCTCGATGCCGTCGCCGGTCAGCGCCGAGCAGGTCATGACCGGCGGTGACCAGGTCGGCGAGCGCGGCGATAGGATATGCAGCGCAACGCCATATTGGGACGCTGCGAGCTTGGCCCGCGAAACGTTCTCGCCGTCCGCCTTGTTGACGGCGATCATATCGGCAAGCTCGACGACGCCCTTCTTGAGCGCCTGCAGCTCGTCGCCCGCGCCGGGCAGCGCCAGCACCAGGAAAAAATCGGTCATGTCAGCGACCGCGATTTCGGATTGGCCGACGCCGACGGTCTCCACCAGCACCACGTCATAGCCGGCCGCCTCGCACAACAGCATGGTTTCCCGCGTCTTGGCGGCGACGCCGCCGAGCGTGCCGGAGGATGGCGAAGGGCGGATGAAGGCATTGGCGTCATTGGCGAGGCGCGCCATGCGTGTCTTGTCGGCGAGGATGGAGCCGCCGGTGCGGCGCGATGACGGATCGACCGCGAGGACGGCGACCTTGCGACCCTGCGTGGTGAGCCTGTGGCCCAGCGCGTCGATCAGCGTCGATTTGCCGACGCCCGGTGCGCCGGTGATGCCCACGCGTACTGCCTTGCCGGTCCCGGCCAACAGCGCCTGGATCAGCGCCGCGGCAATGTGGCGGTGGTCGGCGCGCTTACTCTCGACAAGCGTGATGGCGCGGGACAGCACGGTGCGGTCGCCGCCGCGGATATCGTGCGCTAATCGTTCGACATCATGGGAAAGGGGAGGCGAAGCCATGCGGTGTCAGTGCCGGAATGAAACAGACGGCATATTACATGGTCTCGCGGCAACGCCTTAGCGGCAATGTTTTGCCGCGGTAATTTAGCCAATTGCAACCACGACGGCGCGAAGAAAATTGCCGGCGCCGGAATAGAAGTCGTCGCAATTGACAACCCGAATCCGCCCGAGGTGCGCCAAGATTGATCTCGGAATGACCCCGCTGCCGCCGAATTGAGGCCGCATCGCGCCGCTGAGATCGTGCTCTCCAGACGGCGCGGTGAGCGGCGTTTGTCCATCCTCGATCAGGGAGACAATCGATGCACTGGGATCAGATTCAGGTCAATTGGATGCAATTCAAGGGCGAGGTCCGCAACAATTGGGCCAAGCTCACCGACGAGGACGTTACGCGCATCGGCGGCCGCCGCAGCGAGTTGGCCGGCCGCCTGCAGGCCCGCTACGGCTTCGCCAAGGCCGAGGCCGAACGCGAGATCGAGGCCTGGATGAGAGCACAGCGCAACGCGGCGTAATCGTCGCTCGTCGACAACTCCCTCCGGAGGGGGAGGGAGTTGTCACCACTTGTCCGCGTCGCCCTTGGGCCGTGTGCCGCCGAAGATTGCCACGCCTTCGGGAGACAAATATTGCCGGAAGTCCGTCCACGGCACGAATATGGTGTAGGGACCTTCGACATAAGGTCCTACTCCGTAAGGTGAATAGTGAAACGTCAATCCCGCGCTTTTGCCGCTTTCGGTCGAGGGTGCGAGCGTCACCGGCCCGAGTTCGAGAAGTTTCGGTTTGATCCCGTCTCTGATGAAACTGTCCTGCCGAAGCTCCTGCTCCGGCGTCAGCTTCGAGGCGGGCGTATCGTCGTCGCTATACCCGTTGATGCCCTTTGCGAGCTTGGCGGCCGCGACGGCAAGCTGGGCCGAGCGCGCTAGCGCCGTCATGGTCGGGCCACCATCAGCCGCCTCGATGAAGAACGGACGGATACTGATGCGCTTCTGCGCCAAGGCATCCCACAAGATGGTGTCGATTTCCTCGTTCGGATGCGCGCCGCCTTCGAACGTGCCGTCGCTGCGCACGATACTGACATAGCGGCCGACCACCGAGCGGAGGTCGTAAGTTCGGTCATACGACCACTGCAGGCCACGAAACGATTTTGGATCGGCGCGCCATTGCGCGGTGGCGTCGGCGCTGGCTTTATCCGCCCAGGTCTTGCCTTCGGCGAGGCAGTTGGCAAATAGCCCGGCAAAGGGCTTGAGCGCGTTATCGACGACGACGGAAACCTCGAGATATTTTTTCTCGAGGGAAATCTGCGGCTTGGTGTCGGCGAAGGAACGTGGTGGCGCCAGGATTTGCAATGCGACGACGAAAACCGCCAGCGCCAGACACCTGCCGCAATGACGCGTGATCGAAGCGATCATTTACCGTCTCTCGATGGTCCTGCCATGCCTGCATAAGACGCAGCGAGCGACTATCGCGTTCACGGCAAAACCGCAAAAGCGCGCGCCGGAAAGCCAAGGCCGTTTTTGACCTTCGGCCAGGTCACGACGATGAGCGCGCCGGTCGGCGGCACCTTGTCGAGATTCGCCATGACCTCGATCTGGTAATGGCCGTGCTGCAGGATCCAGGTCTCGGAGTTCATCTTGTCGGTGGTGTCGGTATCCATGGATTCGTGCCCGGTCGCCGTCACGCCGCGTTTCTCGTAGAGATATTTGATGGTGTCGAAGGACCAGGCGGGAAACGGCTGGCGCTTGAAACGGTCCGGATTGCTGTCCCAGTCCTTGTACATGTCGGTGCGGAGTGCGGCGAAGGCGTCCTTCGGCACGCGGCCGTGTTCGCGTTCCCAGGCTTTGAGATCGGCGATCGAGAAGGCGTGGTTCGGATCTTTGGCGAGATAGGGCGTATCGTCCAGGACCACCAGCCGCAAAATCATTTGTTTGAGCGGAATTTGATCCATGGTGATGCCGTTCTCGGCGAAATGCGCCGGCGGATCGACATGCGTGCCGTATTGCCCGACCATCTGATAATAGGTGGCGCGGAATTCGTCCTTGGCGATCGTATATGGCGCGCCGGTCTTGGGATCGGCGGCGGCCGAGAATTTCGCCTGGCCGAAGCCGGCCCATACCGGTGTGTCAGGGCCGAAAGAGTGGGTGAGATCGACGAACTTTTTCGCCGCAATGATACGATAGGCGCGATCGAGGTCGGAAGCAGACCGCGCCGGCGTCCCGATGGCCGCACCGGTGCAGATCAACCCGGCAAGCAGGATTGCAACGCGGTAGTGAACCAGGCAGGGCATCGAATTTTCTCCTAGCCGGTAAAGTCCTCCTTTATTCTATTTTATCCCCCACGCCTCGATCTATCGCCTTCATCGTTTCTGCGCTCCGTACGATATAGCGGGTTCTTAGCCGTCGGGAGATTCGAGGATTGGGGCCGCACTATCCGCGGATCGGCCCATATCGCTGCCGCACTGACCCAAGCGGAGGCGAACCGGCTCTGGCCACCCGCACGCGACGCGCCGTCACGCTGCCCGCCACGGTGGAACCCGGCTATTCTTGGGTGGTTGAAACAACTTGAGAAGGCGGCATTTTCGGGTCGGCCGGCAGTCGATGAGGCCATTGAGACTTGCGCTGGCGTTTTGCGTCTTGCTGGCTCTTGCCGCCGGCGTGTTCGCGATTGTCGCATGGCGGCCAGCGATCGCTCCGATTGCGCCGCCGGCCGCTGACAGCTTCGATCCGGCCTTGGTCAAACGCGGTGCCGAGCTCGCCGCGATCGGCGATTGCGACGTTTGTCATACTGCTCCGGGTGGCCGCACCTTCGCCGGCGGCCGGGCGGTGCCGACGCCGTTCGGCAGCATTTATTCCACCAACATCACCCCCGATCCTGAGACTGGAATCGGCGAATGGTCGCAAGCCGCTTTCCAGCGCGCGTTACGTCTGGGCGTGCGGCGCGACGGTGCGTATCTTTATCCGGCTTTTCCCTTCGATCACTTCACACTCGTCTCCGACGACGACGACGACGCTCTTTATGCGTATCTGATGACCCGCGCGCCGGTGCGCGCGCCGGCGACGCCCGACAAGCTGCCGTTTCCGCTCAACGTCCGGCTAGTGATGTTCGCCTGGAATTCTCTGTTTCTCCATCCCGGTCCCTACCGCGCCGACACTACGCACGATGAGGCCTGGAACCGTGGCGCCTATCTGGTCGATGGGCTTGGCCATTGCGGTGCTTGTCATACGCCCCGCAATCTTTTGGGCGCGGAAAGAGTGGACCTGAAATTCTCCGGCAGCGAGGTCGAGGGTTGGACCGCCTATGCGCTCAATGAATTATCGCCGGCGCCGGTGCCGTGGAATGCCGCCGCGCTGAGACACTATCTGCGCTACGGCAACGAGGGCAGCCATGGCGTGGCGCGCGGCCCGATGGCCGAAGTCGTGGGCGATCTTCACGCCATCCCCGCCGAGGATATGCGCGCGATCGCGACGTATGTGGCCGAGCAGATGAACCATGCGGCTGCGGAGCGAGACGCTGCGGTGCAGGCAGTGGAAATGCAGCGCGATCGCGACATGACCGACACGGCTGCGAGCGCCGACAGCCAGTCCAATGCGTTGCGCGCCGTTGACACCAAGAATGACGAAGGCGCCGTGATCTATGCCGGCGCTTGCGCCGGCTGCCATGAAGGCCCGCGCGCCTTGCCGTATGGCGGCATCGATCTGATGCTCACCAGCGCGATCGGCGGTCCGAGCGCGAACAATCTAGTCAATATCGTGCTCTACGGCTTGCCGGCCGCTGAGGCGGCGCACGCGCCGATCATGCCGGGCTTTGCCGGGGCAATGGATGACGCACAGGTCGCCGCTTTGGCGCGCTATTTGCGCGCACGGTTCTCCGACAAAAGTTCGTGGACCGATATAGTCAAAAGCATTCACGACGCCCGCAATCGCGGGCGTGCCGGGACCGTAGGGCACCCAGCGGTGGTCGAGCCCGCGGCGTCGGGCGCATTACAGCAGGCGCACAATGAAGCTCAACGTTAACGGCGCTCAGCACGACGTCGACGTCGATCCGCGCACGCCGCTGCTTTACGTGCTGCGCGGGGATTTAAAGCTCAATGCAGCGAAATTCGGTTGCGGGCTCGGCCAATGCGGCGCGTGCACCGTGATGGTAGACGGCGAGCCAGTGTTTTCCTGCGTCACGCCGATCACTTTGTTGGCCGACAAGCAAATCACGACGCTGGAAGGCCTCGGCACGCCCGAGCGTCCGGCGCCGATCCAGCGCGCCTTCATCGAGGCGCAGGCAGCGCAATGCGGCTACTGCATTCCGGGCATCATGATGCGCGCACACGCGCTGCTGCAGAAAAATCCGCGCGCCAGTGAGGCGGATATCCGCGCCTTCCTTGAGCCGCACCTGTGCCGCTGCGGCACGCATATGCGGATCCTGCGCGCCATTCATCGCGCTCAGGCGGAGATGATGTCGGCAAATGCGGGAGGCAACGGATGAGCGCGGCAACCGTCATCTCGCGCCGCGCGGTGCTCGCCGGTTCCGGCGCCTTGATGCTGAGCTTTTCGTCCGCCGGCCGGCTGTTCGCGCAAGGCGATGCGCCGCCGCAGCCGGCGACGACATTGGCCACACCACCGCCGCTCCCCGGCAGCCTTAAGCAAACGCCTAGTCTGGATTCCTGGATACGCATCGACGCGGACGGTGCGATCAGCGTCTTCACCGATAAAGCGGAGCTCGGCCAGGGCATCAAGACGGCGCTCATGCAGATCGCTGCGGAAGAGCTCGACGTCGATTTCGATCGCATCAAGCTTATCACCGCCGATACGGCGCTGACCCCGAATGAGGGTTACACCGCCGGCAGCCATTCCATGCCGGATTCCGGCACCGCCATCATGAACGCCGCGGCGCAAGTGCGGCAGCTTCTCATCGCCGAAGCCGCGACCCGTGCCGGCGTGCCGGCCGCGCAGATGACGACACAAGACGCCGCGGTGATCGCTCCCGATGGCCGCCGTTTCGGCTACGGCGAACTGGTTTCCGCGCAACTCCTGCATGTCGCAGCCGCCGCCACATCGCCGCTGAAAGACCCCAGCCAGTACAAGATCATGAACCGGCGTATTCCGCGCGTCGATATTCCAGCCAAACTCACCGGCGGCGCCGCATTTGTGCAGGATTTACGCCCTGACGGCATGGTTCATGCCCGTATCGTCCGGCCGCCGAGCTATGGCGCGCAACTCACCAGCGTCGACGACACCGCGGTGCGGAAAATGCCGGGCGTCTTGCAGGTCGTTCGCGACGGCAGCTTTCTCGCGGTCGTCGCGCAACGCGAATTTCAGGCCATCGAAGCGATGCGCGCGCTTGCGGCTGCCGCGCGGTGGAACGAAACGGCGAAGCTGCCGGACGCAGCTGGCCTAGGCGCGTTTCTGACCAGCTTGCCGGCGCAGGACATCACGGTGCTCGACCGGCAGCAGGCCGCGGCTAGCGGGGCCAAAATGCTGTCGGCGAGCTATTCGCGGCCTTATCTGTCCCACGGTTCGATCGGCCCGTCCTGCGCGGTGGCGCAGCTTGAGAACGACGCGCTTACAGTTTGGACCCACACCCAAGGGGTCTATCCGGATCGCGATGCCATCGCTGAAATGATGGGCATGCCGAAGGACAAGGTCCGCTGCATCCACAGCGAAGGCGCGGGCTGCTACGGCCATAACGGCGCCGACGATGCCGCCGCCGATGCGGCGTTGCTTGCCCGCGCAGTTCCTGGGCGGCCGGTGCGCGTGCAATGGACGCGCGAGCAGGAGCACGCGTGGGAGCCGTACGGCCCCGCTATGCTGATCAAGCTCGATGCTGCGCTCGATGACGGTGGCAGCATCGCCAATTGGGACCATGAGGTCTGGAGCAATACCCATTCGACGCGGCCCGGACCGGCCGGATCGCTGCTGGCGGCGCGCTCTCTCGACAAGCCATTTGCGGAGCCGGCGCCGAAGCCTATTCCGATGCCGGAAGGCGGCGGCGATCGTAATTCCATTCCGATCTATAAAATCCCGAACGCCCGGGTGATCTATCATTTTCTGCCGACGATGCCGGTGCGGGTATCGGCGCTGCGCGCGCTCGGCGGCTTCATGAATGTCTTCGCCATCGAAAGCTTCATGGATGAGCTTGCCGCGGCCGCCGGCGTCGATCCGGTGGCGTTCCGGCTCAAGCACCTCGACGATCCGCGCGCGCGGGACGTGGTCGCCACCGCGGCCGAGCGCTTCGGCTGGGCGCTGAAGCCCCCCTCTGCCGCACCGGGGAGGGGGCGGGGATTTGCTTTTGCGCGCTACAAGAATCTCGCTGCCTATTGCGCCGTCGCCTGCGAGGTGGAGGTCGACCGCGACACCGGGCGGGCACGGATGCGGCGTGCCGTCGCCGCCGTCGACAGCGGCCAGGTCGTCAATTCCGACGGCATCGCCAATCAGATCGAGGGCGCCATTTTACAATCCATGAGCTGGACGCTCTACGAAAGCGTGACCTTCGACGAGCGCCGTATCACCAGCGTCGACTGGGCGACCTATCCGATCCTCCGATTTTCCGCGGTGCCCGATGAAATGGAAATCCACGTCATCAATCGCCCCGGCATGCCATTCTTGGGCAGCGGCGAGGCGGGTCAGGGGCCGGCGGCAGCCGCCGTGGCCAATGCCGTCGCCAACGCGACCGGCCACCGCTTCCGCGATCTGCCGATATCAGCCGAGCGCATCAAAGCGGCGATCGGCCTCCAAGGTGCAAGCTCGCGGACTAGCTTAGGACTCCGGAAGCGGAATGAACTCGGCGGTATCGCCGGGGACGATATCAAAGCGGCCGGCCTTCCAATCGGCCTTGGCCGCTTCGATGCGCTTCTTGCGCGAGGACACAAAATTCCACCAGATGTGTCGCGGCCCGTCCATGGCGGCGCCGCCGACCACCACGAGATGTGCATCGCTCACCGCCTTCACGATGATGCGGTCGCCGGGCTTGAGCACCAGGAGCCGTTCCGGCCCGTGACGGTCGCCGGCGATGTCGATCTCGCCGGCTATGACGTAAACGGCGCGTTCTTCATGCTCGGTATCGAGCAGCAGGATGGTGCCGGCCTTCAGATGCGCCTCGGCAAACACCGTGTCCCAGCTCGTCGCCACCGGCGAGCGGAGCCCATGCATCGTCCCGGCGACGACACGCAGATGCAGGCCGTTCTCGCGCAGTTCGGGAATGTCGGCCGCGGCCGTGTGGACGAACGCCGGCGTCGTCTCTTCGTCCTTCATCGGCAGCGCGACCCATAACTGCAGGCCGTGCAGCGGCTCGCCGCCGTCGCGGTGATCGGGCGCGGTGCGCTCGGAATGCACGATGCCGCGCCCGGCTGTCATCCAGTTGACGGCGCCGGGACGGATCGGCAGCGCGGTGCCGAGGCTGTCGCGATGCACGATTTCGCCGTCGAACAAATAGGTGACGGTGGCGAGCCCGATATGCGGGTGCGGGCGTACGTCGACACCGTCGCCGGCCTTGAACACTGCCGGGCCGAAATGATCGAAGAAGATGAAGGGCCCAACCATGCGCGAGCGTGCCGACGGCAGCGCGCGATGCACCTGGAAGCCGCCGAGGTCGACCGAGCGCGGAACGATCAGCTGCTGGACCGCATCGCTCGCGGGCGCGTCGCCCAATGCCGGATCTTTGCCGGGAAAAAAGCTCATGACGCTTTCCTCAGATGGCGTGAAACTGCTGTTCCTTGACCGAATCGACCAGGCCGTAAAACACCTCGTTGACCTTGGGCCAGCTCGGCAGCCTCTTCACATTGTTGAGCCAGCGCTGCACATTCGGGTAGGCCGAGAAGTCGCAGCGGATGACCTCGCCCAGCGTCACCAGAGCGGCGCCGAAATAGTCGGCGATGGTGATCTGGTCGCCGCATAGATAGGGCTTGTTCGGCCCGATCCAATAGTCGTTGAGGATTTGCAGCCAGCGCTTGGCGTTCTGCTGGCCGAATTCGATTGTTGCCGCCTGCGCCTCGTCGCTGCGCCGCTTGAGATGCGGAAACAGTTGCGGATAGCAGAGATTATAGGCCCATTCGCGATAGAAATTGGTGTTGAGCCAGTCCATCACTTCATTGACCTTGGCGCGCTGCTTTAAGTCCTTCGGATAAGCAGGAGAACCGATCTTATCGGCGAGATATTTCAGGATCGCCGAGCTTTCGGTCAAACGCAAATCGCCATCCTCGATCATCGGCACCAGACTGTTTGGATTGAGGTCCGCATAAGGCGGCTTGTATTGTTCGCCGGTAAACAGGTCGACGGTGACCTCATCGACCGGAATTTTATTCTCGGCAATGAACAGCCGGACCGGCCGGCTCGTCATCGATACCGGATGCATGTAAAGCTTCATGGCCAATATCCTCCCGCTGACGCCTTATTGTAGGTCCAGTTTAAGAACCGGCCGTGACCGACGCCATTCACGATTGTATTAGCGCGCCAGGATCGTCAAAGGCTGGACGGTCCAGCACCACGGTTATCCCGCCTTGGCCACCAAATCGGCGATGAAGCGCGGCTGGGCAAAGGCGGCGACCTGGACCTCGGGCGTCCAATATTTCGTTACAAAGCCGCCGGCTTTGCGGTAGCGCTGGGCGATCGTCTTCGCGCTGTGCCGCCGTAGCCGCTTGTTGTCGGTGGCAAAACCCATGGCCATATGGCCGCCGACATAGACCGGAATGGCGGCGACGTAGCAGGTTGCGTCCGCGAACAGCCGGCGGAATTTCTTCATGGTCGAGGTCAGCTCGTTCTTCTGGAAGAACGGCACCCCGTTTTGCGTCGTCAGCACGCCGCCCGCGTTCAAACAGCGCTTGCAGCCGACATAAAACTTCTCGCCGAACAGGATTTTTCCCGGCCCCATCGGATCCGTAGAGTCGACAATGATGACATCGTAGCGGCGGTCGGTCCTGGCGACGTATTTTGCGCCGTCGCCGATGATGGATTCGAAGCGCTTATCGGAAAACACAGGTCCGGTGAATTCGGGGAAATGTTCCTTGGCGAATTCGACCACCTTCGGATCGATCTCGACCTGGGTGAGACGTTTGACCGTCTTGTGCTTGAGTACCTCCTCGGCGATGCCGCAGTCGCCGCCGCCGATGATAAGGACGTCGCGCGCATTGCCGTGGGCGAACAACGGCACATGCGACATCATCTCCTGGTAGATGAATTCGTCCCGCTTGGAGATCTGGGTGGCGCCATCGAGCATCAGCATCTTGCCGAAGAACGGCTGCTCGAACAGCACCAAATGCTGGTGCTCGGTCTGCATTTCGTAGAGCACTTTCTCGACCTGGAAAGTCATGCGGAAACCGAGATCGTCGAACAGCGTCTCGGCAATCCAGCGCTTCTCGGCCATCGGCCCCTCCCATATGAAAAACGGCCGGGACTTACGCCCGGCCGCTCATTATTCGTTTCAAACTCGGCGGCTCAGGCGTCTTGACCGCGCAACAGCTCGTTGACGCCGACGCGCTTGGCGGAAAACGCCTCGCGCAAAACCGGAATGCAGGCGTCCGGATCGGCCGAGCCGCACATGAAAACGTCGAGCGCGGCATAGCCGATTTCCGGCCAAGTATGGATGGAAATGTGGCTCTCCGCCAGCACCGCCACGCCGGAAACCCCGCTCGGCTGGAAATGATGCAGGTGAATATGCAGAAGCGTGGCGCGGGCCGCTTCGACACAGCGCCGCAGCGTCGCCTCGATATGATCGATGTCGTTAAGACGCTTGGCGCCGTGCAGATCGATAATCAGATGCACGCCGGCGCAGCGCACGCCGTTGCGCGTGGCGAAATGATCTTTGCCATCGTTCTGGCGATCCACCTCCGGTGCCGGGGTCGCCACTTTCAGCTTCGTCTTCCGGTCTTCCTTTCGGGCGGTACCTGGGATCCCCAAGCCCTTCACCGATCGTAAGAGGGCGTGTTGGCTCATGCCGTCCTCCCCAACCTAGTTCAGAACCCGAGATGCCGGCGAGCCGGCGCCACGGAAAGCGAAAGCCGCCCGATCAGTCCACACGAACCGACCAACGGCGGCTAATTCCCCACATAAATGCAATCAGTATGGAGTCAAGAAGAATCTGCAAGAAAACCTTTAACGCTTCGTCACGATCATCGTTCCACGACTCGCGATAGGTGCGACGTTGACCGTAGCCTCTCTGCAGCGCCGATCGCTCCATCTAAGGGCACAGATAAGATCGTAAGGCGCCTTGGTCAGCCGTTGACGGCGACCGCCGGAGCGACCATCGGCTCGACCGGTTTTTTCACGCGGGTGCGGAAGAAGCTGAGCACCCGGCGTGCGGTTTCCGGCTGCAATCGGTTGAAACTCGTCAAGGCATGTTCGAGGTCTTTCGCCGACATGCCGCGGTCGGCGGCGCGGAGCAGCAGCACCGCTTTGGTGGTCGTCGTCGATAGCCCCGCCACCTTGGCGAGAATGAGGATGATCTCGGCGCCGGGATCGAGCAGCGCACGCTCGACGACGTCGATCGGGGTGTCGCACATGATCGACAATGCGATCGCGGTCTCCTCGAATTTTCGGTCGCGCGCGAATTGATAGATTTCGGATTCGCCGATTCGCTGAACGCGGTTCAGCTGCTCGACATAAGTCTGGGCGGCGGCAAAATCCGGCGAGGCATTGCGCACCTCGCTGCGGATGCCGCCGACAACCTCTGCCACGGCCCCATCAATCGCGGGGGCGGCCTGGGGGTTTTCGGCGGCCAGGCGCTGGCGCACGGCACTCGACGCCTTATCCAGCAGAACGAGAAAATGTTGCCGCGGAATGTCCGACCGCAGCCCGACTTCGGTCGCCAGCGCATCGTCGCCGGCCGCGCGCCTGACCAGCATCCGGAAGCCGGCGTCGGAAAACCGCGCCCCGACGTTTCTCACCACCGAATGCACCACATCGCGATCGCCGCGTTCGACCAGGACGTCGGTCACCGTTTCGCTCAACGCTGGGCGCTGCGTGATGGCGAAGAGATGCTGCTGACTTTTGTTACGGCCGGCGGTGACCAAGTCACGGTCGTCGAGCCGCGCTGATTGCGCGAGGACGGGGCTTGCGACTTCGATGTCGTTATCGAAGGCGAGCATGTGGATCACATTCGTCGGCGCGTTTGCGATCGGGGCCAGCCGATGCGCCAGCTTGGCGCGCACTTTGGCTTCGATGGTATTGACCAGGCGCGCCATGATGTCGTCGAACACGCCGATCTGATCCTCGGAATAGCTGTTGGCGCCGTTGATGAAGAGGTCGGTAATGCGGGTCAGAATGTCGATGCGGCGATTGATATTGCCGGAGGCGAGGGCGCCCTCGAGCTCGTCAAGAAGAGGAAGGGAACGCATCGCAACTCCGGGCGCCGCCACGCCGTTGAATTGTCGATAACAATGCCTTGAGAAGGGTGAATAAAGCCTTTCCTGCGACGACCCCGGCCAGGGCACCGGTTCGGTTGACAATGTACTACACGCAAATTGGCGCCGAAATTGCGCAAATCTGCGGTGGCCGGCGGGCAAAACCTCAGACCGAATTCACCCGGCGCCGGACGGTGAAGATGCCCATGCGGTTTTGGACTTCGGCGGGGACGCGATAGTCACGGAGCACGGGCCGCGGATCGCGTAGTCTGCACGCTTCACGCTGCACCATGAAGCACCACAAAGCGTCGCCGGCATCTTGTACCAGCCGCGCACGCTGTTCCGTAGGCTCAGGTCGGCCGCTATCCCCGCGATGGCGGAGGTCGTATTCAGCAAGCGCTGCGAGCGCAGCCTCGAGCGCGCGGCCGAGCCGGCCGAGCGCGGATGCCTGCTCTTCTACGATCTCGTAATCGAGCGCGACGACATGCTGCGATGCTTTCGAGGCCGGCCGCGAGCTCATGACGATGTATTTGGCGCATTCATTGGATTGATTCCAGGCCGGTCATCGCTGCCGTTCCCAGGTTACCGCCGAAACTCCAGCGGACGGATCGAGATCGCGCCGCGCGCCGGGCTTGAAGCCGCGTTGTGCGAGCACGTCTTCGGGGGTGGCATTCGCTCCGACTTCGGTGAAGACGGCAAGACCGCCGGGAATTTTGGCTTCAGCGGCTCGGGACAGGTGAAACGCATCGTAGAGCGGCAGAAACCGGCTGAACACCTCAGGCCCGCCGATGATGGCGATCGTGCCGTCACTGACGCCGAGCTGAGCGAGCGCCTGGTCGAGGCTGGCTCCAAGCGGATTCCATAACAGTGCATGGGGATGTTCCGGATCGGGCGCGAGAGCGGCGATCTGGCGCGTTACGACGAGCCGTTTGCGCCGCGCTGCGCGCGGGCCGCCTTCATGCGAATGCCGGCCGTGCACGACGACCGCGGCACGGTCGAGCGCATCCTGGAAGAAGCGCTGATCGGCCTCGTTGCGGATCGAATCCGGCATCTCGCCTTTGGCATCGGCGAGCATGCCGTCGGCGGAAACGATGACATAGCCTTCGATGCGGCGCACCGCGCGATCTTAGAAGACCGCCAGGTACCGCAGCAATGAGATTATGCCGATAATAATCACGACTACGCGGACGATCTGCTTGGCGCGGCCGTCGATCGGTAGCAGGTTGACGAGGTAAAGCACCAGAATAACGACAACGAACGTGATCAGAATACTGATGAGAATGTCCATGAAATTGCCTCGCGATGAAATGCCCCATATAACGCCCATTCCGTGGGTTTGGTTCCGCGCCGGGGCCTTGGCTGCTTGCCGGCGCCGTTTGCGCCCTCATACTTGCACGACGGAGGCAGCGATGTCCTATTCGCCCAGCCTGATCA
>JBAQAB010000378.1:0-2069 GCA_049285535.1 Xanthobacteraceae bacterium
GCGGACGGCCATTCTTCCCCCCTCCCCCCGTGCTTGGCCGCCCGACATTGGGCGCAGCCGATATGCCGATCGGCTGCGCCCTAATTTTTTTGTTCCGTCATTCCGGATCGCCGCGCAGCGGCGAGTCCGGAATCCACAACCACCCGAGTCCAGAATCCATAACCACCACCGGAGCAAAACTTGCCCCGACGGTGACTATGGATTCCGGGCTCCGCGCTGACGCGCGGCCCGGAATGACGTGAAAGATTACACCGTCGCTTGCCGTGCGGCCGGCTTGCGCTCGCGTTGCCGCGCCTTGCGGCCGAAGAACAGCGCCTGGCTGACCACGGCGGACACCACCGCCACCTGGAACGGCTTGGCGATCAGGAAGGCCGGTTCCGGCCGCTGCCCGGTCAGGAAACGTTCCGGATAGGCGGTGATGAAGATCACTGGCACTTCGAACGTGCCGAGCAGCTCGTTCACCGCATCCAAGCCGGAACTGCCGTCGGCGAGCTGAATGTCGGCGAGAATAAGTCCCGGCCGTTTTCGCTTCGCCAGCGCCAGCGCTTCGCTGTGGGTGCGGGCGATGCCGATGACATTATGACCGAGGCTTTCGACCAGGGCCTCGATGTCCATGGCGATAAAGGTCTCGTCCTCGATGATCAGGACGTCGGTCGCGATCTCGGCGGCAAGCTCACGGCCGGATTCCTCGACCAGCGCCCGGAGCGTCTGCAGATCGCAATCGAGCACCTCGGCGGCGTCTTCTTCCGAGAAACCTTCGAGCGCTACCAGGAGAAAGGCTTGGCGCGGCCGCGGCGTGATTTGCGTCAAATGCTGCTCCGGGGGCAGGACGACCTCGCCGGCGTCCGCCTTGCCGTTAACCGGCACCGAATTCCAGATTTTGGTGAACAGCCGATAGAGCGCGACCCGCGAATTAGAACCCGATTCGAGCATTTTCGGGCTGGCAATCAACGATTCCACCGCGGCAACGACATAGGCGTCGCCGGACGCTTGGCTGCCGGTCAAAGCGCGCGCATAGCGACGCAGCGACGGCAGATGCTGTAGTACGGCTTGCGAAGTGGACAATACACCCTCCCCTTCCATAGTGCTGAGGTTACTAGCAAAAACGCCGCACCGCAAAAAAAGTTCCAATTGGCAATCTGGCGCGGAACAATGGGGCCTGTCAGTGCGTTAGCGCACGTTAACGGGAGTTCCCAGGGTGGGTTGGCAATGGGCGAAGGGGGAAAAGACGACACAATGAAGCACCGCAAAACCAACCTTGAACCGTTGGAGCGGGTCGCGGAGAAGCCGGAGAATCAGGATCCAATGGCCACGCCAGCCGCCAATCCCCACAAACCCGAAGCCCGTCTGGGCCGGGAAGTTCAGGCACGGATCGGCCAGCAGCTGCGCTCCATGTACAACGACGTGGTCAGTCAAGGGGTGCCGCAGCACCTCGCCGATCTGGTTCGCCGGCTCAGCGACCAAGACCAGGATTGATGGTGGACCAGTCAGCAATGAAGCTCGACCCCGCGATACGCGACCAAGTCCTCGCCACAGTGCCGAGCTTGCGCGCCTTTGCGATCTCGCTGTGCGGCAATATCGACCGCGCCGACGATCTGGTGCAGGAGACGCTTCTGCGGGCGCTTGCGCACATCGACTCGTTCCAACCCGGCACCAACATGCCGGCGTGGCTGTTCACGATTCTGCGCAACCTGTTCCGCTCCGAGTATCGCAAACGCCGGCGCGAAGTCGAGGATGCTGACGGGCGCTATGCCGAAACGTTGAAATCCCATCCCGAGCAGACCGGCCGTGTTGAATTCTCGGAATTCCGGGAGGCGCTGGCCAAGCTGCCGTCGGACCAGCGCGAAGCATTGATCCTGGTTGGCGCCTCGGGCTTTTCTTACGAAGAGGCCGCCGGCATTTGCGGCTGCGCGGTCGGCACCATCAAAAGCCGGGTCAATCGCGCTCGTACGCGGCTTGCCGACCTTCTGGCAATCGACAGCGTCGACGATTTCGGCCCCGATCGCGCCACGCGCGCGGTTCTCGCTGGCGGCAGCCGGGGGTAGTTGTCCGCCCGTCCAGGGGTTAGG
>JBAQAB010000379.1:0-3233 GCA_049285535.1 Xanthobacteraceae bacterium
GAAGAAATTGTGCAGGAGCGTGAGCCCACCCCAATCCGCAATCGCCGTGTAGGTGAGAATGGCCATCGAGAAGATCACCAAAGCATCGGTGGCTTCCCGCGCCGTAGCTGAGGAAAAGTCGAAGGCAAACAGCCGCTTCAATGACCTTCTCATGCACACCCCTTCAGCCGCGGGATATGTGGCAGAAAGACTTCACTTTTTCATGAATCGAACGCCCTCGACTTAAATGTATTTAGGATTTCTTCACCTAAAGCGCGCCCGACGATGGGCGCTTTTGGTCCGAAGCGAACCTTCCGCCATGTCTCGTGTCACCTCCGCTTAACCTTGTGACGGAATCCGATGCAACGCCGCCGATGAATTGTTGCTCGCGGTGACGTCGCCAACGGGTGCTTGCATCCGCTTGCAAAGCAGTGGGCCGCCCGGTAACCGGGCGGCCCTTTTGTCGCGGAACAATGGTCGGTGATGGCGCTTAGCCCCAACGGATCGCGATGGCGCCAGCGATTGAGCGGGGCCGGGTGCGCAAGGCATGGCCGTCATTGCCAGATTCGATCACCCACTCTCCATTTTCCTGACCGACGATCTTGCCGACATGATGCGGCCAGACCACCACGGCGCCAACGCCGGCCGGACCGGATCGACCCCAATGCGCCCAATTGCGCGCGAGGTTATAGGTTTGCCCGGGATCACTGCCGACGAGCCGCCGCATCTCCCAGCCACACCAAGCCGATGGGCGGCTATCGCTGCGGCCGCTATAAGCGGTGTGCTGTGGATAGCTCCCAAATTCCGTCGTGGTGGATCCGAACCCGCCAGGCGCCGCAAAAGGTTGCGGTTGCCACGCGAATTCGCCGCCCGGCGTCCATCCCGAGCGCGGCGTCGCAAAGTTGCGGCTCATGAGCCGGTGATGATGGTATCTGTAATGATGTTCGCGCGCCTGTGCCGATTGAGCGAACATTGCGATGGCCGCAGCGGCGATCACTAAGGTCGTCGACTTCATGCAGTTAGTCTCCTACTCGTTACACCGTTTGTTGTTGCCGACCGCAAACAAAAGCCCCGCCAAACATGATGCTTGGCGAGGCTAAGCGGACGGATACGCCTCGTTGACGTCAACGAGGTGAGACGGCGTCATAGCATCATTTAAATTTTACACACCGCCCGTTTTTGCATGGCATGTATTTGTTGAGTGGGCAGGGCCGCCAAATTCTCGCCGCGTTGTCCGCCGCCAAATGCGGCGATTGTTTGTTTGTTCTTGTTTGTTCATGGTTTCGCGCCGGCAATACGGCGATTATCGCGGTTGAGCCGCAAATCGGCTGCGCCGCCCTAGCTGGCCTCCAATCGATGCCACCCGCCATAGTGTGGCCGTTGGTATTAATTCGCGCCGGGCGCAGTCGTCGCCGGATGGATTGCAACGATGCGGGAGCGGGCCACTCTTCCCGCTTGATCCGTCAGGACGCCGGCGATAGCGTTGACGCAAAATCGGCCCGGGAGGCAGCACCCATGACGACTTTCACCATCACGCCGTTGGGCGGCCACACCGGCGCCGAGGTGGTCGGCATCGATTTTACCGAGCCGGTCGACGCCGAAATCCGCACCGTGCTCAATCGCGCCTTTGCCGAGCATCACGTGCTGGTCATGCGCGAGCAGGACTTCGATCCGGACGAGTTCAAGACCGCCGCGCAAGTATTCGGCGAGCTGCAGATACACGATCGGAAGGAGCAGCACGTCCCGGGCCATCCGGACGTCTATTACGTCTCCAACGACATCTTCGTGAACGGCAAGCGCATGATTCCGGGCGAGACCTTCCACACCGACCACTCCAATCATCCGGCGCCGCCCAAGGCGACGACATTGTTCGCGGTCGAATTGCCGTCGCGCGGCGGCGACACTCAATACGTCAATATGCACGACGCCTATGACGATCTGCCAGCGGCCACCAAACGGCGTATCGACGGGCTCAAGGCCGTCCATGTCTACCAGAGCAAATACAGCCCGCGCGCGCTGTCCGGCCTCAACGATGAGAGCCGCGCCAAGCTGCCGCCGCCCGGCATTCACCCGCTGGTGCGTACCCATCCCGACAACGGCCGCAAGGCACTGTTCCTCAATCCGGTGCGCATCGAGTCCATTATCGGCATGGACGATGACGATGCGCTCAAGCTGATCGACGAATTGATGCGGCATGCGACACAGAAGAAATTCGAATACCGCCACCAGTGGCGCGATGGTGACTGGGTGATCTGGGATAATCGCAGCGTCATGCACCAGGCCAATCCCGACTACGACATGAACGAACGCCGCTACCTGTATCGCCTCATGCTCAAGGGAGAAGTGCCGGCCTGAGTGTTAAGCGGCCGTCGGCCCGGACTCATGAGTAGGTCATCGGCTAATGGAGCTAGGCCTTCGACGGCGCCTCGGCCACTGTCGCAACTGTTCATTGCGACAAGATTGCCACAGGGTACGAAAATCCAGGCGTTTCTACGTACTAAGCTCATTCCCATTCGACTCTCCCGCGAGATACGCCCGAATCGGGGGAGCCAGAATGATTCGTTCGTTGATCGCGCTGATCGTGGCCGTCTTGATCGCAACAGGCGCATTCGTCGGCACTGCCGCAAGCCGCACTGTTCATCCCCAGCCGCCGCTTCCACCGCCGACTTATGACTGGTCCGGATGGTATGCCGGCGTCGCAGGAGGCTTTGGCTGGGGCTCATCGAGCCAGACAGATTCGGGCATTCCGTGCAGTTTCTTCGCGACTTGCGGAGGCGAACTCTTCGACGGCTCCTACTGGCCAAAAGGCGGCCTCCTTGGCGGCACGTTCGGCTATTCGTGGCAGCAGGGCGCCTGGGTGGCCGGTCTCGAGGGCGACTATTCGTGGTCCCACGTCGCCGGCAGCTCCAACATTTGCGGCGCGGATACTTCGGCGCCGCATGCCTGCGGCACCAACATGGAATCGTTCGGCACGTTCCGCGGGCGGCTTGGCTACGCGCTGGGATCGAACGGCGGCTGGCTGCCTTATGTGACCGGCGGTCTCGCGGTCGCAGAAATCAAGTCTTGGGATGCATTCTGGCCGGCGTCGAGCAGCGTTTTCCGCGCCGGCTGGACGATAGGCGGCGGTATCGAGACGATCCTGATGACGAATGTGACCTTCAAGCTGGAGTATCTGTACGCCGATTTCGGCAGCTGGCAGGCCTTTGACGTCGTGCCTGGCACGCCGGAAACGGTCGACTTCCGCACCAACATAC
>JBAQAB010000380.1:0-4018 GCA_049285535.1 Xanthobacteraceae bacterium
GCCTTCATTTCTTCGGCATAGCCCGACGGCGGCACCACCGTGACCAAAGTGACGTCGCGTCCGGCCACCGAGCGCACGCCTTCGGGCAGCGTGATGTCGCTCAGGTGCCGGGAGTGATTGATCTCGAGATCGGCGACATCGACCTCGATGCCGCTCGGGATCGCATCGGCGCGGCAGCGTACCGGCAGGCTGTGCGTGACAATGCTGACGGTGCCGCCGCGTTTGACGCCGGGCGACTGGTCAGCATTGCGCACGTGGATCGGAATGTTGACGCGGATGGTGGCGCCCTCGCCGAGCCGCATGAAATCGACATGCAGCGGCAGGTCGCGGATAGCGTCGAGCTGGAAGTCGCGCGGGATGACGCGGTGCTTCACGCCCTCGACTTCGACGTCATGAATAGTGGTGAGAAAGCGCCCGGCATAAATACGCTGGTGCAGATCGGCATAATCGAGCGAGATCGGCAGCGGCGGCTTGCCGTCGCCATAGATGATTCCGGGGACGCGGCCGGAGCGACGTTCGGCCCGGGCGGCCCCCTTGCCTGCCCGCGAACGCGCCGCCGCCTTGATCAGAGTGACGGTCGCCATGGTGGTATCCTTGTCTAAAACCTTGTTATCCGATGGAATTTCCGCGCCGGGCCTCCAGGGGTGCTGTAGCAGGCGCGGAAGCGGCGCTTATAGCGGCGCAAAATCTTAAAAACAAGGAATGTAAGCGGCGAAATGCCGGCTCAGAACGCGCCCGGGGCCGGGCCGGAGGGGTTAACCGGTGGTTCCCCTGCCCCCGTCACGCCCGACGAAGGACTGGACCGCGCAGCCTCGGGTGCATTCTTCCCGGCAAGAACGGCTTCGAGCGCCGCCACACGGACCTTCAAGGCCTCGTTTTCCTCGCGCGCGATGCGGGCCATATCTTTCACCGCCTCGAAGTCGTCGCGCTTGACCAGGTCGAGATCGCGCAACCAGCGCTCGGCTTGCGTTTTAAACAGCGTCTCGAATTCGCGCCGCACCCCTTGGGCGACGCCGGCGGCGTCGTTCATCAGCCGGGCGACCTCGTCGAAAAACCGGTTCGTCGTCTGCACCATGACCGCCTCCGCGTGCCCCCGCGTGTCTCCGGTGAGTGCTTTGGGCGAACTCGCTTGCTATGCGCTGTGACAATGGCAATGGTGCGGCGCAGCCGCAAGGGGGCTCGGCTGCATATGCCGCGGCGCCATGGCGCTAGTGATTGATGGCAAAGGCGTCTCGCACGCCCGAAGGAAAGCCCACTGATGTACGTCGTCCTGCCGATCATTCCCTATCCCGCGATCAATCCGATCCTGATTTCCATCGGACCATTCGCGGTGCGCTGGTATGCATTGGCCTACATCGTCGGCATCATCGCGGGCTGGTTCTACGCGCGCGCGCTGATCGCCTCGGAGCGGCTGTGGGGCGGTCCCGCGCCGTTCACCGTGCTCGACTTCGACGATTTCGTCATCTGGATCACGCTCGGTATCATTCTCGGCGGCCGCACCGGCTACGTGCTGTTCTACAATCTGCCGCTGTTCGCCGCGCATCCGCTCCAGATTTTCGAGTTGTGGACGGGCGGCATGTCGTTTCACGGCGGCGTCATCGGCTGCGCGGTCGCGATCGTGCTGTTCGCGTGGCGGCGGCGCATTCCGGTGCTGTCGCTCGCCGACGTCACCGCCGGCGTCGCGCCGATCGGGCTCTTCCTCGGGCGGCTCGCCAATTTCATCAACGGCGAATTGTGGGGCCGGCCGACCGATGTGCCCTGGGCCATGGTGTTTCCCAATGGCGGGCCGATCCCGCGCCACCCCAGCCAGCTTTATGAAGCGGCGCTGGAAGGCGTCGTCCTGTTCATCATGCTCGCCATCTTGATGCGCTCCGGCGCGCTGAAGCGGCCGGGTGTCGTCACCGGCGCCTTTTTGGTCGGCTACGGCATCGCCCGCACCACCTGCGAATTTTTCCGCGAGCCGGACGTGCAGGTCGGTTTCCTTTGGGGCTCGCAGTGGCTGACCATGGGCATGCTGCTGTGCATTCCTCTGATCCTGATTGGGCTTGCCATTCTCGCTTTTGCTTTGCGCCGCGAGACGACGGCAAAACTGCGCTGACCATGGCTGACGAATTCTCGCCGCTGGAACGGGAAATCCGCCGGCTGATCGGCGTCGCCGGCCCGATGCCGATCGCGCAATATATGCGGCTGTGCCTGACGCATCCGCAGCACGGCTATTACATCAATCGCGATCCGTTGGGCGCCGGCGGCGATTTCGTCACCTCGCCGGAGATCAGCCAGATGTTCGGCGAATTCATCGGGCTGTGGATGGCGGCGGTCTGGAGGCAAATGGGCGGCCCCGAAGACATCAGGATTATCGAGCTCGGCCCCGGACGCGGCAGCTTGATGCACGATGCGCTGCGGGCGGCCAAAGTCGTGGACGGTTTCCGCAGCGCGATCGTCGTGCATCTCGTTGAAATCAGCCCGGCGCTGCAACAAATCCAGGAGCGGCGATTGGCGGACCTCGACGTGCCGGTGCTGTGGCACTCGACGCTCGACGAAGTGCCGGCCGGCGCCAGCATCGTGATCGCCAACGAATTCGTCGATGCGCTGCCGGTGCACCAGGCGGTCAAACAGGACGACGGCTGGCACGAGCGGGCCGTCGCTATCGGGCCCGACGGCCGCTTCGTCCTGACCGCAGCGCGCGATCCGCTGCCGCATTTCGAAACCTCGATGCCGCGCGGCTTGCGCCAGGCGCCCGTCGGCGCGATCTACGAATGGCGCGCGGACGATTTCGCGCTCGAACTGGGACGGCGCATGCGCAACCAAGGCGCGGCCTTGATCATCGATTACGGCCACGATCATTTCGGACTGGGCGACACGCTGCAGGCGGTCGTAGGACATTCCTTCACCGATCCGCTGCGCGCGCCGGGCAAAGCCGATCTGACCGCTCACGTCGATTTTGAAGCGCTGGCGCAATGCGCCGAAAGCATGGGCGCGCGCATTCACGGTCCGATCCGGCAGCGCGAGCTGTTCCTGCATCTTGGCATCGAAAAACGCGCCGCCGCGCTCAAAGCGAGCACGCCATTGAGGGCCGCCGATATCGAAGTCGCATTCTCCCGGCTGATCGCGGAGGGCGCGCGCGGCATGGGCGAATTGTTCAAGGCCATCGCCATTGCCGCGCCCGCGCTCGGTCCGCTTCCCGGATTCGAGACTCCATCATGAAGATCGAAGCCGCCTCGCTGACACTGACCGGCATCCGCCATGCCTTTTTCACGCGCGCCGGCGGCGTGTCCGGCGGGCTTTACCAGAGCCTCAACGGCGGCACCGGCTCGCATGACGACACGGCGAATGTCGCGCAAAACCGGACCCGCATGGCGACGGCGCTCGGCGTTGAGCCGAACCGACTGCTCACCGCCTATCAAATCCACTCGCCGGCCGTCGTTGTCGCCGAGGCGCCGTGGAGCAACGAAACCCGGCCGCGCGCCGACGCCATCGTGACCCGCCTGCGTGCGCTCGCAATCGGGGTGACCACAGCGGATTGCGGCCCGGTGCTGCTCGCCGATCCGAAGGCCCACGTCATCGGCGCCGCGCATGCCGGCTGGCGCGGCGCGCTCACCGGCGTAATCGAAGCGACCGTTGCGGCGATGGAAGAGCTTGGCGCGGCGCGGCGCCAAATTCGCGCCGCCGTCGGGCCGATGATCCGGCACGCCAATTACGAGGTTGGCCCCGATCTCATCGCGCGTTTTGCCGCCGAGGACCGCGCCAGCAACCGGTTCTTTTCGCCGGCCGCCCGCGACGGCCATGCGCTGTTCGATCTCGGCGGCTATGTCGCGGCGCGACTCGAGCGCGCGGGTGTCGGGCAGATCGAGGATCTTGGGCTTTGCACCTATGCCGATCCGGACCGCTTTTTCAGCTATCGCCGCGCCACCCATCGCGCCGAGCCAGATTACGGCCGCCATATCAACGCGATTGCGCTCGTGGCCGATTAGCGAATTGCGAATGGCAAGCGATCCCAGTCTGTCATCATCCGCGAAGG
>JBAQAB010000381.1:0-1983 GCA_049285535.1 Xanthobacteraceae bacterium
TGGTGACGCTGATCGAGCCCGGCTCGTGCTTTGCCGGCACGCTCGCCGAGCTGCCGTTCGCGTCGGACCGCTCTTACATGCTTGCCCCCACCCTTCCCTCCCCCGCAAGCGGGGGAGGGTTAGGGAGGGGGGCCGGCGACAACAAGCCGGCGGCCCCCCTCGCGCTCAGTGACGCGAATTTCGGCGCCTATCCGATGGCGAATGCGCTGACGCGGCTCGAATCCCGCTTCCTGGCCAATCCCGCCGATCTCGCTGCGGCGAAAGCAGCGCGCGGCGAGATGCTCGACGCCGAGCGTGCGCAAAAGCTCCGACTCGTCACCTTCGCCCCCGATGACATCGACTGGGACGACGAGGTGCGCGTGTTTCTTGAAGAACGCGCCAGCTTCTCACCCGATGCGCTCACCGGCCTCGAAGCCAATCTGCGCTTTGCCGGGCCGGAGACGATGGAATCGAAAATCTTTGCGCGGCTGACCGCGTGGCAGAACTGGATTTTCCAGCGTCCCAACGCCATCGGCGAGGACGGCGCGCTCAAGCGCTACGGCACCGGCCAGAAGCCGGTGTTCGATACGAAAAGAGTTTAATTCACCTCTCCTCGCGTGCGGGGAGAGGTCGAGCAAAGCGAGGGTGAGGGGGCCTCTCCGCGATTCTGAGCTTCGTGGTCTGAGCCCAGCGGACAGGCCCCCTCACCCCACCCTCTCCCCGCGTGCGGGGAGAGGAAGACGCGCGGCCCAGCAAGGACTAGGAGCGACCGATGGACATTCAGAACGTCGATTACACGACCAAAATCCCGAACAACGTCAATCTCGCCGAAGACCGCCAAGTGCTGCGCGCGCTGGAGAGCTGGCATCCCGGCTATATCGACTGGTGGAAGGACATGGGACCGGAGGGATTCCAGGAGGCGCTGGTCTATCTGCGCACCGCAGTGTCGGTCGATCCCAAGGGCTGGGCGAAATTCGATTACGTCAAAATGCCCGATTACCGCTGGGGCATTCTGCTGGCGCCGAGCGAGACCGACCGCAAGATTCCGTTCGGCCGCCATTACGGCGAGCCGGTCTGGCAGGACGTGCCGGGCGAATATCGCGCCATGCTGCGCCGCCTGATCGTCATCCAGGGCGACACCGAGCCGGCTTCGGTCGAGCAACAGCGCCATCTCGGCAAGACCGCGCCGTCGCTTTACGATTTGCGCAACGTGTTTCAGGTCAATGTCGAGGAAGGCCGCCACCTCTGGGCGATGGTTTATCTGCTGCAGAAATATTTCGGCCGCGACGGCCGCGAAGAAGCCGCCGAACTGTTACAGCGCCGCTCTGGCGACGCCGACAAGCCGCGCATGCTCGGCGCCTTCAACCAAGCGACGCCGGACTGGCTGTCGTTCCATATGTTCACGTTCTTCACCGACCGTGACGGCAAGATGCAATTGGAGAGCCTTGCTCAATCCGGCTTCGATCCGCTGTCGCGCACCTGCCGCTTCATGCTCACCGAGGAAGCGCACCACATGTTCGTCGGCGAGACCGGCGTCGGCCGCACCATCCAGCGCACCTGCGAGGCGATGCAAGCCGCCGGCATCGACGACCCGAATGATATCGGCAAAGTGCGCGCGCTCGGCGTCATCGACCTGCCGACGATGCAGAAGAAGCTCAATCTGCATTACACGCTCTCGCTCGACCTGTTCGGCTCCGAAGTTTCGACCAACGCCGCCAATTGTTTCACCGCCGGGATCAAAGGCCGTTTCCAGGAGACCAAGATCGATGACGATCATCGGCTCGAGCACGCGACCTATCCGGTGCTCAAATTCGTCGGCAGCGAGATCAAACGCGTCGACGAGCCGGCGCTCACCGCGATCAATATGCGGCTGCGCGACGATTACACCGCCGACTGCCAGCGCGGGCTCGACCGCTGGAACAAGATCATCGACAAGACCGGCGTCGTCTTTAAGCTCGAACTGCCGCATGTCGGCTTCCACCGCCAGATCGGCGAGTTCAAGGA
>JBAQAB010000382.1:0-4893 GCA_049285535.1 Xanthobacteraceae bacterium
CGGACCAGCCGCACGTCGCGCTCCAGCGCGCTCTTCATCGTCAGGTCGCGCTGCTCGGCGGCAAGCGCGATCAGCTCGGCGAATGAGTTCACAGCGCGGATTTCCGGCGCTTGGTCGCGCAGCTCTGGATCCGGCGATGCGCTTGGTGCCGACATCGGTGCTGACATTGGCGCCGACATCGGTGCTGATTTGGGCGCGGCGGAAGCCTGCGGTCCGCGCGCCGGGCGCGCTTCCGAGCGCAATTCGGGACGCGGGGCCGCAGTGCCCCCTCCCGTCCCTCCACCGCTTGCGGGGGAGGGTAGGGTGGGGGAGGCGCCGTTGCCGCTTCGCGTATCGCCGAGCGAGCGGATGACTTCGTCGGGCGTCGGCAGGTCGGCGGCATAGGCGATGCGCACCAAAACCATGTCGGCGGCATCGATCGGCCGGCCGGCGGCCTCCACTTCGGGAATGCCCTTGAGCAGCATCTGCCAGGTGCGCGCCAAGACCCGCATCGAAAGTTTGGTCGCGAAAGCGCGGCCGCGCGTGCGCTCGGCTTCGGTCAGTGACACGTCGTCGGCCAGACTCGGCACGATTTTCACCCGCGTGACGAAATGGGTGAATTCGGCGAGATCGCCGAGCACCATCGCCGGATCGGCGCCGGAATCGTACTGGTCGCGCAATTCCTTAAGCGCTGCTGCAATATCGGCGCGCATCAGCGCCTCGAACAGATCGATGACGCGGGTGCGGTCGGCGAGCCCGAGCATTTGCCGCACGTCCTCGGCGCGCACCGGGCCCGCTGCGTGGGCAATGCCCTGATCGAACAACGAAAGCGAATCGCGCACCGAGCCCTCCGCGGCGCGCGCGATCAGCGCCAGCGCTTCCGGCTCGGCTTCGATCGCTTCCTTGCCGGCGATGCCCTGTAGATGCTTCACCAACAGCGCGGCGTCGACGCGGCGCAGATCGAAGCGCTGGCAGCGCGACAACACGGTGATCGGCACTTTGCGGATTTCGGTGGTGGCGAAGACGAACTTGGCGTGCGGCGGCGGCTCTTCCAGCGTCTTGAGCAGCGCGTTGAAGGCGGCGCCGGACAGCATGTGCACTTCGTCGAGGATATAGACCTTGTAGCGCGCCGAGACCGGCGCGTAGCGGATGGCGTCGTTGATCTGGCGGACGTCATCGACGCTGTTGTGCGAGGCGGCGTCCATCTCGATGACGTCGAGATGCCGGCTCTCCATGATGGCTTCGCAATGGGTGCCGAGCACCGGCATGGTGACGGTCGGCGCGGTGATCGAGCCGTCGGGCAATTCGTAATTGAGCGCCCGCGCCAGGATGCGCGCCGTCGTGGTCTTGCCGACGCCGCGCACGCCGGTGAGGATCCAGGCCTGCGGAATGCGCCCGGATTCGAAGCCGTTGGCGATGGTGCGCACCATCGCGTCCTGGCCGATCAGGTCGTCGAAGGTCGCCGGCCGGTATTTGCGCGCCAGCACGCGGTAGGAGGCCGATGGTGTCGTTGCGTCGTTCATTGCTGACTGATTGTAGCCCGGATGAGCGCAGCGAAATCCGGGGGCGGCATGCGAGCGGGTCGGTTGTCCCCGCATTTCGCTGCGCTCATGCGGGCTACAGTCTTGTGAAAGGGTGGGAGGCTGACGAGCGACCCGAACCGCGCTCGTTAGGGCTGCTTCCTTCCGGACCTGACCCGGTTGGCGAGTGGCTCGTCCACCGCCAACCTCCCGGCTCCTATATCGGCCGGGGAGGAGGCGAAAGCAAGCGGAGGGCCACCTCTCCCCGCGGCGCCGGAGAGAGTGCGCGGCGTCACCCCGCCTCCTTGGCGACATCGTAGCCGTAGAGCCAGCCGACCTTGAACGCGGTGTTGTCGCTGCTGTTGGCGCCGAGGCGTTCGCGCAGCTTGAATTTCACGTCGCGCTTGAGCCGCGCCCAGGGCGAGGCGAGGTGGTTCTCCTTGGCACGCTCGCGCGAGCCGAGCACCGCCATGGTCGCGCGCGGCGCCCGCGTCCGCTCGTAAGCAAGGAGCGCCGTGCCGAGATCGTCGGCGTGGCGCGCCACCATCGCCGCCAGCACGCAGCCGTCCTCGACCGCCATGCCGGCGCCCTGGCCGAGATAAGGCAGCATGGCATGCGCGGAGTCACCAAGGAGCGTGGCGCGGCCTTTGCTCCAGCGCGGCAGCGGATCGCGATCGTACAGCGCCCATTTGTACCAGCGCGTGCTGGACGGATAGATGCGGGTGAGATCGCGATGCCATTTGGCGTAGGCTGCGGTGACTTCCGACACGTCGCATTCGTGCGTCCACGATTCCTCGGTCCAGGCATCGCTGTCGAGATGGGCGACGATGTTGAGAAGCTCGCCGCGATGCACCCGGTAGTGCACGACATGGCCGTGCGGGCCCATCCACATGGTGCCGTCGGCGGTGTTGATGTCGGCCGGCAGCGCCTCGACCGGCGCCATGCCGCGCCAGCAGATGCAGCCGGTGAAGCGCGGCGCATCGGCGCCGAACAGCGCTTGGCGCACCACGGAATGGATGCCGTCGGCGCCGACCACGATATCGGCCTCGACCGCGCTGCCGTCGGCAAAGCGCGCCACCGCGCCGCGCTCGTCGGTGTCGATGCCGATGCAGCGCTTGCCGAGCCGGAACTCGGTCGATGTGAGCGCCTGGCGCAGCAAATCGAGCAGATCGGCGCGGTGCACGGTGAGATTCGGCGCGCCGAATTTCTGGCGGAAGTCGCCGCGGCGGATGCGCGAAATGTAACGTCCGGTCCGCCACGAGCGGATGAGCTGGTATTCCGAGGCCCAGCCGATGTCTTCGATGCCGTCGTCAAGGCCGAGCGCGCGGAACGCCTTGACCGCGTTGGGCGTCAGATTGACCCCGGCCCCGATCTCGCTGAGCGCGGACGCCTGCTCGCAGACGATGACCTCGGCGCCGCGCCGCTCCATCGCCAGAGCCGCCGCCAAGCCGCCGATGCCGCCGCCGACGATGGCGATGCGTGGCGTCCGTGGCATGCGTGGTTCCTCCCCCGTCCTTCGTCATTGCCGGACTTGATCCAGCAATCAATGCTGAGGGTGTGCTTGGCTTAGACATCCGGTCAAGCCGTACCGCTCCGCTTCTCAGCATGGATACGCGGGTCAAGCCCGCGCATGACGCCCGTTTCCCTTACGGAATTCTCCTTATGGAGAATTCCCGAATTTTCCGCAGGCCTGCCATGCCGCTAGCGTCTCCCCACCGTCGCCACAAGCCAACAAGGAGCGTCCGATGCCGATGACTGGAAATGGCGACAATCGCCGCGGCTTTGTTCGGCTCACGCGGCATTGACCGGCACACGCGCATTGCGGCTTACTTCGCCGCGGCAAGCTGCTAGAGTTGCCCCGAATCTTCGCCAATCCAGTGAAAAGGAACGCCATGCGACGCACATTCGCTCTTGCCGCGATGTTTGCGCTTCTGCTGCCGGCCTGGGCCGCGGCCCAGGAACATCACGACAACAAAGCCCCTCCTCCACATCCCGTCCCGCACGCCCCGCCGCCGCATCCGGCATTCAAGCCGCCGCCGCACGGCCCGGCCGGTGGGCCGCCGCATGCGCAGTTCAAGCAGGTCGTTCCGCAGCACGGACCCGTCGGTGGCGCGAATCCGCAGTTCAAACAGGTTAATCCGCAACACGGACCGATGGGCGGCGCAAATCCGGCCTTCGTGCATCCGGGCCCCGGCGGCCCGGCTGCGGCCTTTGTCCATGGCCCCCATGCCCCGCCGCCCGGCAGCGTGCACTTCTCGTTCCACGGCCATGACTTCAACCGGGTTCACGTTCATCCGTTCGTCTATCCGAACGGCTGGGCCTACCGCGAATGGGCCGTCGGCGCGATCCTGCCGCCGCTGTTCCTGACGCCGGATTACTACTATCCGGAATGGGCCGCGCTCGGCCTCGAGCCGCCGCCGCCCGGCGCCCAGTGGGTGCGCTACGGACCCGATCTGCTGTTGGTCGACGTCAACACCGGCCAGGTCCTCGATGTCGCCTACGGGGTTTTCTACGAGGATTGATCCGGTTGCGGAGGAGGATGCGTCGCGCGGAGCGCGGCGCATCTAAAACGACACAAGACATGATGGCCGGGATTTTCGTCCCGGCCATTTTTGTTTGAGACTGAGACGCTGCATGGGTTAACGCAGTTACCGAGTGCTGTCGCTTGCCCGTGCCTCGGTCACTGGAATTGCTAATTCTAGAATTTCAAACTCGTTCCACCTAACCGACTGAGAAATTTTGATACGAAGCGTCACCTTCCAGGGATCCTCCTCTGGCGTGAACTCCAAATCGGCAATACCATCCTCTGTCCCAACAGGACGGTACACAATTGTCCTAAGAGCTCCGGACGGTAATAGCGTGGGTCTATTAGATTTGAGGTCTGCAAAATAAACATCGATGCCCTCGACAGTAGCAATATACTGGTTTGCAGCTGCCGCTGATCTCTTTTCGTACCGCAAATTCGGTGGTCGGATATCTGGCCGGTATGCCCATTCTCTCAATACCCGCCGCAACCGTCGATCCGGGAGTAGGAGAATTACTGGTAGGTCCATTTTTGCGACCAGGTCAGCGATAAAATCCCAAAACTCCTTTTGATTCGGTTTGGCGTCCACATGGATTAGGCGTCGTTCGTGCGTCCAGAATGCTCGCCAAACTTCACGACTAGCCAACTGCGTAGCCTGACTAATAATAATTTCATCCAAGTTGCCTGCCGACGGTCCCATGGGCGGATTCGTAAACGCGCCCTTGGGCAATCCGCGTAATATAACTTCAGACGTCCGACCTGGTTTTCGACTCCTGCTCTTTTGAATCTGAAACTTCTGAAAAATGCCAATATTTTTGGCATTCCCAAGAAGCGCCATCTCGACAGCGCGGCGTAGCTGATCGATTCTAA
>JBAQAB010000383.1:0-5330 GCA_049285535.1 Xanthobacteraceae bacterium
GGAAGGGCGAGTACCGCAAGGAACTCGCCGACTATCAGAAAAAGGGCTTTCAGCGCGTCAAGATCGACGGCAAATTCTATGAGATCGCCGAGGCACCGGCTCTCGACAAGAAATTCACCCACGACATCGACGTGGTGGTCGACCGCATCGTCGTGCGCCCCGACATCGCGACGCGGCTCGCCGATTCGCTCGAGACGGCGCTGAAGCTGGCGGAAGGTCTGGCTGTCGCGGAGCTCGCGGATTCTTCTCCCTCCCCCCATAGCCCGTCGAAGACGGGCGTAAACGCCCTGTCGTTGGGGGAGGGTCGGGGTGGGGGGTCGGGAGGTGAAGTAAATCCCTCGACGCCAACGCGTCGCCTCACGACCCCCACCCCTAGCCCCTCCCCACAAGGGGGAGGGGAAGAGTTGTCCGTCGGCACACTTATCGCCCTTGCCTATCCCGAGCGCATCGCCAAAAGCCGCGGTGGCGCCAATTTCGACAGCAAGTCTTGCGCATTTTTGCTGGCGAACGGCCGCGGCGCGACCATCGATGCCGCCTCTCCCTTGGCGCGCGAACCGCTTCTCGCCGTGGCCGAACTATCCGGCAGCGCCGCGGCCGGCCGCATCCTCTCCGCCGCGCCAATCGCGCTTGCCGAGATCGAGACGCGCTTTGCCGAGCGCATCGAAGCGCGCGATGAGATCGCATTCGACGCGGCGAGCGGGAACCTGCGCGCACGGAAATTCCGCCGCCTCGGCGCAATCTCGCTTTCGGACCAGCAAATGCGGGTCGAGCCGAACGAAGCCACGGCAAAGCTCCTCGCCGACAATATCGCGCGCGCCGGCATCGCTGGATTGCCGTGGAGCAAAGCGCAGACGCAATGGCGCGATCGCGTCATGTTCCTGCGCGCCAGCGAAGGCGATGCGTGGCCGGATTTGTCCGACGCGGCGCTTGCCGGTACCACAAATGAATGGCTCGCGCCGATACTCTTGTCCAAGACCGGTATTGACCAAATCACGGTGGACGAGTTCGACACCGCTTTGCGCGCGCTCTTGCCGTGGCCGTTGCCACGCCGGCTCGATGCCGAAGCGCCGACGCATTTCGAAGCACCGACCGGATCGCGGGTGCCGATCGATTACGAAGCGGAAGGCGGCCCGAAAATCTCGATCAGGGTTCAGGAGCTGTTCGGACTGAAGAGCCATCCGACGATCGCCGGCGGCAAAATTCCGCTCGTCATCGAACTTTTGTCGCCGGCGCATCGGCCGGTGCAGACGACGCGCGACCTGCCCGGCTTCTGGCGCGGCTCTTACGCCGCCGTGCGCGCCGAGATGCGCGGCCGCTATCCAAGACATCCGTGGCCCGATGATCCAATCGCGGCCAGTGCGACTAGGCGGGCGAAGCCCAGAAAGAGCTAGATCGCTTCAGAATGAGACATTTTATTCAGATTCAGAGTACGTGCGGATCAAAGTAGCTAGGCGTTCAGCCGTGCCCATTGTGGTGGGGTATTTTTAAGCATCCCGGCCAGCCGGCAATTCTGTAGGCAGTTTCCGTGATAATTGCGGGAAAGACATGACCAATCTGGCCCAAGAAATGCATATTGTAACGCATGTTGTGGAGATTTGTTGCGGTCGCAGAGGATGTCGATGACGTATCCATTATCATGGCGCGGTAATGCCGATTCTCAGCATCAGACACGTCACCACATATCACTATAGACGCGCGGTCGCATTCGGCGAGCACAGGATGATGCTGCGGCCGCGCGACGACGACGATCAAAAAATCATCGAATCGGAGATCGAGATCACGCCCAGTCCGAGGCAACTTGCCTGGACCAAGGATGGGTTCGGCAATCACGTGGCGATTGCACATTTTGACGCCCGGGCCCGCGAGCTTCGCTTCGCCAGCAATGTTCGAGTCGACCATGCGCCGGGCGAGTTTCGCGCAACCGATATAAAGGATTTTGCCCGATCCTACCCTTTTGCCTACGCGCCGGAAGATCGGCCCGACCTCGAACCCTTCATCCAGCCGCTATCTCCGCATCCGGCGCTCGACCTCTGGAGCGCCCCGTTCTTCCGTAAGGACGGCTCCGCCGACACTTACGACCTGCTCGGCGACATGACGCGAACCATCAGGCGGACCTTCAAACACGTCACGCGGCATGAGAAGGGAATCCAGGCTCCTGCCTGGACGCTCAAACTCGGGAGCGGCAGTTGCCGTGACCTCGCCGTGCTGATGATAGCGGCGCTCCGCACGCGCGGAATTGCCGCCCGGTTCGTGTCCGGCTATCTGCACTTGCCCGACGATGACGATGACGGTGCTGTCGGCGGCAACACCCATGCCTGGGTCCAGGTCTACGTGCCCGGGCCGGGCTGGGTCGACTTCGATCCCTCGGGAGGCGCCGTAGGAAATAAAAACCTCATCCGCGTCGCGGTCGCGCCTGAGGCGCGCGAGGCAATCCCCTTGCAAGGCACCTGGTTCGGCACGGCGGCGGATCATCGGGCCATGAAAGTCGCCGTGAAGGTCACTACGGCAGGTACCGGCGCCTGGAATCGCGGCGATATCGGGATGGTCAACGAGCGCGCTGAAGATGGGACGGCGAAGCTTTCCTTCGCAGCCGCTACGAGGCCCGCGAGCGGCTAGCGGCTGGCGGCTGTCGGACGAAAGCGGTGGAATCAATGCGTCGCCGGTCCGTCGGAAGCCAGGGCTTTTATTCTACGGGCGCTTCATCCGCCCAGACACGGAATCCGGACAAGAGTCCCGGGCCGAAGGTATGGGTCAGCGGCACGTCCGCGGCGTCACGGCCCTGCGCGATCAGGATGCGGCCTATGCGCGGCGCATTGTTGCGCGGGTCGAACATGTGCCAACGGCCTCCCAGATAGACTTCGATCCAGGCCGCGAAATCATTGGGCGGATAAGGCGGCGGAAGGCCGACGTCGGTGATGTAACCAGTGCAATAGCGAGCCGGGATGTTCAAGCAGCGGCAAAAGGCAATGGCAAGGTGAGCGTAGTCGCGGCATACGCCGCGACGCTCTGCGTATGTTTCAGACGCCGTTCTGGTGGCGCGAGAGTGCTCGTAACCGAAGCTTATGTGCTTATGAACGAAGTCGCAGACCGCTTGCACCCGCGGCCAACCAGGCGGTGTGTTGCCGAACAGCCGCCAAGCCTCGTCGGCCAGGCGATCGGTCTCGCAGTAACGACTGCCCAGCAAAAACAGTATGACCTCGGCCGGCAAGTGCTCAACCTGGTGCTGCACGGCGTTCAGATCGACCGGGTCCCACAGTCCCCGGTCACGAATAACGGCGTCCGTGCCGAGGCTGAAATGGCCGGCGGGCGCAACGAGCCGGGTACACCAATTGCCGAAGCTGTCGCGGTAGCCTTCAACGGGAACCGGAGGGTTCGTTATCAGATAATCCGGGCGCTCCAGGTCGGACGCGCGCGAAAAATGCACGTTCAACGTCAAAATCATGGGCGTTGTTTGCGGAAACTCGAAATTGAGTTCGCAACCGAGATGGATACGCATAAGATCACGCCACCCGCTTGGCTTCCCTGGTATCGATCCCCTTGCAGGAAGGACAGACGAAGATGAATTGTTGCGGACGCACTCGAAGTTGGGCGATCGTGCGCGAGTGTTTCATGGTGTCGCCGCAAGAGAGACAAAGCATGGTCGGCGTCCTCTCGTGTATGCGAGGCAAGCGTTCGATCGCGGGAGTTGAAGGTGTGTGAGTGCAACTCGACATGCGCAACTCCCCTGGACAGGCGGGAGCGCTACCGAACTCTCAGCCACCAACGCCTGGCACGGGCAGCTGTCGGTGGTGAGTCACAAGTAAGACTGATTAGAACAATTGCGAGGTTAAGTTTTAGGCATAAGTCAGCCTCGCCATGATCTCATCACTGATGCTCAATGCCGCAGCTTTGAGTAGATTTTAGCTATCGCTTTAGCACCCCGCTTACTCTCGGGCGCGAATGGAGCTCGCTATCGGCTGACATTAGCGCCTTGTTCGCCGTAGCGTGATGAAGTGCGCGCGAACAGCCGGGGCCAGTGTTCATGCGTGCCGTCCTGACTTTTGCAGCTTTCGCGATTGCCGCCGGCATCGCCGTGCCGAAATACGCCGCGCAAATGCACGCCGGCCCACCGGCGCCGACGGTGATGGCGGCGCACGCCGAAGCGCCCGCATCTCCGAGCGCCGCGGATTCGCGCTCCGTCGTCATCTCGCCCGGACCTAATGGGCATTTCGAGGTCGCCGGTAGCGTCGACGGCACCCGCCTGGAATTCATGGTCGATACCGGCGCCTCGGTGATCGCCTTGACGGCGCGCGATGCGGCGATGCTCGGCATCCATCCGGCGGAAAGCGAGTATGTCGCCCTGGTGCAGACCGCGAACGGCACGGTGCGTGGTGCGCCGGTCACGCTGGACCGCGTCGAGATCGACGACATCGTCGTCCACGATGTCGCCGCCATGGTGCTGCCGGACAGCGCATTGCACGACAATCTGCTCGGGCTCACCTTCCTGTCACGGCTGCGGAAGTTCGAATATTCCGAGGGCAGGCTGGTTCTCGAGCAGTAACGTTGCTTGTCATCATCCGCGAAAGCGGGTGATCCAGTAGCCTCGGCGCTTTAGACTTTATTGAAGTGCGGCGATTACTGGATGCCCGCCTGCGCGGGCATGACAAACTACGCAACCATTTCCGCCCCTCACCGTTTAAGCTATTGCTGCGCGCGGCTTCCCGATTCGGACGATTTTTTCAATGTTTCCCAAGCCAAAACCTTCGCTCAAGCCGAATACCTACGCCTATGAATCCGAGCCGATGGTGAAAGCCACCGGCTTTCGCGAATATGACGCGCGCTGGCTGTTCGGCAGCGAAATCAATCTGATGGGCGTCGAAGCGCTCGGCCTGGGCTTAGGCACGCTGATCCACGAATTGGGCGTGCGGCCGGACATCGTCACCGGCCATGATTTCCGCTCCTATTCGGCGTCGATCAAAATGGCGCTGACCAATGGGCTGATTGCCGCCGGCTGCCGCGTGCATGACATCGGGCTCGCGGTGACGCCGATGGCCTATTTCGCGCAGTTCGATCTCGACGTGCCTTGCGTCGCCATGGTCACCGCTTCGCACAATGACAACGGCTGGACCGGCGTGAAAATGGGCGCCAACCGGCCGCTTACTTTCGGCCCCGACGAGATGAGCCGGCTCAAGAACATCGTGCTCGAGGGACGCTTCAAGGCGAAAGCCGGCGGCGGCTACGAATTCGTCGAGAACTTTCCCGCGCGCTACATCGCCGACCTCACCAAGCGGCCGAAGCTCAAGCGCCATCTGAAAGTCGTCTGCGCCTGCGGCAACGGCACCGCCGGCGCC
>JBAQAB010000384.1:0-13824 GCA_049285535.1 Xanthobacteraceae bacterium
GGCGAAGAGACTGCGCGCCGCTTCGCCAACTTTCATATCGTCGAGGATCGCCGGATATTTGCCGTTCAGCTCCCAGGTGGCAAAGAACGGCGACCAGTCGATATAGTCGACGAGCTCGGCAAGCGGAATGTCGGCGAATTTCCGCGTGCCGAGAAACCGCGGCGCCGGCGGCGCGTAACGGCCGGACCAGTCGAGCTTGAGCGCATTGGCGCGCGCGTCAGCAAGCGACAGTCGCTGCTTGTTCTCTTCGCCGCGCGCATGCGCCGCCGCGATCCGCGCATATTCGGTGCGAACATCGGCGATGGTGCGTCCCCGCGCCTCGCGCGACAGCAGCGCCGACACCACGCCGACCGCGCGGCTCGCATCGTTGACATAGACCGCCTGGCCGCGTCGGTAGTTCGGATGAATCTTGACGGCGGTGTGCACGCGGCTCGTGGTGGCGCCGCCGATCAGGAGCGGCACGTCGAAACCCTGGCGTTCCATCTCGGCGGCGACATGGCACATTTCGTCGAGCGAGGGCGTGATCAGCCCGGACAGCCCGATAATATCCGCCCGCTCTTCCTTCGCGGCCTGGAGGATCTTCTCCGCCGGCACCATGACGCCGAGATCGACCACGTCGTAATTGTTGCACTGAAGGACGACGCCGACGATGTTCTTGCCGATATCGTGCACGTCGCCTTTGACTGTGGCCATGACGATCTTGCCGTTTGCCGAGACATGGGCGCGGCCGTCCTTGTCCTGCTCCATATAGGGCATCAGGTAGGAGACGGCCTGCTTCATCACGCGGGCCGATTTCACCACCTGCGGCAAAAACATTCGTCCGGAGCCGAACAGATCGCCGACGACATTCATGCCGTCCATCAGCGGGCCTTCGATCACAGCAAGCGGCCGCGGCGCTTTGTGCCGGGCCTCCTCGACGTCGGCTTCGATGAAATCGGTGATGCCGTGAACGAGCGCGTGCGACAGCCGCTTCTCGACCGGCCATTCGCGCCAGGCGAGGTCGGCTTCCTTTTTTTCCTTGCCGTGACCGCGGTGGCGCTCGGCCAGCGCCAACAGCCGCTCGGCGGCATCGGCGCGGCGGTTAAGTACCACGTCCTCGCAGGCGTCGCGCAGCTCCGGATCGAGGTCGTCATAGACCGCCATCTGTCCGGCATTGACGATGCCCATATCCATGCCGGCTTTGATGGCGTGATAGAGGAACACCGAATGCATCGCCTCGCGCACCGCTTCGTTGCCGCGGAACGAGAACGACAGGTTCGATACGCCGCCGGAAATATGCGTGTGCGGCAGGTTTGCCCGGATCCAGCCCGCCGCCTCGATGAAGGCAACGCCATAGCCGTTGTGCTCCTCCATGCCGGTGGCAATCGCAAAGATATTAGGATCGAAGATGATGTCTTGCGGCAGGAAGCCGACGCGATTGACCAGGATGTCGTAGGCGCGGGCGCAAATTCTCTGTTTCTTTTCGAGCGTGTCGGCTTGGCCGGCTTCGTCGAAAGCCATGACCACGACTGCGGCGCCGTAGCGGCGCACCAGCTCCGCGTGGTGGATGAACGCGTCCTCGCCCTCCTTGAGCGAGATCGAATTGACCACGGCCTTGCCTTGCACGCATTTGAGTCCGGCCTCGATCACGGAAAATTTCGAGGAATCGATCATCACCGGCACGCGGGCGATGTCGGGCTCGGCAGCGACCAGATTGAGAAACGTCACCATCGCCCTTTCGGAATCGAGCAGCCCTTCGTCCATATTGATGTCGATGATTTGCGCGCCGTTCTCGACCTGATCGCGCGCCACCGCGAGCGCAGCCGGATAATCGCCGGCGGTGACGAGCTTGCGGAAGCGCGCCGAGCCGGTGACGTTGGTGCGCTCGCCGACATTGACGAAGGGAATCTCCGGCGTCAGCGTAAAAGCTTCGAGGCCGGACAGCCGCAGCCGCGGCGCAATGTCGGGGATGACGCGCGGTGTCTTGCCGGCGACGGCGCGGGCGATGGCGCGGATGTGCTCGGGCGTGGTGCCGCAGCAGCCGCCGACGATATTGACCAGGCCGGCCGCGGCGAATTCGCCGATCAGTTCTGCCATCACGTCCGGCCCTTCGTCGTAGCCGCCGAACTCGTTGGGCAATCCGGCATTGGGATAGGCGCAGATCAGCGTGTCGGCGACGCGGGCCAGCTCGGCGATATGCGCGCGCAATTCCTTGGCGCCGAGCGCGCAATTGAGCCCGAGCGACAGCGGCGCGGCATGCGCGATCGAGTTCCAGAATGCTTCCGGTGTCTGGCCGGACAGCAAACGGCCGGAGCGATCGGTGATGGTGCCGGAGATCATCACCGGCACTATGATGCCCTGCGATTTAAGCTCGTCGGCGATGGCGAAAATCGCGGCCTTGGCGTTGAGCGTGTCGAAGATGGTCTCGATCAGCAGCGCATCGACGCCGCCGGCCAGGAGGCCGCGCACCTGCTCGGCGTAAGCGAGCCGCAGCTCGTCGAAGGTGATGGCGCGAAAGCCCGGATTGGAAACGTCCGGCGAGATCGAGGCGGTGCGGTTGGTCGGGCCGAGCGCGCCGGCGACGAAACGCTCGCGGCCGTCTTCATCCTGGGCGAGCCGCGCCGCCTCGCGGGCGAGCCGCGCGCCTTCCGCGTTCAACTCGTAGGCGATCTCGGCCATGCCGTAATCGGCCTGCGCGATGCGGGTCGAGGAAAACGTATTGGTGGAGACGATGTCGGCGCCGGCGCGGAAATATTCGAGGTGGATGGCGCGCACCGCCTCCGGCCTGCTGAGATTGAGGAGATCGTTGTTACCGCGCACTTCGCGGTTCCAGGCGTCGAAGCGGGCGCCGCGAAAGCCTTCCTCGTCGAGCCCGAGCGCCTGGATCATCGTGCCCATGGCGCCGTCGAGCACGAGAATGCGCTCAGCGGCGAGGCGGCGCAGCGCGGCTTCGGATTTGGAACGCGGGACGGATCTGCTCATCTACGCACGCTCCTTTTCCGTCTCCGAATGCGGACGCGTTGCATCCAGAACATCCGGCCGCAGCCCGAGCAAATGGCAGATCGCATAAACCAGGTCGGCGCGGTTCATGGTGTAGAAGTGGAAATCGGTGACGCCATGATCGACCAGATCGATCACCTGCTCGGCCGCGACCGCGGCGGCGATCAGCTTGCGCGTCGCCGGATCGTCGTCGAGACCGTCGAAGCGCTCGGCGAGCCACGCGGGTATCGACGCGCCGGTGCGCGCGGCGAAATTTTTGGTCTGCTTGAAATTCTGCACCGGCAGGATGCCGGGCACGATCGGGATGGCGATGCCCGCCGCGCGTACGCGGTCGAGATAGCGGAAATAAAGGCTGTTCTCGAAGAAGAACTGCGTCATTGCGCGGGTGGCGCCGGCATCGACCTTGGCCTTGAGCATGTCGATGTCGGCGGTGATCGACGGGCTGTCCGGATGCTTTTCCGGATAGGCCGAGACCGAGACTTCGAGATCGGCGATCCGCTTGATGCCGGCGACAAGATCGGCGGCGTTGCGATAACCACCCGGATGCGGCGCATAGCGTTCGCCGACGCCGCCGACCGGGTCGCCGCGCAGCGCCACGATGTGGCGCACGCCGGCCTGCGCATAGGCCTCGATGACCGCGTCGATATCGGCGCGCGTCGCAGCGACGCAGGTCAGGTGCGCCGCCGGCGTGAGCAGCGTCTCGGCCAGGATGCGTTTGACTGTCGTATGGGTACGCTCGCGCGTCGAGCCGCCGGCGCCGTAGGTCACCGAGACGAAATTCGGCTTGAGCGGCGCGAGCCGGCGGATCGCTTCCCACAGCGACTGCTCCATCTCCGCGGTCTTCGGCGGGAAGAATTCGAACGAGACGCGCAATCGGCGCTCGTCGCCGGGCTCCATGCGGCTCAGGCGCGGCACATTCATCACGCCACCTCGCGCGCGGCGGGTTGCGCGAGCACGATGCGCGGGTCGCGCGCCAGCCACAGCGACACCGCGATCCTGCCTCCCGGTCCCGGCGGCATTGTCTCTTGCCGCAATACGTCGAGACCGGCGCCTTCCAGCCATTGCGTCATTGTATCCACGGCGAAACCGAGGCGACGATGAGCGTGCTCCTCGCGCAGGAATTCAAGATCGTGCGGCGCGAAATCGACGACCAGAAGCCGGCCGCCCGGGCGCAGCACCCGCGCAGCCTCGCGCAGGGCATGCGCGCTGTCATCGAGGAAGTGCAGCACCTGGTGAATAATGACTACGTCAAAGGAATCGCGCGGCAAAGCGAGATCGTAGATATCGCCCTGGCGCACGCTGCAATGCTTCAAGCCGGCGCGGTCGAGCCGTGTGCGGGCGAGCGCCAGCATGTCGAGCGACAGGTCGAGGCCAAGCCCGCGTTCGATATCGCCGGCGAACAGTTCGAGCATGCGTCCGGTGCCGGTGCCGAGATCGAGCAGCGCGCGGATCGGCTTGTCGGCGAGCGCGTCGCGGATGGCGTCTTCGACCGCCGCGTCGGCGACGTGGAGCTTGCGGATGCGGTCCCATTCGGCGGCGTGGCGCCGGAAATAATTCTGCGCTGCGGCGGCGCGCGCGGCGCGCACCGCCGTCAACCGTTCGCGGTCACGGATGATGGTGGCGTCGGCCGAATCGAGCCGCTCGATCAAGGCGCGCGCGATATCGGCGCCGCCGCCGCGCTCGGCCAGCCGGAAAAAGGCCCACGAGCCCTCGCGGAAGCGCTCGACCAGTCCGGCTTCGGCCAGCAGCCGCAAATGACGCGACAACCGCGGTTGCGACTGGCGCAGAATGTCGGTCAGGTCGGAGACGGTCAGCTCGGCCTCCGCGAGCAGCGCCAGGATGCGCAGGCGGGTTGCTTCGCCGGCGGCTTTGAGCGTTCCGGTCAGCGCGGCGAAACTCAATTGCTCAATAGTCATTGCGTACTTCCCGCCGCCATCCGTGTCTCAGCCTGCGCTATTGCATATAAACATATCTTTATATCATTAAGCCAAAGGGGCAAGTGCCCATCGGAAATGGGATTCCGCCCCGTGGGACCGCTCAATGCCCTGACCCTGGCGACTTGCGGGAGCGCATGCCACTTTCCGGTCATGGCGGGAACGGCCGAACCCAAAGATCCGGCGCCCAAGGCGGCATCGTCCGACGACTGGTACGGGCTGCGCGAGGGCGAGGTCGCCGTTACGCTGCCGAAGACCTTCGATGCCTCGCTCTATTATATCGGGCGCATCCACACGCCATGGAAGCGGCGCGAGGACTGCCCGAAAAATCCGCGCGAGTCCGACGCGGTCTGCACCGTCGAACTCGATCCGCTTTGGGTCAAGGGACTGACTGGCCTCGAGACCGTCAGCCACGTGATCCTGCTCTACTGGATGGACAAGGCGCGGCGCGATCTTTTGGTGCAGTCGCCCCGGCATTACACCGAGCGCCGCGGCACCTTTGCGCTGCGCTCGCCGGCGCGGCCGAACCCGATCGCGGCCTCGGTGGCGCGGCTTATCCGCATCGACGGCAGCACGCTTTCGGTGGTCGGTCTCGACTGCCTCGACGATACGCCGCTGATCGATATCAAGCCGTATTTTGCCTCGACGGATTCCGTGCCCGACGCGCAGGTCGGCTGGCACCAAGGTCGCAAGCGCTAAATAGCGCGAGCTACGTGGCCGCCGCCGTTCCCCACGTGCGCCCGAGCACGCCCAGCCAATTGCGGAAGCATAATTTCTCGATCAACGGCTTGCCGAAGCCGCGCTGGCGCAGCGCCTGCACCAGAGTTAGCAAGCCGGCCGCATCGCCGAGTTCCGTCGGGATTATGGCGCCATCGAAATCGGAGCCAAATCCGACGCCGTCCTCGCCCAAATGTTCGAGCAGGTGATCGACATGCCGGAGGATCAGTTCGATCGGCGTGTCCTTGTCGTGCCGGCCGTCCGGACGCAGGAACGCTGTCGCGAAATTGACGCCGACCAGGCCGCCGGATTTCCGGATCGCGGCCAATTGCTGATCGGTCAGATTGCGCGAATGCGGGCTGACGGCATGCGCATTGGAGTGCGTGGCGACCAGCGGCGCGTTACTGAGTTCGGCGACATCCCAAAATCCGCGCTCGTTGAGATGCGACAGATCGATCAGAATCCGCAACCTGTTGCAGGCGCCGATCAGCACCTTGCCGAGATCGGTCAGGCCGGGCCCGATGTCGGGCGAAGACGGGCAACGGAACGGCACGCCGTGAGCGAATACGTTCGGCCGGCTCCAGACCGGGCCGAGCGAGCGCAAGCCCGCCGCATAGAGCACGTCCAAAAGCTCGAAATTCGCGTCGATGGCTTCGGCGCCCTCGATATGCAGCACCGCCGCCAGCACGTCGTCGGCGAGGCAGGACTCGATATCGCCGGCGGTGCGGCAGACGCGAACGCGGCCCTGCGACTCGCGCTCGATCCGGTACAGCAGCGACACCATGGCGAAAACGGTCCGCTGCGCCTCGGCGGCGTCGACCGCGGGCGGCGCAGGATCGTTGCCGATGACGCTGCCGGATTCCTGCGGCGTTTTGCTGCTGGAACTGTTTTCGCGTTTCGGCGACGGCACGAAGATCGCAAACAAGCCGCCGGCAAATCCACCCTTGCGTGCCTTGGGCAGATCCAAATGGCCCTTGTCCTCGCCCTGCAGGAAGGCCGTAACCGCCTCCGCGCCGGCGCGCCGATACAGCCGCAACAGCACGTCGTTGTGGCCGTCGAAGATGGGAATGGGCTGGGGGGAGGGCACCGACGATCCTTTGTTGTTAAATTTCCGCCAATCGAAAAACTTTGCCGAACAAAATGCACCTCAAAACAGCGCCGGCACCACGCCGACCGGAATGATGCCGAGATAGATTACACCGTCGGCTACGCGCAGCGGCAGCGCGATGGCCGGCTTTTTATCGATCTCGGTCGGCTGGCCCATTTTTTTGATGTTGTCGATCAGGTTCGAATTGGTCTGGTCGCGGACGACGCCGCTCAGCCCCGGCACCAGGCGGTCCAGCGCGTTGAGCCCCTGGCCGGGGGAACCGCTGCCGCCCGTGAGCTTGTCGATGCCCTGGCCGATCAACTGGTCGATGCCTAACAGCGGCACGATATTTTCGATGCCGGCAACCGCGACGTTGATAACGCCGTCGAGCCGGCCGTGCTCGTTCACGGTCAGCGTTCCGGCGCCGACCACAATCGCGTCGCTGCGCTCGATGCGAAACGATTTGATGTCGATGCCGCCGCCGGAGGCCTGCATTTCGCGGAACAACACCGGCCACGGCTTTGGCGAGAAATCCTTAAAGCCGTGCATCACCGCGTCGATGTCGCCCCGCAGCGGCTCCGCGAGCAACGGGTGGAAGGTCGGCGCCAGTGCCGCCGTGAAGTGTCCGGTGGCTTCGATCACGGGGTTGCTGCGCGCCGAGCCCTCGATGATGCGGCCGTCGACGTCGGCGCTGTCGGCTTGGAATATCATCCCGCTCCCGGGGCCGGCGACGCGGTCGAGGCGCGGTGCCGTGAGGTTGACGGATATGCCCTCGGGATCCGTCGGCAAGCCGAGCAGGTCCAATTGCGCGCGCGACCAATTGGCGACGAAAATCGGCGGCTCGCCCGGATTGGCGAGCGTCACCGGCCCGGTAATGTCGCCATGCAACACGGTCGGGCGGTAAAGCGCGGCCGAGAAGGTGACATCCGTCGCCGTGAGGTCGAACGGCGGGTCGTTGCTGTTGAATGTCGCCGCGGCCTTGCCGCAGTCGGTGACGATGCGGAAGGGGAAGCCGCCGATGCTTTGGGAACCGCAAGCGTAAACGCGGCCGAGCCTGGCTTCTCGCTCCACCCACCCCGCCAGCGTGCGGTCGGCGATCGAAGCCGCAAGGTACCAGCCCCAGCTCAAGCCAACGCCGAGGACGATGAGGACAGCGACCAGCGCCACGGAAAGCCACAGCCGCGATCGGCGCGCCTTGGCCGGGCGCTTGCGCAGGCGCGGCGGCGCGGAACGCATCATGCTGAGCGGGGATTCGCCGGACATGAGCTGTTATGGCCTACCAAAGACGGCGCCATTGTGCCGCCGTTCTCATCCTGTTAGGCGAGCGAAACAAGCCTTGAGTCAAGAACGAGATGCATACGACTGCAGAGCACGAAAGCGGCGATCTCTGGGTATTCGGCTATGGCTCGCTGATGTGGCGTCCGGGCTTTGCTTTCGTCGAGCGGGTTCCAGCTCGGCTCGTCGGCCTGCATCGGGCGCTTTGCGTCTATTCCTTCGTTCATCGCGGTACGCCGGAGCGGCCCGGCCTGGTCCTCGGGCTCGATCGCGGCGGCATGTGCCGCGGCATCGCCTATCGGGTCGCCGCCACGAGGCGTGCGGAAACCATCGCCTATCTAAGGGGCCGCGAGCAGGTCACGACGGTCTATCTTGAAACCATGCGGCAGATCGCGCTTGAAGATGCAGCGCGGCGGCGGGTGCCGGCGCTGTGCTACATCGTCGATCGCAGCCACGTGCAATATGCCGGCCGGCTGACGCTCGCCGAAAGCCTGCATCACGTGCGGCAAGGCCACGGCAAGTCGGGACCCAATCGCGATTACGTGCTTGAGACGGTGCGGGCGCTCGAAGCGCTTGGCTATCGCGAGAGCGATTTGCATTTGCTCGCCGAGCATCTGCAATCGGGAATCGGTCAGCCGGGCATCGGCGATCAGGAATCGGCCCGTTGACCTTCAGCGCCGTCTTCCGCCTCCCGGATCAGCCGTGCGCTTGCGGTTTCGATAGCGCTCTGCAGGCGAGCGAAAAACGTGTCTTTGTCGAGGCCGGGCGGGATCGGATCCAACACTTCGGCGACAATCGTGCCGGGCAGGCGGCGCAACGATCGGCGCGGCCAGAACAGACCGGAATTGAGCGCAAGCGGCACGCAGGGCACGCCGGCCTTGTTGTACAAGTGGACGATGCCGGGCTTGTAGCTTGGCTCGGCGCCGGGCGGCCGCCGCGTGCCCTCCGGAAAAATGACGAGCTGGCGTGGCCGAGCACCCATGAGCGCCTGCCGCGCTCGCGCCGTCATGCGCGCCAGCGCCGCCATGCCGGCGCTGCGGTCGATCGGAATGAGTCCGGCTTTGCGCATGTACCAGCCGAACAGCGGCAGCCACATCAGTTCCCGCTTAAGGACATAAACTGGATCGTCGAGCAGCGCATAAAGCGAAAACGTCTCCCACAACGATTGGTGTTTGCAGGCGACGATGCACGACCCTTTCGGGATTTTCCCAGCGCCGCGCCATTCCACCTTGGTGCCGCAAACGACGCGCAGCAGCCACAAGCTGGTGCGCGCATAGGAGCGGATGAAGACGCGAAGACACGGATAGGGTAGCGCCAATGTCGGCAGCGCCATGATCATGTGCGCGGTCAAATTCACATAGAACAGTACATTGAAGGCAAGCGACCGGATGTAAATCGCGACTGATCTGGCCACGGAAAACCTGCCGAAGGCGGCGTTCACGCCCGACGGACTGCGGATGCCGCCAGTTCGCTGGTGTCGAAGGAATAGAACCGCATGCGCACTTTGGCGGCAAGGTATTTGAGATATTCCGACAGCACCAGTCTGGTGGTGTCGCCGCTCGACCACCACGGCTCGATACGCAATCGGTCGGACACGACCGGGAAGGGGATCAGCCTGGCGTCCGGCAATTGATGCGCAAGTTCGGCGAGCGCTCGCGGCATATGATAGGCTGAAGTGACCACAATCAGCGACTGGAAGCCGTGTGCCACCGCCCAGCGCCGCGCCTGCACCGCATTGCCGTATGTATTCAGCGCGGAATAATCGAGGTCGACGCAACACGACAGCAAAGTATTGTAGTTAACCACTTCGCGCGCGATATCGCCCGTCGTGGTGCCGGTATTGACCCCGGTGATCAACAGCCTTTTGCCGCGGCCGGAGGCGAGCAGGTCCAGCGCGTCGCTGATGCGCGAGGTGCCCCCCGTCAGGACCACGATGCCGTCGGCATTGTCGTCGAGCGCGACTTGCCGCTCGGGCAAGAGCCAGATGAATCCGGCGAAGCCAAAGATCAGAAGGATCAAACCCAGCATAACGAGCTTCAGGGTGATCGACCTGATGCGCCGCGTTCTCACCGCGCCTCGGAGACTAAGCATCCACGCGCGCGTCCCTCGCGCCAAATTGCGTCGCCAGAATCGAGAGCCCTGCGAAATATAACCGCAATTCCGGCACTAATGCGAACTTCGCCAGGGGCTGGTTTGTGACAATTCCCGCGGCTTCGTCAATTGATGGATTCCAGCGTTTGGTTGACGGTGCGGCGTGAGGTCAGCGCAGTCACCATGGCCATCAACACGATCAGGCCGATAATGGCGAAATACCCGGCGACGCCTATTGAGAAAGTGCCGAACAAAGCCGTTGCTTCCGCACCCCCGGCACTACCGGACAGCCATGTGCTCGCCGCGCCCAGGATGCCGAAGAGCAAGAGAGCGATGCCGCCGCCGATGGCGCCGCCCTTGAAGCCGAGCAGCAAAAAATGGCGCTGAAACTGGCTGGCGACGAAGCCGTCAGTGGCGCCGACGTAATGCAATACCTCGACGATCGGCCGGTTGGTCGCCATGGCGCCGCGGGTCGCAAAGGTGACCGAGAGAACCGTTACGACGACAACCAGCGTTAGAATGGCGATGCCGACGACGACCACGGCCTCCGCCATGTCGCGCATGCGATCGATCCAGCCGCGATGATCGTCGAGGCTGGCGCTCGGCACCCGCGCGGCAAGCGCTGCTCGCAAGCCGGCAAAATCCGGCGTTGGCCCCGAGGCGAGCTTGACGACGATCATGCGCGGTATCGGCAACTCGCTGAGCGACAGACCAGAGCCCAGCCACGGCTCGACGAGCTGTTCCGATTCTTCTTTGGTGTAGGCACGGACGTCGGCGACGCCGGCGGTGCCGCGCGCCACCGCCGTGGCGGTACTCACGTCCGCTTCGATGTCGCGGCCGGACACCGGCCGGACTTGGATGGTGACCTCGCGTCCGACCGCCGACTGCCAATCGCTCGCCGAGGTGACGACCATCATCACTGCTCCAGCCGTCACTGCGGCAAGGAAAGTCATAATGGCGACGACGGCCGTCAGCGATCGGCCTGCAATCGAGCCGCGTGGCACGATCGGTGTCGGCGTGCGCTGCGCCATGAGCCCAGCAGGCGCCGGCGCGCGCGCGTCCCACGGCTCCGCCATTGTTTTCGCGGGCTCAATCGTAGACATGCAGGCGTCCCTCGTGCAGGACCAAGCGGCGGGCGTCGTACTCGTCCATCAGTGCAATGTCGTGCGTAGCGATGACGACGGAGGTGCCCGATTTGTTGAGCTCGATGAACAGCCGCAGCAGGCGCTGGCCGAGATTCGGATCGACATTGCCGGTCGGCTCGTCGGCCAGCAAAAGTTGCGGGCGCGCGATCACGGCGCGGGCGATCGCGGCGCGCTGCTTCTCGCCGCCCGACAGCACCGGCGGCAAAGCCGACATGCGTTCGCCAAGACCCACCCATTGCAGCAGTTCGACGACCTCAGCGCGATAGTTCGCCTCGTCATGGCCGAGCACGCGCAGCGGCAGGGCCACGTTCTCGTAAGTCGTCATATGGTCAAGCAGACGAAAATCCTGGAACACGATGCCGATGCGGCGGCGCAGTGTCGCGCGATCGTCCTTGCTCAGCGCGGCGGTATCGAAGTCGAACATGGAGATCAGCCCGCGCGTCGGTTTGAGCGACAGGAACATCATGCGCAACAGCGAGGTTTTGCCGGCGCCGGACGGCCCGGTGAGGAACTGAAATGACCGGCCGTCGATGCGAAAGCTGAGGTCGCGCAGGATTTCCGGGCCAAGCCCATAGCGCAAGCCGACATTCTCAAATCGGATCACGCGGTCCTCCGGTCAAACCTCACGCGTGGCCCCTGCGCCGATGGCTGGTCCGCGGCCCTGATTCGCCGGTCCCGCGATAACTTAGCATCCCCTGGCAGGGCAGGCTTCCGGGCCGGGTTGGTTTCCAATCCGTTAACGGATCGGCTGATAGGGTGAGTCGAGAGGTGCCGCGCCCCTGATTCGCCCGATGCTGATCGTTTGCCCCAACTGCGCTACATCCTACGATGTCGACGTGGCAAGCCTGCGGCCGGACGGCCGCCGGGTGCGTTGCGTGCGCTGTCGCATGATCTGGCACGCCGAATTGCCCCACGAAGAAAGGCTTATTGCCGCCGCCGACGCCCTGGCGCCGGTGCGCCGCGCTGTCGAGGCCGTAGGGGAAGTCGCCACAGCGGAAGCGGCGGCCACCGCGGACCCTCCCGCGGACCAATTCGATGCCGCCAGGGGCGCCGAAGCCGCACCGGCGGCGGAGCCTAAGCCCGATCCGTTCGTCGTTCCGCCACCGTCTGGATCGCCGGACGGCGCGGAATCTCCTGTGGTGGCCGAGGACTCTTCGGTCGAAGTAGAATCGCCGTCGATCGCGCCCGGGGAAGCCGAGGACGACCAGCCGCCTATCGACATCGAGGCGGACTCTAACGTCGCGCCAAGCCCCGAACCGCTCGAGGATATCGAGACCATTGCCGCCCGCCGCTATCCCCGGGAGGGCAAGCGCTGGCGTTTGCAATGGCCGCTATCGCGATTGCAGTCGGGCATCATGGCGCTGATTGTCGCCAACGCGATTGTTATCAGTTGGCGGGACGATTTCGTGCGCGCCATGCCACAGACCGCCTCGTTCTATGCCTGGCTCGATCTGCCGGTGAACATACGCGGGCTCGATTTTGAGAATCTTGCCACCACCACCGAGCAGCATGAGGGCGTGCCGATTCTGGTGATCGGCGGCAATATCGTCAACATCACCGGGAGGACCGAGACCGTGCCGCATCTGCGCTTTGCAGTCCGCAACGCCGCGCGGCAGGAAATCTACGCGTGGACGGCAGTCCCGCCGCTCGCCATGCTGCCGCCGGGCCGCGGTGTCGCATTCCACAGCCGGCTCGCTTCGCCGCCGCCGGACGCCCATGACGTGGTGGTGCGTTTTCTCAATCGCAACGACGTATTGGCCGGAGCACGCTGATCATGGCTCGCATCCTGATCGCCGAAGACGAAGAGGCTTTATGCGCCATGTGTGCGCGCGCCCTGTCGGGCGCCGGCCACGAGGTCAAAACCGCATGTGACGGCAGCGACGCGCTCGATCTGCTCAAGCGCGAGGACGGCCATTTCGATCTGCTGCTGACCGACATCCGCATGCCGATCATGGACGGCATCGCGCTTTCCCTTGCGGCCGCGCGTGACTATCCCGATGTGACTATTCTGCTGATGACGGGTTACGCCGATCAGCGCGAGCGCGCGCACGGCCTCGACGCCATTATCCACGATGTGATCACAAAGCCGTTCACGCTTACGGCGCTGCGCGGCGCGGTCGACGAAGCGCTGACGGTCAAGGCGCGTTGATCGGCTTACTGATCGTCGGCGGCGGCGTAGGGCCGCGGCAGTGGCTCGGCCGGCAGGTCGGGATGCGGCCGGCCGAAATCCGGCGCCGGCGAATCCTGGCCGATGTCGACGATGCCGCGGCGGATGGCGCGGGTGCGCTTAAAATGATCGAACAGCGCATCGCCGTCGCCCCGGCGAATCGCCCGGGTCAATTGCGCGAGATCCTCGTTGAAGGTGCCGAGCATTTCCAGCACCGCGTCCTTGTTGGCCAGAAACACATCGCGCCACATGGTAGGATCGGACGCGGCGATGCGGGTGAAATCGCGGAAACCGCCGGCCGAGAATTTGAGAACCTCGGAGCGCGTCACCTCGGCGAGTTCGTCGGCAGTGCCGACGATCGTGTAAGCGATCAGATGCGGCAGATGGCTGGTGATCGCCTGAACGAGATCGTGATGCGCGGCCGGCATC
>JBAQAB010000385.1:0-4650 GCA_049285535.1 Xanthobacteraceae bacterium
GCCTATGGGCTGGCCGATCATCTTGAGGCGGGCGATGTCACCAAATTCATGGCAGTGCCGTGGCAGGCCGACTTTTTCGAGTGCAACACGCATTGGTGGCCGGCGCAACGCCCGGATAGCGTCATCACCGATCGGTCTGCGGAAGAGCTGCAGAAGTCCTTTCCCTACGAGGGCACGCACGGCGAATTGAATCGTCTCATGCTGGTGCGGCAGCCGTGGGCGCGTGGCGTCGAATTTCGGCGACCCGATACGGCGAGCGTCGAAGCCTTCCTGTTCCCGCCGCCGGAGGAAGCCGACACTCAGCCGGACCACATCGACACGCTATGCGACAAACTCAGAACAATCTTCGCCGAGCTCGTGGACGCTGTGGTGCCGGGGGACCGCACGCCTGCGGAGCGGCTTCCCAGTCTCGATCGCATTCAGTTTGTCGTCCAGGAACAGTTCGACCGCTTCGGCGGCCGGTATTTTCATTTCGTCGTTCCCTCGCCGGACGAATTCCGGCGCAGCGCAAGTCAAACGGAGCATGCGCCACGCAAGCCCGCGAACGAAAAACCGGCCAAAGGGCGGCGTGCGGCCGCACGCCGCGGCCAAAAGGCCGACGCGATGCCTTCGCGGCGCGCTGACGCCGACTACGCCGATTTCATAAAAAACCGGTGCACGGATTATTGCCGGACGATTCTGGAAACGATCTCCGTCGCGGGAGAACCTGCGGCTCAATATCATGGCCGCATCTCGCTGCTTTCGAACGCGGTCGGCGGCTTTACCAGCGGGGTTGGCGATTACGAGAGCGCGGTTCGGGAAGACTTCGATACCAACAGCAGCCATTATCACAACTTGCGAATGATCGAGCTTGGTCAGTGCGCCGGCGACATCGTCTATCTCGACTGGTCCAACTGCAGCGGCGACAACGGTATGGTCAAGCACTGGTCGGATCTGGGCTTTGTCGTTCGCCGCACGTTCGTTTCGTCCGACCAGCCCGACGCCAAGTCTTCGGAGGCGTACGTCGAAACCGAGCGAAACGGGTTGGAGGGCCTGGAATATCGCGATTTCTACTACATGCTGTGCAATATCGACCAGTTTCCGGAAATGTACGAGTTCAGTTCCAAGATCGTGAATCAATTCCTCGGCGTCGCACGCCGCGCGATCGAGCATCAGACCTACACCGACTCTGGCGCCGTCATCCTTGAGAAGTACTTCGACTACGACAAGAACACCTTCGAGGCGAAGCTGGAGGAAATCTACGACTTCTATCGCGACCAGGCCGCGCGCATGAAGCCCTGGGAGCTCGATGAGGCGCGGGCCGATATCGTCAACGATCGCGTCCATTCCGGCCCCTACAATCAGAATGACGGAGCGTGGCTGCGGTTCATCGCCAATACCGGAACCTTGGACGACGTGCGAGGATTCCTGTTCGACGTGTGGAGCGACGAATTCGGCAACGGCAATCCGGCGCTGCACCACGGCAATCTTTTCACGACGTTCCTGCGCGGTCTCAATATCACGCTGCCCGGGGTGGCTACGCGGGCTTATGCCGATCATCCGAAATTCAATGATGCAGATTTCTGTAGCCCGGTCTTCCAGATGGCGATATCGCAGAACTCCGATCGATATTTCCCCGAGATCATCGGCATGACACTGTTCCTGGAATGGGAGGTCCTGGAGCTCGCCCAGACGATCAAGAAGCTCGATTATCACGGCATCGATTCCCAGTTCTGGCGGATGCATGTCGGCATCGACAACGCCGTCGACGGCCACGGCGCCAAGGCGCGCAACGCGGTCAACGTCTACCTCGACAATGTCTTGAAGGAGAGCGGGCGCGCGGCAATGCAGCGCGAATGGAAACGTATCTGGACCGGCTTTGTCGCTTTCGCGACCGCCGGCATGAATTACCTCGGCATCGACGGCGTGGTCGCTCGTCGCCGGCCGCCGTCGATGACGGACAAAATCAAAAGCCTGATGGCGCGCAAGCAGCATTATGGCAGTCTGAACCACGCCAATAGAAAGATGGGCGCCAACCGCATCAACGACTGGTTCGACGATCCCGACGGATTCGTCGACGAGCTCGCGCATTCGGCTTTTGTCGTTCCCGGCAATCCGCAGGCCAGCCGGTTGCTGAATTATCTGACCACGTTCGACGGCCCGATGTACGAGGTCTTTGACGCCGACGATGTCTGCCTCTGGCGCTCCTGGATCCTCTGGCTGGGGCGGACCGGCGATACCGAGGTCGTAAAACAGTACCAGACCAAGGCAGAATCGATGCTGCTATTGCTGCGCGAACTGCGCAGCTCCGTGGTCGGGACGGAAGGGCACTTCCGCTACAAGCTCGAGGGCAAGCCGCTGCATGAGTGGTTTGCCGGCGACCTAGTTGAACTTATGCGAGCCCTGGGCAGCCCCGGTAATCCATGGGTGGTGCCGTGGAATGCCGAGAACAGTCCGCTGGTGCGCGATTTCGCCGCCGGTGGCAATCGCATGGCCCAGGCCTTGGACACGCGCTTCCCGGCGCTCGGCAATCAAGCGGGTCGCTTGGTGATCGTGCGTTGGATCAATGCCGGCTGTCCGATGCCCCACGAGACCGCGCCGGTTTCGAGAATTCGCTCCGAGCCGCTGGCGCCTCGCCGTCGGGTTCGCAGTTTGGTGCAGGAATTCGGGATCGGTTACGTCCACTGAGCGCCATGTCCGGGCGAATCGGTAAGACCCGCTTCGACATAGGCGTCGTGGGCGGCGGACCGGCCGGCGCAGTTGCGGCTTACGTGTTAGCCGGCGCCGGTGCCCGCGTGGCCTTAATCGTTCGCGATCGGCCTCACTCAGCCTTCGCTGTCGGTGAAACGATTCCGGCAGAGACACGACAGTTGCTCAACGGGTTGGGGCTCGATTGTCTCAGCACGGACCTGCATTTACCGAGCGCCGGGACGATGGCGCGGTGGGGCTCCGATGTCGCTCACTGTCGCGAGGCGATACTGAATCCTTTCGGCTGCGGCTGGCATCTCGACCGTCCGCTGTTCGAGCGGCAATTGATCGACGCTGCGGTCAGGAGCGGCGCGGTCCTGATCGAGCGCTGCGCCAGGATCGAAACGAAGTCCAAACCCGCCGGATGGGAATTCCGGATCGATAGGGCGGGGCAGCAGATTTGGGTATCCTCGGATTACGCAGTCGACTGCACGGGCCGAGCGGCGCGGTTGGCGGTCGACGCCGGCGCGCGGCGGCAAATTCACGACAAGCTTATTGCCATTTGGTGCGTTGCCGAGGAGTCGAGCGCTCAGTCGGACCCGGACCAGCGCATCTATCTGGAATCGGCGCCGGACGGTTGGTTCTATAGCGTGCGAATACCGAACCGGCGCCGGGTTCTGGCCTATTTCACCGACGGCGATCTGTGCGATGCACGCCTGAGATCGGCGGTAAATTTTAAGGATTACGTCGCCAAGACTTTTCATCTGCAAGCGGGAGCTGACGGCCCGCATTGCCACTTCGTCGCCGGCCCTTTCCGCGTCAATGCAGCCAGTGCGAGATTGGTGCGAGTTTATGGCGAGAGATGGATCGCCGCCGGCGATGCCGCGCAATCCTTCGACCCACTCTCCTCGCAAGGCATCATCACTGCCATTGTCGGCGGTCACAATGCGGCCGCCGCTTTGGTCGCTATTCATTCATCGGACAGTTGCGTGCTGGAAAAATTACAGGCCGATCTCGATGCCCGGTATGCCGCGTACCTCAGCGAACGGCTGACCTATTATCGCGCCGAACAGCGCTGGGTGGCGCGCCCATTCTGGCAACGTCGTCATGGGCTTTTGACCGGGAGTCGAGCGTCCCATGTCGGCCGGTCGGACCAGCCTAGCCCGCTTTAAGCGTCCAAATGCCAATGATAATGTTGTGCCCAAAGAGCCGACAAAAGCTCTGCATCGGGAGGACGGCGCATCATGTTGAATATGACCATCGACCAAATCTTGCCGGGGACGGCCGAGCGCTTGCCCGGCAAGATTGCGTTGATCTTTGGTGAGCGGACGGTCACCTACAGCGCGCTTGAACGCCTGAGCAACCAAGCGGCCAATGGCCTGAAGGCGCTCGGCGTGTGCAAGGGCGATCGGGTCACGCTGTTCGCGCCGAACAGCGTGGAGTGGGTCATAAGCTATATCGGCATCGCCAAGGCGGGCGGCGTCATCAACCCCGTCAACGCGATGTTGACGGCCGAAGAATTGGCTTATGTCGTCAAGGATTGCAGCGCGAAAGTGCTCATGACGACGGCCGAGCGCGCCGGCGCCGCGCAGTATCTCAAGAACGACGGCGATTTGAAGGAAATCGTCGTGCTCGGTGGCGCAGCGGTCGCCGGCACGATTTCATTCGACGATATGCTATCGGGGCAAGCCTATACGATCGTGCCGCCGGGCAATGTCGCCAAGGAGCTGTCGACGATCTGTTACACGTCCGGCACCACCGGATTTCCCAAAGGCGCGATGCTCGATCACCGCAGCGTTGTGCTCAATGCGGCGATGACCGCGGCCATGAACGTGCGCACCGAGCGCGACGTCCAGCTTACCGGGCTGCCGCTGCCGCATGTTTACGGCACGGTGGTGATGAATTTGAGTTTCCTGCTCGGGCTGACCTTCGTGATGCTGGAAAAATTCGATGCCCGGCAGGCGCTGGAGTCGATCGCGCGTC